>CASFGO010000013.1 GCA_949294335.1 uncultured bacterium | reverse complement strand
TGTTTTTATCAGGATAGTAAAAGATATCTGATGTTTCTATTTTTCTAAAACCTTTAATAGATGAACAATCTAACATTATTTCTTTTGCTAACACTTTATCTATATGAGTTGCAGGATTTGAAATATTTTTTTTAAAAATTATTAGAATTTGAAATAGTAATTATTCTTTATTTATTCTTAATATCTAAACATATTGACCATATTAGAAATATGTATTTTAATTAAATACGTAAATAGAGAAGTTAGAGAATAATTGGAGGCTTTATGAGTGAATTCACTTATCAAAGAACAGATGGTAAAAATTATACTGAAGAGGATATTAAAAAAATAATAAAAGACCGAAATATTCGTTTTATAAAGTTACAATTCGTTGATATAAATGGTCAGGTAAAAAATATTTCTATTCCTGCAACTCATATTGATAAAGTATTAGCAAATGAAATTATGTTAGATGGATCGTCAATAAAAGGATTTAGAAATATAGAAACATCAGATATGTTTTTCTATCCAGATAAGAATACATTTGAAGTATTGCCTTGGAGGGATATTGAAGGTTATGAATCTGCAAGAATTATTTGTGATATTTATAATGCAGATGGAACTCCATTTGAAGGTTGTCCAAGATGTAATTTAAAAAGATTAATGAATGAAGCTAAAAAATTAGGTTTTACAATGAATATGGGACCAGAAGCAGAATTCTTCTTATTTGCCAAAGATGAAGATGGTAATGTTACAACAACTACAATGGATAAAGCAGGTTATTATGATGTAGGGCCAGAAGATTTAGGAGAAGATGTAAGATCTGATATTGTAAACACATTACATGAAATGAATTTTGATATAGAGGCATCTCATCATGAAGTTGCAGATGGACAACATGAAGTTGATTTTAAATATGCAGATATTTTAACAACGGCAGATAATGTTGCAACATTTAAGGTTGTAGTAAAAGCAATTTCTGCTTTGCATGGTTTGCATGCAACATTTATGCCAAAACCAATTTATGGAATTAATGGCTCAGGTATGCACTGTAATATTTCAATGTTTAAAGAAGGTAAGAATGCATTCTATGATGAAAATGCAGAATACCAACTTTCAGATATAGCAAAATATGCAATTGGTGGATTATTAAAACACGTTAAAAGCATTACAGCAATATTAAATCCAACAGTAAATAGTTATAAACGTTTAGTTCCAGGATATGAAGCGCCAGTGTATTTAGCTTGGTCTTTAGCAAATAGAAGTGCATTATTAAGAGTTCCTGCAAAACGTGGAGTTGCAACAAGAGTTGAATTAAGATCTCCAGATCCTGCTTGTAATCCATATTTAGCATTTGCTACAATATTAGAAGCTTGTTTGGATGGTATCAGAAATAAAATTGATCCTCCTGCTCCAGTTGAAGCTAATATTTATAAATTAACTAGTAAGGAAAGAAAAAGACAAAAGATTGATTCTCTTCCAGGAACATTGAGTGAAGCTGTAGAATTATTAGATAAATCCTTAGTTGCTAATGCCGCATTAGGTCAGCATATAATGAATGAATTTGTTACAGCAAAAGAAAAAGAATGGGATGATTACCGTATTTCTGTAACTCAATGGGAAATAGATAAATATCTAGCTAGATATTAATGATGTCTAGTAAAACAGTATATAAACTGAGCGTGGGGTAAAAGCCACGCTTTTTAATTATACTTTTTAATATTAAAAAGCAATATGTTTAGAGGCTTGCATACCTATTTTTTCAAGGTGAGCAAGAATTTTTGAAATAATGTAATTAATAAATTTCATTATAACTCCTTCAGTAAAGTAGTTACATTGGTAATTGTTGATTTTAACAGAACTTCTACTTACATTATAATCATTTTTAAATAATATGCAAGCCCTTTATTTATAGGGGTTTCACATATTTTAATATGGTAAAAAATACACTTATATTATGTATCTTGTGTATTATTATTTTCATTATCTTTATTTTGTTGTTCTTCTAAAATTTCTTGTTTTGCTTTAGCTATTTCCATATCAGCTTTTCTTGCAACACTTCTATCTTGTGCAGATGGTTCAGCAGGAGCAAGTGCAGCAGCTTTAAGCTTTTGTGCATTTTTAAGATTTATTTCAGGGTCAGAACTCTTCTGATAACTAATATTTACATCTCCTGCAACTGCATATTTTTTGCCATCTGGTCCTGTTTCATATTCGTAATTGGGTCCTGATGTTTGTAACCCTGCAGCCATGGCTTTGTGTGCATTTTCATGTCTTTTAACTTCGGCATCTGTATTTTTTAGTTTAGCTAATTCTTGTTCTTCTTGTGGAGTTAATTCTTCTTTAGGTTGATTTTGTTCAGCTTTGTATAGTTCCATTGCTTTTGAAGAAATTGTTGTGTTTGTAGCTTCATCATTAAGAAGCTTATTGTTATCAAATGATATTTGGGTATTAAAATTATTGTCTGTAATTTTATTAGAATTAAAGACATAAAAATTCTCAATATTTTGATAGCTGTTTATTGCCCCAACGATACTCATAAATTTATTATAACCTAGTTTTTATAGTTTTCAATATTATAAAGAAATAAGCCGCCATTTTGACGGCTTATCCTTTGTGCGAACGATTATTAGATTACTCACTATTCGCTACAACCGAAAGCAATAGTCACGTGTTCTTTCGGATTAATTGCAGAGATTTTGTATCCTTTAGCATCAACTAAATAAGCTACTTCATCACCTGTTGTTTGTAATAAACCAGTTGTACCTGATATAGCAGTTCTAGTTAGATCAATAGGTGCTTTTACTGTGTCATATACGGCATCAGCAAGGCTACGCCCAGCAGCTCCAAATTGACCTTGGAATGTTTCACCTAAAGCGATACCAACACCACTAGAAATGTCTTCAGCAGCGTTACCTAAGTTAGATAACATACCACCTGTTGTTCGTCCAACGATACCAACTAACGAACCAGCCCAAGTAAATGGCATTGATACAAGTCTAGAAACTATATTTGGAGTATTAGATTTATCAATTTGTGCTGTTAATATTTGTTTTGGTAATGTAGCTTTACATCCACAATTTTCAATTTCTGTAAATGCAAGTTTTAATGCACCTTTTTGACAACCTGATGGTCTTATAACTTCAACAACTTTACCTATTACTTTTGAGCCACAAGGATATAATTGTCCGTCAATAGTAACATCTTCTAATGTTGTAGCAGCAAATCTTTGACCAACGTGAGATGATTTTGCGTTTACTTCATCTTTAAATTCAAGTTGTAATGTAGGAAGTTTAACAATTTCTTGATTTTCTACATACGCTTGTCTATCGTCTTGTACTGGACAACATTCGTTAGCAGTTGTTGGGTTCTTGTCATAGCCACCTGCTAATCTCGTAGCCTGTAACATTGATGAAATTTCTGCACGAGATGCTTCTTTGAATGGTTCAATCATATTAGGATTTTGAGTGTTCTTCAAAATACCTTGATCTAATGCTTTAGCAATTGGAACTTGTGCCCACTCAGGAACTTTGTTTCCATCACAATATTTAGATAAGATATTTTTAGCTTGACACTCATCTAAGTTACAGTTAAGAGCTTTTGACATAGCACAGATTGCTTCAATTCTTGTAACAGGGTTGTTAGGTTTAAATAAGTTGTTTGGATAGCCTTTCATTAAGTTTTCGTTAACAGCTTTAGCAATCATAGAATTTGCCCAGTGGTCTGATGGAACATCTTTGAAAGATGTTGAACATCCACATCCACAATCTTCTTTGTTAAAACCTTTTACTAACATAGTTGCAAATTCAGCTCTTGAGATTTCCCTAGCAGGTCTAAACATTCTATCAGGGTAACCTACTACAACATCATTCATTGCTAATTTAGAAATATCACATGCAGCCCAATATGCATCAGGAACATCTGGGAACATATTCATTGTATCCATTCCTGCAGCGCCACCTGTCATATTGCCCATTTGATTTATTTCAAAAGGAACAAGTGTTTTTTTGATTGCTTGCATAGAATTTTCTGTCTGCATTTGAATAGGTGTACAGTTTCCATCCATTTTGCATTCATCACGCATAATAGGAATACCATTGTGTCTTGTTGGTTCATTTAAACAAGGAATATCAGCTGCTGCACCTGTAATATTTTTATCTGTTGCAACAGTTGCTCCGCTAGTTGTTTCTGCAAGTCCTCTAGGAGATACGCTGAAACCATCATTGTTACGGTAAATAAAATCATTTTCACTACCAATGTAATTGTTGTTACCATAAATAGCACGAGGGTAAGCATATACCTGTTTCATGTCAGATTTACATAAATCTGTTTTGCCTGGGCATAATGCACAAGCAGGGTCAGCTTGTTTTTCACAAGTAGGTTCTTGTGTTTCACAAGGACAAGCAGCACCTGTTACAACCGGTTTCTCTTGTGCACATCCACAAGATGGAGCCGAAACGACAGGAAGCTGTTGTTGGCAAGGGCAAGCTGCCATAGCTGAATGAAGAGAACACGTTGTTATACCAACGGCAAGTGCAGCTGCCACAGTAAGTTTTTTAATCGTCATTTTTAACCTCCTTTTTCTTGGTTACTATGCCAAGAAAACTACTAATAAATTATTAAGTTAAACAGATTTTCTTTCATTGGTAATTAAGGTTATATTGTGTGGCTATTCAAATAATTTAAAAATCTATACTTTAATTTTTATATGTTATATAATTGTATAGTTATAAAATTATTTGTTCATAAAGGGTAAAGGATATGATATTAGTTACAGGTGGAGCTGGTTATATCGGAAGTCATTGTGTTTTAGCTCTTTTAGCTAAAGGTATTGATGTTGTAATTTTTGATAATCTTGAAACTGGACATATTGAAACTGTCGAAACATTAAAAAAAGAAGGTAATGTTCAATTCATACAAGGTGATTTAAAAAATCTTGAAGATATAAATTCAGTTTTTAAAAAAAATCAGATTGATGCAGTTGTGCATTTTGCAGCTTTATCTTTGGTTGGAGAATCTGTTAAAGACCCACAAAAATATTATTATAATAATGTATATGGTACATTGAATTTATTAAATGCAATGATGGTACATGATGTAAAAAAAATAGTATTTTCATCAACTGCAGCAACTTATGGAGAGCCTGAATATATTCCAATTGATGAAAATCATCCTCAAAATCCTATAAATCCTTATGGTAATTCTAAATTAATGGTTGAAAAAATTATGGATGATTATTCAAAAGCTTATAATTTAAGAAGTGTCAGATTAAGATATTTTAATGTTGCAGGAGCTGATTTTAAAGCTAGAGTAGGTGAGTGGCATGAACCTGAAACACACTTAATTCCAAATGTTTTAAAATCTACTTTTAGTGGAGGTAAAACTTTTGAAATGTTTGGAAATGATTACCCTACAAAGGATGGGACTTGCGTAAGAGATTATATTAATGTTGAAGATTTAGCACTGGCTCATATTTTAGCTTTAGAGTATTTAAATAACAGTGGTGAAACTAATTATTTTAACCTTGGGACAAAAAATGGTGATACTGTAAAGGAAGTTTTTTCAGTCTGTGAAAAAATTACAGAAAAAACAATCCCTGTAAATGTTATGCCAAGACGTACAGGAGATCCTGCTTCTTTAGTTGCGGATAATTCAAAAGCAAAAGAAGTTTTAGGTTGGAACCCTCAAAAAACATTAGAAGAAAGTATCTCAACTGCATATACTTGGGAAAATAAATTATTAATTAATGTAAAATAGTTCATATCAAAGAGCAAATTCATATATTCATATTTTTTTATAAAATGTGATCTAATTGTGTGTGAAAGGGTTTTTATTATGAATTTATCTCTAAATTCTCTAAAAATGTATGCTAAAGGTTTTAAAAAAGTGGCTCTAAAAGATACTAAGAATGTACTTACTAAAGCTAATAATCATATTTGGGTAAAAGAAAAAAATGGAATAACAACAAAGATATTACCTTCTGGTACAAAAGTTATACAAAGTGATCATTGCAAGCAAGTTCTAACAAAAAATAATAAATTCATTCATAAAGAATTTGCAAAAAATGGAGCATATCAGATTTATAGTGGTAATTATAATAATGGACATATAACAAATGTTACTCTGCTTAAACAAAAAACAGCACAAGATTTAGCTGCAGAAAAAATGAAAAAAGCTGCTGATATTTTGAAAGAAAAAAGAGAAAATTTTATCAAAAAATTCAATGAAAAATTTTCAAGAGAAATCATAAATAACAAAAATGGTTTAATAAAAATAACTCGTGATAAAAAAACAGGTAAAATCGTTAGTTGGTTTAGCAAGCCTAAAAATTCTGATAAAGTCTCTAGGGGATATAATATTTATTATCCAGCAGGTTTAGGACGTGAAAGTTATTTCCTAACAAAGGATAAATTTATGTCTGAACAGGTTGTAAGAAATCCATTAACTGGTGCTGATAATGTTAAAAGAGGAGAACTTCCTTTTAATATTTTGAAATTAATTAATAGCAAATAAAATATTTATATGTTTTAAAATATCTGTATAATTATTTATAGGTATTGTATGTCATTAGAATTTGTATTAATTAAAAACTTAGATAACAAAAGAGTTTTAATATCAGAAAATGACAAATCCATCAAAAATTCAAAAGATAGATTGTATGTTTTGCCTGAAGAAAATCTTGATAAATTTATGAGAAGAAGGCAATTAACTTATAGAACTAATAATAATCAAAGATTATTTTCAAACCTTCTTGCTGCAATGATAGGTATTACTGTTGCTTTTCAAACTAAATTCTCAAATTATGTAAAGTTTGCTATTGGAACTGCAGCTACAGCATTAAGTTTTATTGGATGTAAGAAATTAGATAAATACATTGATAATCTTTCTCAAGAACAAGATATGAAAAAGAATAAGGTTCAAGAAGTTACAGGGCAAAAAATTCAAGATATAAAATAAATTATAATCCTACAACAGAAATATTTGTAACCCCTGCATTTCTTGCAGAATCCATAAGTTTAACAATAGCTCCGTGAGTTGATTCTGGATCTGATTGTATTAATAAACCATCTGTTAATGTTTTTGCTTGATCTGCAATTACTGTTTCAAGGTTTTCTGCAGTAACTTCTTGTCCGTTTAATAAAAATTTATCATCGTTCGTTACTACAAAATTAATTGTTTTAGCTTCTTTTACGTTTTCAGCCTTAACATTTTCAGGTACTGTTAAATTAAGTCCTTGTTGGTCTAATAATGGTGCTATTACCATCATTATAATAAGCAATACCAAGAAAATATCGGTTAGAGGTGTAATATTAATTTCATTAAATGAATCTTTCATAATTAATTAACCCCCATTTCTTCAAGTTGTTCTTGGTTTTGTTCGATTATGTCATTTTGTTGTTCAAGAACTTTTTGAGCTTTTTTATTTAAAGGTTCTCCTGCAACAATTAATTTTTTGTATTCAGCTTCTTGTGCCGCATTCATTATTTTCATTATTTCTGCACTTTTGACTTTTTCATCTGCTTTTACAACAACTTCTTTTTTTTCTAAAGTTGGTTTTAATTCAATTAATGCAGCTGCCAAATTATCCGGATTTACTTTTTTATCATTCAAATACATAGCACCACTTTGGGTAACAGAAACAGTAGCATTTTTCTGTTCAATGGATACACCACTATTAATTTCTGGTATAGTGATAGAATTATCTACTGATTGGAATGTAGGAGCTACAACCATCATGATAATTAACAGTACCAAAAAGATATCTGTAAGCGGTGTAATATTTATTTCTGTAAACATGGCATTTTTGCCTTTGCCTGTTTTCATTCCCATTGTAGTTATTTCCTATAAATTATAATGCGATACTTTGAGATTTTCCTGTATTTGATTCGTCTTCAGAATCAACGAAGCTTAAGAATAAAAGCTTGATTAATTGGAAATCATCTTCAAAACGTTTAACGATTGCTTGGAAAGAGTTGAAGCATATAACTGCAACAATCGCAACACCAAGACCGAATGCTGTAGCAATAAGAGCAGAACCAATACCCATAGCAACAGCTGCTGATTGGTTACCTTGAGTTGCTAAATCTTGGAAAGTATAAAGAATTCTTACAACTGTACCGAACAACCCTAAAAATGGTGCAACACCACCGATTGTACCTAATATAGTTAAGTGATTTTCTAATTTTCTTGATGCAAGGCTTGCTGCAATATCAAAAGAACGTGAGAATCCACTTTTTTGTTCTGAGAAAATTCTAACAGCTTCTTCTGTTACTTCTCCGATTACACCACCACATTGGATAGCAAGATTTTGAGCTCCAACAAGATTATTTTTAGCTAATTCTTTTTGTAATTTTGGAATAAATTGTACAACGTCACGTTTATTTTTGTTATAAAAAGAAACTCTATTTATTGCAGCTGCAATAGTTAAAATTGAACATATTAGAATTGGCAAAAGTACCGGCCAATCTAGTTGAATTGAATGTAATAATAAATCCATAATTTTATCCTCTTTCTAAATATTCGCTAATTATTTTTATTAATATCTTGCACCAAATACGTTGTAATCAAACGTGAATTGGATATCAATACTTTGTCCTCTAAATTCAGCAGGAAGTGGTCTAAATGGAGCTGTTAGTTCAACTGCTCTTAGTGCTGCTTGGTCAGCTGCAGGAAGTCCTGATGATTTTAGAACTCTGCAAGATAGCATTCTACCACTCTTTGCTATTTTGAATAATAGTACAACTCTTTTACTTTCGTTTCCTTTAGGAGGGTTCCAATTAAGTTTAATACGTCTTTGTAATTCTCTCATATAAGGTCCGAAATCAGGTTCTCTGATAGCATCAATACCAGGTCTTCCACCTCCGCCACCAGGGTTTCCAACATTGCCGCCTGAACCACCTGAACCTCTAGCTAATTGTCCTGAACCACCGCTTGAAGAAGGCGCTAAAGATGGAGCAGGTGCATATCTACCTGCACTACTTCCTCCTGAAGAATATCCTCCTGATTTAGCACCTGAAGAAGATGATGTTCCGCCAACAGGTCCTGTTGATAATGATTTTGCAGCAGGTAGTCCTGATGGTACAGGAACTGAAAATGGTGTTGTAGGTTTTATTGCAACTTTTGGAGGCGCTGCAACAGGTCTTGTGCTAGGAGCAACTGTTGGTGCTGCTGGTCTGCTTGTTGCAGGTCTAGGAGCAGGACTTGATGTCTGTTGTTTTGCAGGCGCTGTTTTAGCTTGTTGTTTTTGAACTTTTTGTTGTTTTATAACTTGTTTTTGTTCTCTTTGTATTTGTTTTTGTTGCTTTTGAATCATTTTTTGTAGAGAACTACTGCTTGATGAAGGTTTTGATTGAGATGCGGATGGTAATGAAACAGGTTTTTTAGGATTGTTAATCCCACCTGAGCGAGAATTCATATCTGCTCTATTTTTAGTGTTCATATCTCTTGGCATTGCTTCTCTGTCAACTAAGACGAATTCAATGTCTTTTTTATGAGTCATATCAGGTTTATTAAACATTAAGAATTTAATACCCAATAAACCGGCTATAAAAATGAACATCCATATTAAAAATACTGTTAATGGATGCAGTATAACAGACATAGTAACAGAGTCTTTGAAGTTAATCCCTTCGTCATTTTTTCTTACGACTGCAGGGAGTGTGTAAACCTCATCTTCTTGCTCATCGTCATCTATAAAATTGTATCTGTTTCCTAATAATGCCATAATTTTCTTTCTCTTAAATTATACTACATAAAAAATAATTTAAGAGTATCCTCTAATTGTTTTAACCATATTAACTATTGTTCATAGTCATATGAAGAAGGTGCAACTGTTACAGGTTGTGTTAATACTAGTTCAAGAGATGCACCTGCTGGGATTTCAACATCTTGACCTTTATCAATAACAGATTTAACAACTCCGCCACCGGCACCAACTGCAGTCCCTAGTGCTGCTCCTCGTCCTATATTTCCACCTGCTAAAGCTCCAAATACTAAGCCTGATAAAGCTCCAACAGCAGCTCCACCAACTGCATCTTTAGCATAGTCTTTTGCAACATCCATTTTTGTTCCACCGACAAGTACGCCTGAGTTGTCAGCTGTTTTAATTACTGCAGAAATAGGAATTTGTAGGCCATATGGTGTTATAATTTGATTAAATCTGATACAAAGTTTACCATTCATGCTTCCGCGTTTTGCTTTGCTAGATTCTATAACTGTTCCAATTACTGTACTTCCTGCAGGTGCTATCATATTTCCGTTGTAGTAGAAATCAGAACCTAAGGAAATTTGAATAGTTTGTCCAACTGATGTATATGCTGAACTTATTGGAGTTGATACATATCCTGGTAATGATTGACCAGCGGGAACAGTTACAACTCTTCCTTTTAAAGTATTATTGTATGGTCTATTTATTGGTGCAGGGTAATATGATTGTTGATATTTTGGATCTTGTGCACCTCCTTTATAATTATAATTAGGCGCTGCGAATCCAGTTGTCATTGAGAATAATGATGCGATTAATAATAGACTTATATTTTTTTTCATAAATATTACCCTCCTAATGTTTATTATAATATTGTATTCGTAATCTTAATATTGTCAATTGCTTAACGAATGAGTTATATATGCAGGTCCTTTAAGTACTATTAATAATTCCGCACCAGGTGCAATAGTAACATGTTCTCCCATTTTTCTTGTTGGTCCTGGAACCCACTTAAGAACGCCTAAATAATGGCTACAGATTCCTTTATGATAATGAGGAAGTGTATTATAAGTTTCAGGTTCGGTCATTTCTCCACCAATTAGACAATTATTGTTTGTATAAATATATCCATATATAGGGTTTTCATATCCATCTTCAAATCGTAATTTAGTTATTCTTACAGTCATTGAAGCATTTGTCCCGATTATTGGCTCATGCTTTTTTTCTATTTTTCCAAAAAATACTGTCCCTTTAGGAATCACATTTGTATTAAATAAGAAGGTGTCATTGTTTGCAATAAATTTTAATGGTGTTTTTTCATCAGATGAAAGGGTTGAAAATTCCTGTAATGAAATAACTTGTATAAAAGTACCAGCAGGAAGCTCAACTCCGTTATAATCTCTTAATTCAGGATCTGCAAGAGTAGTTTGAATTGATCCAAATATGAATATAAATAATGTTACTAATAATTTTTTCATAATCTATATTATATATTAATTCTAATTTTATAAAATCAAATATAAATATTAGAATCGTGTTACAATCTAAAGTATGTTAAGTAGAAAATTTATACTTCATTTTATTTTGATATTAACAGCAATAGGAATGTTATTCCCCTTTTTTGTAATGGTTTTGATATCATTATCTTCAAGTAATGAACTTACGTTTTCAAATTTTTCAATAACAGCAAGTAATTATTTGCATGTGTTTCAAGCAATTCCTATTACAAAATATTTTATAAATAGTGTGATAGTATCAGTTTTTACAACAATTGGGCAAGTATTTTTTTCAACATTAGCAGGTTATGCTTTTGCAAGATTGAATTTTAAGTATAAAAATATAATATTTTTTACTTTCTTAATAACAATGTTTATTCCACCTCAAGTGAATATAATTCCTTTATTTTTCTTGATGCGAGAATTGCATCTTGTTGATACATATCAAGCATTAATTCTTCCCGGTTTATTTGGAGGGTTTGGTGTGTTTATGATGAGGCAGTATTTTTTAGGGTTTTCAAAAGAGTTGGAAGATGCAGCAATAATAGATGGATGCAATAAGTTTCAAATGTTTTTTAAGATAGCAATGCCTCTTGCGATGCCTGCTATTGCAACATTGGCAATATTTACGTTTATTACTTCTTGGAATAGTTTTATTTGGCCTTTAATTGTTACTAATAGCGAAAGTATGCGAACACTACCTTTAGGGTTGGCAATTTTCAAAGGAAGTTATCGAGAAATTACAATGTGGGGAGATTTGTTTGCTTGCTCTGTTGTGTGCGCAGTTCCAACGATTTTGATATTTTTACTCCAAAAGAAATACTTAATAAATGATGTTTTAAAAGGTGCTGTTAAAGAATAATTTATGTATTTCATATAAATATATGATGTCCCTTATTTAATATTAGATACAATAATATTGAAGTACTTTTTATAGGTATAGGGATGGAGCAGACTAATAATTTTAGTAGCTATAATAATATCAAAAGACTTTCAGATGAAGAGTTAGTTAAGGTTTGGGAGCAATATTTTGCTGACCGTTCTAATAAAAAACTGAGAGATATTTTGATAGTTCAGTATATTTACCTAACACGATATGTAGTAGGTCGTGTTAAAGTTGCTTTGCCTCCTACATTTTCATTTGAAGACATATCAAGTTATGGTGTAGAAGGTTTAATTGATGCTGTTGAAAAATATACTCCACAAAATGGTGCTCGTTTTGAAACTTATGCATTGGTAAGAATAAGAGGGAATATTATTGATAAAATTCGTTCACAAGATTTCTTACCAAGAACAGTAAGGAAGAAAATAAGAGATGTAAAACAAGCACAAGAAGAATTGAAAAAGAAATTTGGTCGTCCTGCAACTAATAAGGAAGTTGGTGAATTATTAGGATTAGAAACAGAAAAAGTAGATCAAATTTTAGCAGATGATACAACAATAACCTCAATATATGATAAAAAAGGTTCAGGTGATGATAGTATGGAAATTATAGATACTATCCAAGATTCTCATCATTTGACACCACATGAGGCTTATGAAGAAAAGAATGTAAAAGATCAACTAGAAGCAGCATTGAAACGTTTACCTGAAAGAGAAAGAATGATAATGGTTCTTTACTATCATGAGAACATGACATTCAAAGAAATTGGTGAAGCTGTTGAGATATCAGAATCAAGAGTATGCCAAATCCACGCTCAAGCGATTATGAAATTGAAAAACTTGCTTAGCGAAAATCGCTCTGAAAGATTGAAAAAGAGCATTATTTAAGGGGTAAATTTTATTGAATTAATAATTAGAAATTGTATTTTTATGTAAAATATAATATTATTTCTGTATGGAAAATATCATTATAAATATTGTTGCATTAATTATAGTATCAATTCCAGTATTATTAATTTTATGGCTTTTGTACATATTGATAAAGCGTGCTTTAAGTGATGATGTTTCATTAGTTGCTGAAGAGCTATGTGTTGACTCTACAGGGGAAAATTGGAATGGAAGTGGGGAACATTATCAACTATCTATTAAAGATGATATGTTACAAATTGAGAAACTTTTAGGATTTGTTAAAAAGGAAACAGTTTTAATATCAAAAGCAAAACGTGTAATTATTGATTTAAAAAGAGAATATACACCTGCTGAATATGCAACAATAGAAAAAGACAAATCAGTAATAGGTAGAGCAATTGTTGGAGGTTTATTGTTAGGTCCTGTTGGTGCAATAGTCGGTGGAATGTCAGGTATTGGCACAAAAAAAGAAACAAAAGTTATACAGAATGCAAATGAAGATATCTATTTAGATATAATTGCTGAGAAACAACATTTTTTGTTTAAGGTTTCTAAATTGAATAATGATTTGGCCTATAAATTTTATAAAAGAATACAAAAGGAGAAAACCAGATAATATCCTTATTATGATATTTCATATTGAGTTCTGATTGTATTTCTAAAATTAAGTTGTTCGTGTATTAGAACAACTTAATTTTTTTATGTGTCATTATTTAATTGTTAACTAATATTAGGAGAAATAGATGGATATTAATAAAGAAATAGGTAAGAGAATTAAAAAGCAAAGAGAAAATCTTAAAATATCACAACAAGAACTTGCTCATATAATTAATAAGCAAACAATTACAATAAAACGTATTGAAAATGGTGAGTATAAAAGATTAACATTATTGTTATTAACATCAATTATTAATGCTTTAAATTCTGATTTCTATGAATTTATAAAAGGATTATAAACAAAAAGCGAGGAATTAAATCCCTCGCTTTTTGTTTGGTATTTCTACCGGCTGTCAACCTCTGTGTTTTGATTAGTCGTTGCGTTTTAGGTCTTCACTTTCATCAAGTAATGTTTTTAATTGTTTTCTTGCAACACGTGGAATATTGATTGTTGCATTTCCACCAATACATCCACCTTCACAACACATTACTTCGATTAAGTTACAACCTGGGCAACTCTTATCTTTTGTGAATTTCTTAAGTTCTTTTACTGTGTCTTTTGTTAGACCACTTATTATATAAGGTTTTACTTCTTCAGGATTTTTTGCAACTGATTTTACTGCTTCTGCTACTCCTGTTGTGTTTCCGAAGTTTCTACCTTGTTTTGAACTTTCTACTTCAAATTTGCTTTCTTCACATTCAGCTATTTCTATTCTTTTTGCAATAAATAATGCTCCTAATTCTTCATATGTCATTACATAATCAACATTAGGGTTATCCATTGACTCTTTACGTTTTGCAACGCAAGGACTTATGAATACTGTTATTGCTTCTGGATATTTTTCTTTAACTAATTCTGCTGTGTAGTAAAGAGGTGTTTCTGTTGTTGATTCAAACTCTTTTAATTCTGGTAAGTGTTTCTTAATGAATTGGTTATAACCAGCACAGCAAGAAGTTGTCATAAATGGAGCACCTTCTTCCATTCTTTCTTCAAATTCTTTTGCTTCATTTATTGTTGTTATGTCTGCACCTTGTGCAACTTCATAAACTCTATCAAATCCAGCTTTTTCCATTGCTGTTTTTAATTGATAAATTGTTCCTGGTAGTTGACCAACAATAGATGGTGCGAACATTGCGATAACTTCTTTCTTATCATCTTTCATATGTTTTAATATGTCGATGATTTGGCTCTTTTCGTTAACTGCACCGAATGGACATGCAGCAACACATTTACCACAAGAAATACATTGTTCATAATCTATTCTTGTAATTCCATTTGAATCTTTTTGAATTGCTCCAACCGGACATGCATCTTCACAAGGTACTGCTAATTTTACGATAGCATTATATGGACATGCATTCATACACATTTTACAGCTTTTACATTTGCTTCCATCAATTTTTGATTTTCCATTAACCATTTCAATTGCACCAAATTTACAAGCTGATTGACAAGGACGGGCAACGCAACCTTGGCATAAGTCTGTTACGTATATTCTACTTGGTACACAGCCTGCGCAAGCTGCATCTAATACGGTTAATGGGTGTTCATCTGGTTTTTCCCGTTCTAATGCTTCTTTTGCATAATCTGATAATAACTTTGTTTCATCATCTTCCTCTAAAGAAAAACCTAAACCTGCTTTTACTCTTTCTTTTAAGATCGCACGTTCCTTATATATACAACATCTGTAAGGAACTTCTGCTCCTTTAGGACGCATATCATAAGGTATTAATCTTGTATTTTCTTCATAATTATCAGATAAAAATGCTTCTATAATTCGTGCTAAGATTTCTTTTTTTAAATGTATTGATTGACTGTTGTTATTACTCATTTTCTTTCAACTTCCTATCTATTTCTTGTAAAACTTTATCTATTGTAGCTTCTTGAATTACAGTATCGTCAACTGTTACGTATGGTGCTTTTGAGTATTCTGAACTATTTGTACAGTGGTTTAAACATGTACTACCTGATACTTCAACAGCTTCGCCATATTTATTTTTTACAATATCAACTAAATCTTGTAATTGAGATGAGCCCATCACGAAACAAGTTGTTCCCATACAAATTTTTACATTTACTTTCGCCATTTCTTTTTTTCCTTATTAATCTACATAAACTGTATTGTTACTTTTTTTACATATTTTTCTTCTAATACTTTTGCTATTTTTTTTATGATATTTTTTCTGATTTCAATTTCTATTGGTAAATTTGGGTCATAATGTGCCTGATTTAATTTTGCACCAACCATGAAGATAATACAATCACTATTTAATAAAAAGTTTACTAAATCGCCAGCAGCATCATTTCGCATTTCACTTAAATCTTCTAAATATTCATAAGTTTTTGTAAGAGTAAGTATTCCTTCTGTAACCAAATCGACACCTTCCATATATGAGATTGATGGAAGTTTTCCTATATTTTTATTAACAGGTGTTTCTATTGGTATATTCAATTCTCTAGATATTAAGTTTGCTGTTGTTCCTCCACTGATAGCTTTTTTACCTTCAAAATTTTTGAATACATTTGCATAATAGTTATCTTTTTCCATATGATATGGTGGTCCTGTAAATACCATTGATTCTCTTGGACTTCTACAATGGATACAAACAGCAGAAACATCATCTTTTGCTTTTCTATCAGATTCTAACGAACAAGAAAAATCGACTATATATTTTGATAAATCCCTGCTTGATATAAATCTGTCTTCTTTTAGTTTATGTAATACAGCTTCTACAAGACCTTTTCGCCTTAATCCAAGTTTAAATTTATCACTACCTAGCCCTGATTGAGTTACTCCATCAGAACAAAATATGAGTCTATCTCCTTCTTTTAACTGTATTCGATAAACATGCATTTTTCTATTTTTAAAATTCTCTGAAGTAATAATTTCGCATTCTGGTTCTAATAATTCATTATTTCTTATCCATAAAAATTGGGGATTTCCTTCTTCTACGATTTTTGTATAGCCTTCTGAATTACAATTAATAACTGAAAATGTAGAATAACTTATTTTTCTAATTTGGCATACTGGAAGTGAATTCATCATAATTTCGCAGGCTTTTCTAACATCTGAATCTGCTTCAATAAATTTTAAAAGCATTGTTGCTGTCATGCTTGCTAAAATATTTGCTTTTATACCACTTCCTAATCCATCAGATAAAACTGCAAGAAGTCTATCTGTTTCAGGATCTCTTTTTGACACAAAATAATCACCAAATGTATTTTGGTTATATTTTTTCTCTTGTGTACAATAGATATCTATAAACATTGATTAAGATCCTTCAGGCTTATTTTCATCTGTTGTATAATCATCTGCAATAGTGCTTAGTAAAAGTTCTGTTTCTACCATGTGCTCTCCTAATAGAATGGCTATTTCTTGAACTTTTGCTATATTTTTACTAATAACTTCTTTTGCTCTTTCTGCAATTTTTTCTCTATTTAATTCTGATTGAGTTACATCTGTAATAATAGCACCCACAATTTCATTTTCTTCAATAATAAATATATTGATATCATAAAGTTTATTGCCACAAATATAATGCTCTTTATGAATATCTTTACCTGTTTTAAGTGCTGTTTTTAATAAGTCAGCAAATGGAATTATTCTATCAATATCTGCTCCATTTACACCTTCTGGACGTTCTGAGAATATTTCATACATATCTCCACAGAACATTTTCATGAATGCATTGTTTGATTCAAGGATTTGATTTTTATTATCAATCATTACCATTGCAGATGGCATACATCTAAGCATTGCTGCTGCTTTTCTTAGTGCTATTTTTCTCATATAAGAAACGCACATTGAAGGCTCTGCCTCTCCTGCTAATATTGCTTGAGCTAGTTCTCTACAGGTTTGGAACCCACAACCTCCACAATTAAGCTCGTCTTCTTCATTGTGTTTTCCTATTCTTTCCATTGCTTTCATTATCATTTGCAATGGAAATTCCTGCTTTTCTTTATTAACGGCTGTATATTCCATTTTAACAACTGTTTTAGGTTCTTGGGGAATATCATCTCGTTTTTCAAAGTTATTTAAAACATTTGATGTCTTTAATAACGTAGATTTACAAATACTTGCTCCGGGACCATTTATACAACCACCATCACAGCCAAGCGCTTCTACAAAGATTTTTTCTTCTAATTTTTCGGGTTTTAATCCATTTAAGGCCTTGTCTAAACTATGTAATGTACATATATCAACTAATTGAACATCGTCTTCAATTCCTGAATATTTTAATGTTTCATTCATTCCACCTAATATTGGGTATAATGAACCTTCATTTGCTCTTTTAGGTATAAAATCTTCTTCTGGTAAAATTTCTAATTTCGATAAGTCTATATATGATTCCTTTACCCAATAATTTAACTCATCAAATGTTAATGCATAATCAATTAAGTCATGGTTTCTATCTGACTCATTTTTCTTTGCAATACAAGGGCCAATAAAGACAACTTTTGTATCTTCTCCATATTCTTCTTTAAGCATTTTAGCATGTGTTAATGCTGGTGATGCTATAGGTGTAATATATTTAGCAAATTCGGGTTTATATAACCTTATATAATCTACTATAACAGGGCAAGCACTAGATATAAACAATCCTTTATCTGCTTGTTTTAACATTTTAGCTGCTTCTATAGAAACTTCTTGTGCTCCTAATGCTGTTTCGCTTACTCCATAAAATCCAAGTGCTTTTAATAATGTTATAATTTGAGGTTTGGTATAATCAAAAACACTAATCCAACTTGGTGCTAATGATACTATTACTTTTTTATCTGTAGCTAAAAGAGCTTTTACTTTATCAACATCGTATCTAATTCTTTTTGCATTAGATGGACACACTGTTACACAATGGCCACAAGCTATACACCTGTCTGCAATTACGGAAGCACTACCATCTTGAATTTGAATGGATTTAACGTAACACTCTCTTACACATTTATAACAATCATGACATTCATTTTTTAATGTGTAAACAGGTGAAAGTTTGTTTCCCATATTATAATTCCTCTAATATTTTCTTAAGCTCAAGATAATTAATGTTACAGTATTCTTTTCCGTTAATTATTATAACAGGTCCTTTATCGCATTTATTAGTGCATCTTAAACCAATAAGTTCAATATTTGCATCTAATTGATGTTCATTTATGTAGTTTTCAAGTGTTTCAATGTTTTCATCATTGCCTCTTGCAAAACAAGAGCTACCCATACAAATTTTTATTTCATTCATAATATTTTAGCTTTCAATTCCTGTATCGTCAATAGTTAATTGTAAGAAATGTCCTATAAGGTTTTCATTCCATACGTGTATGTCATCTGGAACATCTAATATACATTGTGTAAAGTTCCATATATATTTTATACCAGAATTAATTAAAAAGTCAGCTACTTTTTGTGCTTGATTATGTGGTACGGTTAGTATTGCTATTTTTACTCCTAATCTTTCTGTTAAATCAGGTAGTTTACTTATATGAAATATTTGTTTCTCATCAATACTTATACCTGTTTTTAAGTCATTGCTGTCAAAAAGAGCTAGTACATTAAATCCATAGTATGCAAAATTATCATTTTTAGCTAATGCAAGTCCTAAATTTCCTGCTCCAACTATAAAAACATCTTTATTTTTACTAAATGTAAGTTTATGTTCTATAACTTCTTTTAATTCTTTAACAGAGTAACCAACTTTGCATTTCCCTTTATAGTCTAATAGTTTTATGTCTTTCCGAATTTGAGAATCATCTACATTAAGCAATTGAGATAATTTCATACTAGAAACATGCTCAATACCTTGTTCTATAAAATCAACTAAAACACAGTGATATAGGGTTAATCTACTTATTACTTTATTTGAAAATCTATCAATCATTTTTTATATCTTCTCTTTTATTAAAAAAGAGCAAGGAATAGTAAAATATTCCTTGCTCATATTGTTTAATTATACGATACCGTTGTATGCATCTGTATAAAGTTGTTTGATTTGATCCATTAATGGATATACAGGGTTTGCACCTGTGCATTGGTCATCGTATGCTAGTTCAACTAATTCATCAAGATTGTCGAAGAATTCTTTTTCGTCAACACCAAATTCTTTAATAGATTTTGGTAAGTTAACTTTTGTCATTAATTCATCAACTGCTTTAAGTAATAGTTCAACTTTTTCATCATCGTTTTTACCACCTAAACCAAGTTCATCAGCGATTTGTGCATATTTAGTTTTTGCACAAGGGAACTTGTATTGAGGGAAGATTGCTTGTTTTTTAGGTCTATCAGATGAATTGAATTTAATAATTTGTCTGATTAATAAAGCGTTAGCAACCCCGTGTGGTACGTGATACATAGCACCTAATTTGTGAGCCATAGAGTGGCATAATCCTAAGAATGAGTTAGCAAATGCCATACCAGCAATTGTTGCTGCATAGTGCATTTTTTCTCTTGCGATAGGATCGTTAGCACCTTCTGTATAGCTTCTTTCTAAGTATCTAAAGATTAATTTTGTTGCTTCTAAAGCATTTGAATTTGTAAAGTTTGTAGCCATACAAGATACGTATGCTTCAATAGCGTGAACTAATGCGTCGATACCAGATGCTGCTGTTAAACCTTTTGGCATTCCGTCAACGAAGTTAGGGTCGATGATTGCCATATTTGGTGTTAATGCGTAATCTGCAATCGCATATTTTACATGTGTTTCATCATCTGTAATGATTGCGAATGGAGTTACTTCAGAACCAGTACCTGATGTTGTAGGGATTGCAACCATTGTTGCTTTTTTACCTAATTCAGGGATTGAACAAATTCTTTTTCTGATATCCATGAATCTCATAGAGATATCTTCAAAGTTTGTATCTGGTTGTTCATACATTAACCACATAATCTTAGCTGCGTCCATTGGAGATCCACCACCTAATGAAATGAATACATCAGGTTCAAATGTTTTAACCATTGCCATAGCTTGATTAATTGTTGATAATGTTGGATCTGGTTTAACATCAAAGAAAATTTGATATTCGATGCCAATTTCATCTAATACATTAATGATTGCATTAACTGCACCAGAGTCAAATAAGAATCTGTCTGTTACGATAAATGCACGTTTTTTGCCTTGAAGTTCACGAAGAGCTAAGTCAACAGCACCTCTCTTGAAGTAAACTTTAGAAGGAACTTTGAACCATAACATATTTTCTCTCCTTTCAGCAACGGTTTTGTAGTTCAATAAGTTTTCAACACCAATGTTACCTGATATTGCGTTTTTACCCCAAGAACCGCAACCTAATGAAAGTGATGGTTCTAATTTGAAGTTATATAAATCTCCGATACCACCTTGAGCTGATGGTGAGTTAATTAACACTCTACAAGTTGGCATTTTTTCTGCGTATCTGTCAATTCTTTCTTGACGACGTGCATCTGTATATAAGTCTGCTGAGTGACCAGCTCCACCTTTTGAAATAAGTTCATAAGCTTGTTCTGCAGCATCTTCAAAATCTTTTGCTCTGTACATTGTTAAGATTGGAGATAATTTTTCTCTTGAGAATGGATCTTCCCAATCTACTTTTGGTCTTTCTGCTAATAAGATTTTTGCATCTTCTGGAATTTCAAACCCTGATAATTCTGCAATTTTGTGTGCACTTTGACCAACGATTGCTGGGTGTGCTGTTCCACGTTTTGGATCGATGAATGGAAGATCTATCATTTTCTTTTCTTCATCAGCACTTAATAAGTATGCTCCTCTGTATAAGAATTCTTTTTTAACTTCTTCATATACTTTATCAACAACTACTACTGATTGTTCTGATGCACAAATCATACCGTTATCAAATGTTTTTGACATTAGGATTGATGAAACTGCCATTTTGATATCTGCTGTTTCATCAATAACAGCTGCTGCGTTACCAGGACCTACACCTAATGCTGGGTTTCCTGATGAATAAGCTGCTTTAACCATGCCTGGACCACCTGTTGCTAAAATACAAGCGATTGATTCGTGTTTCATTAATTGATTTGATAATTCAATTGATGGAACATCAATCCAACCGATAATATCTTCTGGTGCACCTGCTTTTACTGCTGCTTCTAAAACTACTTTTGCTGCTGCAATTGTACATTTTGTTGCTCTAGGGTGTGGTGAGAAGATAATTGCGTTTCTTGTTTTTAATGCTATTAATGCTTTGAATATTGCAGTTGATGTTGGGTTTGTTGTTGGTACGATACCTGCAACAATTCCTAAAGGTTCTGCAACAACTTTAATACCATTGATTTTATCTTCTTTTATAATTCCACAAGTTTTTGCATTTTTATGTTTGTTATATATATATTCTGATGCAAAGTGGTTTTTAATAATTTTATCTTCTAAAACACCCATCCCTGTTTCTTCTATTGCCATTCTAGCTAATGGAATACGTGCTTTATCAGCTGCTGTTGCTGCTGCTTTAAAGATTTCATTTACTTTTTCTTGTGAATAAGTTGAAAATATTTTTTGTGCCTTTTTAACCTTTTGAATTAAAATTTCTAAAGATTCTGGGCTTTCAACCAAAGTACTTGCTGCCAAGTCTTTTTCTAACTTTTCAACTTTTGAACTTTTAGTTTTTGGCATGTTTTAATCTCCTTTTTTTACCATTTTCTATAAAAAGTATGAACATATTTTGATTTAAAAATTGATTTTGTATATTGTGATTTTTACACTTATTAATTATCGTACATCTAAAAACTTTAATGTCAAACAATATTAATGAATTTGTAGAAAACTTAATATTTTCTTTATAAAAATAATAACTTTTTAATTAATCATATATCGTTATAAAAATCACAATTAAAACTAGCAAAAAATTTTTTTATTAGTTTTTTATTATTATAATTATAAGGAGATTTATCTATGACTAAAGTATTAACTAAACCATTTACTACAATTCAAAAAATTATAAATATGAATACTCCAAAAGGAAAAGCCGTAAATCGTTTTGCTCAAGGCTTAATACAAGATGGCTATAGTAATATATATCAAAGAGCATTAAAATATGATAGTGTTGCTATTACTGGAAAAAATGCTACAGGTAATACAAAGACATTTATTTTATCAAGATCTGGTTTTCGTGTTAAAACTAATGATGTAATTCCAGTTACTAAACATACAGCAGTTAGAGAAATTGATAAAGCTACTTTTAATGAATTTGGTGGCGAAATCTTTGGAATAAAGAAAATTCAACGACTTATTAATAATAATATTTTTGATACAAAAATTGAAAAACGCGGTTGGGGGGTAAATAATTAATTTTCATAGCGATTTGGTTTGTATATCTTTTTCCCCTCAGAAACATATTCATTTAATACTTTTTTGCCAAAATCTTGTTCAATTCCTCCATATACATTGATTCCTCTGTTTTTAAATTGAGCAATCCAATCAGGTTTGAAGCCTTCATCAAAGCCTGTTATTGATTCGACATCCTTTGAATATACACTAAAATATACATTCTTTATTCCTGACCACATAATGCCTCCTGCACACATTATGCAAGGTTCTGCTGTTACATATATACTAAGATTATATGGAGATAAATCATATGTTTTTAATGTTTTTTGGGCTAGTCTGATAGCATTCATTTCTGCATGGTTTGTACAATCACAAGATGGAATAACACTGTTTTGTGCTTTTGCAATAAGATTTCCCTTCTCATCGTAAATTGCTGCTAAAAAAGGACCGTAATTATTATTAAATTGTTTTGGAGTTTCTTTTTGTAATTGATACAATATTTTTTTTGCATTTTCGTATTGTGATTTTGTCATTTGTGCATTGGATTTAATATTTAAACTTTCTAAATCAACATATTCATCTTTTGCAAATGAGTTTAATCCTAATATTATGCATAAAAAAACAGTAAAAATTTTAAATTTTTTATAGACCATTTCTTTTTCTTTCTAATAACATTTTTATAATATCTTTTTTATATTCAAATTCTGATTTTTTCTCTTTGAACATACCTTCTTTTCCACCTTTTAGGTATGATTGAATTTGCCCTGCAAGTTTTGCTTTGTCAATGTTTTTAGCAAATTCTTCTATCATATTGTTATTTTCTTCATTTTCTTGCATATTGAACTCCTTGAATATATTTATTATAGTAATTATATGCTTATTTTTCAACAAGTTAATTTTGATAATATTGATGAATTAGTTGTTTTAGCTGATGCAATTTGGCATGAATATTGGAAAGATAAACTTTCTGATGAACAAATAGAATATATGTTGAAATGTTTTCAATCTAAGCCGGCTATAATCAAACAAATTATTAATGAAAATTATCAATATTATTTTATTAATAATAGTTCTGAAAATATTGGATATTTTGGTGTTACAAATAAGGATGAATATTTATTTTTGTCAAAATTGTATATATCAAAAGATTATCGAGCAAAAGGTTTTGGAAGACAAACCTTTGAAAAAATTAAAAAAATTGCTCAATTGTGTCATAAAAATTCAATTCAATTAACCGTTAACAAGTATAATACAGATACAATTAATGCCTACAAAAAGTGGGGATTAAAACAAATTAATTCTCTTGTTACAGATATTGGAGAAGGTTTTGTTATGGACGATTATATAATGGAGTATCGCTTTCAACATGAATAGTCCTTTGAGGGAATGGTATTTCTATTCCTAATTCATCAAACTTTTCTTTAATTTTTAGATTAAATGCTCGACCTACTTCCCACTGTTTAATAGGTACAGTTTTAAATCTTGCTCTTATAATGATTGCTGAATCATCAAATTTTTCAAGTCCTAAAATTTCTAATGGTGCTAGTATGTATTCTTTTTCAGGAGAATTTTCTCTAAAATTTTCTCCAAGTTCTCTAAGTACAGAGATTACATAATCAATATTTTCTTTATATGCTACTCCTATATCAAAAACATAATAAGAATAATCTCTTGTATAATTTATAACCGTATCAATCATTCCATTTCTAATATAGTGAACTCGACCTTGTAAATCTCTTAGTTTTACTAATTTAATATCAGCTTTTTCAACCACACCTTTGTGGTCTGAAATTTCAACGTAATCTCCAACTCTAATTTGACCTTCCAATAGAAGTGAAAAGCCTGTTATTATATCTTCAAAAAATCTTTTTGCACCAAAACCAACTGCAACACCTAAAACACCAGCTGCTGTTAGGATTGGTCTTATATCTATACCTAAGTTGTTAAGAATAAACATAATTGCAAAAATTACGATTATAGTATCTGCAATTGATTTAAAAATTGATTTTAGTGTGAATAGTTGTTTTTTTAATTCGAAATCTTCTTTGTATTTTGTTATTTTTGTAATAAATTTGTCGATTAAAAGATTTGACAATTTAATAACTGCATAAAAAAATACAAGATGAACAATTGTCATAAACCATTTTTCATTTATAAAATTAGATGTATCTATCATTATGAATTTCCTTATTTTACGTTTAATTTTTATAAATTAAAGCTTTGTAAAATTAAACCTATAATTATACTAATACATAATAATATAGATATAATTTTTGTACTATCTTGTAAATTTTTGTTATCTTTAAAAAGTATAAGAATTCCTAGTCCTGCATTTGATAGTAAACCAGCAATTACCGAACTAAAATTTAAAGTTCCATTAATTAATAACATAGTTAAACCTACAGATATTGCACAATTAGGGATAAGTCCAATAATACTAGTGAATACAGGAGCAAAATATTTAAGATTGTGGAATAAATTATGTATAAATGAATATTTAAGACATATATCAATAAAGAAATTTAATAAAATTGTAATCAACAGTATAAATGAAAAAATATTTATAGTGTGTTTAATAGGGTGTATTATTAATTCTTTAGGGTGTTTTTCATCAATAGAATGATGACAACAGCCAGAATGTTCTTCTATATTTTCTTTTATCGGAATATATTTATTATCTTTAAGAATAAAGTCAATTAAGTATCCTGCAGAAATTGCAACAAGTATTTTAATAGAAATAATTGGAATAATATAGTGAAGTGTATTAGGTTGTGATAGTAATATTGGAATTGCTTCATCAGATGTTGCTAGGTATATTGCAATTAAGGCTCCTTTTGTTAAATATCTTTTAAAATATAATGATGTTGCGATTATCGAAAAACCACATTGAGGAATGATTGCTAAGGTGCTACCTAATATAATTGAATATTTTTCAGAAGTTTTGATTAAGTTATTAATTTTATTGGTAAAAAAGTATTCTACTATTTCAATAATTACAAATACAACAAATAAAAAAGGTAGAATATGTAAACTATCTATTATCGCATCTGTAAACCATTCAGGGAGGTAAATTGATGTAATAAAGTTGTCTAAATTATTAAATATTCCTTCATTAATAGAATTGTATAAATTTAAAAATTGAATAATCATATACTAATGATATTATTCATTTGTTAAAATTTCAAATGAATAATTTATATGTAGTTTATAATATGTAAATTAAAGATTATTAGATATTAAAAAATGCTTCTTTAAACAAGATAATTTTTATAATACATTTTTATAATATTCGTCAATAAAATACTTTTTAAATGTTTCAGGTTGTAAATGCATTGCAACGGTATCTAAATTCCCGTGAGGTATTGTTTTCATTCCTGCTTTTTTTAATAGTGTATTTATTTCATTCATAAATAAAGAGTTATTTATTTGACTGTATGGTCTTGCATTCGCTGCATATTGATAGTGTTCTGCAATTTTGGCTAAAAATTGTTTTTCTGTCGCACCATTTGCTATTAAATCTAATGTTTCTTGTGCAGTTCTATGCATTTCTTTGTAATAGTGATTAAGCCCCATACCATCAGGATAGAAATGTTGGGTTCCAAAATCTTGTGGTAAATATTCTTTAGGTATACCTTTTAATTTTACAGTAGAACCACTATTACTTGTTCTATATGAATCACCATATCTTAATGCAATGTTTTCAGATAATTCAGCTGTTTCAACTCTATTATTTCTTAGAGAACCTTTTCCTCTTATAACTCCTGCATCTACTCCAAGACTTCCTTGACCAACTGATGAATACCAATCAATATTCCCGTTTTTACCTTTTGCAGAAATAACATGCATTTGATTTATTGTTTCAATATAAGAATTAAGGTCTCTAGTATATGCTCCTGATAATATTGATTCATTCATAAATTCACGTGCGTCTTGAGAAGCTTGAATATATCTAGAATCTATATTTTTCCCATTATTACCTTTAACTCTTACTAATTCATCAGGAATTAAATTATTAATTTCATCTGAATTATTCATTTTAACTCTTGGTCTGGTATCAAGATTTATTGATTTAGCTTTTGTATGTAATTTTTCTAATAAATCGTTCATTACGTCTTTAGTTGAAGCAAAAGCTGTTTGTATTTTATTTTTTATAGTTGTAAAATCAACAATTGTTTTTAAGTTATTAATTCCGTCGATAATTTTTTCATAAACGGCATATAAACTATGTCCAAGTTTTGATTTTAAACTTACATCAGGTTTAATATCGTCCACTTTTTCTGTAGGATTAACAGGTTTATTTTCTTGAACTTTATCCATATAAGCTTCGTCAAATTTTACTTGTTCTTCTGCTGATAATGTATTTCGATATGCTTCTAGTTCTTCAGCTGTTTTAAATTCTTCTATTTTTTTAGAATAATCAATAGGATCTGTTTCAATATGTGATGAGTTTTGACTATTAATTTCAAGTCTTTGACTAGCTAAACTATTTTTTTTATTTTCAGTAATCTTAATTAAATTTGATAACATGCTAGATTTTTTAATATTTTTATTTTTTAGCAAAGATAATAGATTATCTAAATCTTCTGTTGTATCGCATTTTTTGATAAACTCATTTACCATTTGAATATCTTGTTCAGATAAACCTTTTTTAGCAGAAATTTTTGATTCAATAGCTTCTTTAATATTAGAGAATTCAGCTTGTTTTGCTTTTATATTATTAATTCTAGCTTCTATTTTCTTAATTGTTTGTTGTGCATTATCAATACCTTGAACTTGATAACCAACTCTTGATTCAAGTTGTTTTTTTATGTTTTCTAATTCTTCAATATTATTAATATTTGTATCAATGTATTTATTTATAAAGTTTGCATCTTTTTCATTAAGTGCACCTTTGTTATTATTTAGTATATTTTCAAGAACTTCTTCTGGTGAAACTTTTTCTTGGTTATTAATTTCAATTATATCTTCTTCTGAAGAATTGTTAATTTCTTCTTCATTATTATTTTCATTGTTTGTTTTTTTAGGTTTAATTTCATCTAATTTTTTTAATTGTTCATCTGTTAATCCACCATCAATTAATTCTTGTTTAATACGATTGAATTCTGATTCATCGCATTTTTTCATATGATCTATGATTTGTTTGAATTCTGTATCGGTTAATTTTGTACTTATATCATTTATGTTTGATACTATGCCTGAATTTTTATCAAACCTTAATTCGTGAATTCCTTGATTATCTGAATAAACTAATTTATTATCTTGAATTTCTACTTTGAATCCTCTGTCATCAAGATAGTTTTTTGCTTCTTCAAAGTTTAATTTCTTTAAACTTTCTATATTTGAATTATTTAATGGATTTGGTAAATCTTTATTTTGAATATTAAGTTTATGCATTTTTAATAAATCATCTAAATTTTTTGAATTTAAACCATTCATTTTTACTGCAGTTCTAACACCTAATATATAACCTACACTTGTAATAATTGCATTTTCAGTAAAACCTTCCTGCCAGTTACCATTATGGAAGCCTCCTGTAATGCCTGCTGCAGATCCTAAGTCAGCGGTATATCCACCTGCTTGTGTTAAAACTTTTCCTGTTGTAGAACCTATTTTTGTGCTTATTTGTTCGGTTGCACCACCTATACTACTACCAACTGCTGCAGAAATTCCTGTTTCCATTGCTTTGTTTTCTGCTGAAGCACGGCGTTCCATTGTATTTCCAGATATACTAGTATTCATATCTATAGAATCTGCTAAATACTGTGTACCACCTGCAGCAATACCTGAACCTACTGCTGATGTTATTGTACTAAGTGTTTTAACTGTATTTATGGTTTTACCAACTGTTCCCATTGTTCCTACTAACTTTAATGCACCTGCTCCTCCTGCTGGCATAGTTACAAGTGCTAGAGTAAGATCTAATCCTGCTTCTCCATATGCTTGATGTGTTAAATATGTATTATTTATTTCTTGTAAATTCATGCCTGTTAACATTTCGATAGCTTTTTCAAATGGGATTGAGTTTCCATTTGAATCAACAAGTTTACCTTCTGCAGCCATAGATAATTTATTTAAGTTTGATTGTGCTAATGCGTATATGTTATCAACATCTGCTCTTGTTGTACCTAAAAACATTGATTGACGTAACCCATTAACTAAATCCATTTTTATACCTTCATTGTCAACAGAGTCTTTAAATGATTTTTCAAGTACAGAAATGTTCTTTTTAATAAGTTCTACTACTTCGTTATTTTTATTGATTTCTTCTTGAGATAATTCTACTTTATTAGATGTTGATTCAAGCATTATATTTGAAAAATTAATATTTCCGTTTGTTTCAAATTCTATTTTTTTAGTTAATTTTTCATATTCATCAGGAGCTTTTTCTTTTATAATTTTAAGTATTTCATCATTTTTAATTAATTGAAAAGCTTTAGTTGCCGCATCTTCAGCATTTTGGTGATAAATGCTAGCAGCTCCAGTTCCTCCTCCATTAACGGCAGAAATTCCTGTCATTTGTTCTAGTGCATCTTCATAATTTTCTACCGCAATTTTTAGGTATCTAATTGCTTCATCAGCAATTTGTTCATTAGTAAAATCACCATATCCTGTAATCATTCTATCTGCTTTTGAAGCCGTATCTGCTACTTTCTTGCCTTTTGGTAGTAATTCATCCATTTTTGTATAAACTTCTTTATCAAATGAATTATAAGCTTTTTTGTTATTACCTTCTTCTACATAATATGTTCCAACTTCTGCTTTAATTCTAATAATTTCTTCTTTTGTTAAAATATTTTTACTAGCATCTGTAAGATTTCTGTTTGCAGAATCCATTTCTCCTGCATTACCTTCTGTTTGGTAATATAATAATGCTTGTAATGCATCTTGGTCTTTAAAATGACCTTTTATTTTATTTATCTTATTGTATTCTTGTGCTGCAGTTTGTAAATTATCATAATCTGTTCTTGTTGTTACTGCATTTAAAGCCGCATTTCTATTTTCTGATTTTTTACCGTATGTAGTAAGGTTTGTTAATAAAATTTCATCTCTTCTAGCTTGGTCAAGGATTGCACCATTACCAACTAAATCTGCATTCATTGTGTAGATTTCAGAATTGCTGATTTCTGATGCTAAAAATGCTTCATAAGCTGATTTATATTTACCATTTTTTACATCATTACCATATTCTGTAGAATAATAATCATTAATTAACTTAAGAACTTCTGGATCAACAATTGCTTTATTAGCTTTTATCATTTTATCTTCATCAGTTCCAAGGCCTGTTCCAAAATTATACCAACTGCCATCTGCACCATCATTTAGATCTTTAATAATTGCTTCTGCTTGGATTTTTGTAATTTTTGTTTTATCTAAAACTTTACCATCTTTAGTAAAATAGTAAATTTTACCATTGACTTTGGCATATTTGATATCTTCATTATATGAAGATGTTGAAAGATTATCTTTCATTACATCATATACATTACTTGCTTCTACGTATTCTGGTTTTAATAATGTTCCATCATGAGCCATTATCCATTGCTTACCATTTTTATCAACAACTATACTTCTTCCGTGTTTATCTTTTTCTCCAATTCTTACGTAGTCACCGTTATTTACTATTTCACCTGCTTTATTTTTTGCTTTTCCTGTTACTTTTTCTCCATAGTCAAAAGCATTTGTCATTTGTACATACGAATCTTTTAATATAAGATTGTCGTGAGATGCAACAGTTATTTTACCTTTAGAATCTCTTACTAATAATCTTGCTCGGTTATTCATTGTTCCAATAACTGTGTAAGTTTGTCCATTGTATTCAAATTTTTCACCGCTACGTGAATAGTTTTTTAGTCCCATGCTTCTATATTGAGCATCAATTTGTTTAGCTCTAATAGCTTCTTCTGCTGATTTACGATTCTTAAGGTTTCGATTATCTGCATCTATTTCTTTAGGGATAATAATTGTTTCGCCAACTTCAAAATCTTCGCCATTAGATTTTCCATTTGCTGCTAGTAAATCTGCTTTCGTACAACCAAATTTCTTTGCTATGCGGGCTGCATTTTCTCCAAATTGAACAACTATTCCTGTAGTATTACCATTACCGTCATAATTTACAGTACGTGTTCTACCTTTTTTATCTGTATAAGTTTGAGTTAATCTTTTATTTGAAGCATTAACTAATGTTTCAGTTTTAGTATTATCTGTATCAATAAATGTTTTTAAAGTGTTTTCACCTTGTTTAGTTATTTGATTAACAGTTTTTCCTTTTTTATCAATTACTGTATCAGTTGTGGTGTTTCCATTTGTTTCGTGGATTTTAATTGTTTTTTGTCCATTTTTATCAATTGTAGTTTCTGTTATTTTTCCTTCTTCTACAATTTTTGTGTAAGATGAACCATCTGCATTTGTGCGTGATTCTTTAATAATGTCATTACCTTTTTTTATTAAAATTTGTTTGTTGTTATCTTTATCAACACTTGTTTCTGTTGTTGTTCCATTTGAATTGTATTCATAAACGGTTTCCTTTTCTTCTTCGGTTCCTTTTCCTGTTATTTTTGACTTTAATAAAGCTTGACCATCTTTATAAGTATATTCTTCTTCTATTTGTCCTTTATCTTTTATAGTTGTTTTTGCTGTAGGTAAGCCTTTAGAATCATAAGTTATAGTTTCTATATTTCCATTACTATCTGACTTAACTGATTTAGCAGGTGTTGTTCCATCTTCATTATATGTTATTTCTTCTTTTGTTCCATTTGGATATGTTTTTACTGAAGATGTTTTTTTACCTTTTTTAAATTTTGTTACAGTTTCACTACCATCTTTAGGATCTACAAAGCTTTCTTCTGCTATTTCGTATTCACCTTTTTCATTTTGTATATATTTTTTAGTTGTGGTTCCATTTTGAATAATTTTTGAACCATTTTGAATAATTTCTTTAGTACCATCCTTATATTCTGTAACAATAGTTCCATCCGCTAAAGTTTGTGAATTTTTAATATTTTCGGATTCTTTAGATAATTTATTAATAAAAGAAAATAAATTTGAACTGTCTCCAGATATATCAATAGAGGCTAAGTATTGTTCTGCTTCACGGTTAGATAATTTAGAGTCTCTACCTCTTTTTGCTGCTTCTTCTATTACTTTCTGTTGAAAGACATTAATTTCTTGAGAATCTAATATTCCGTCTTTAGGGTTATTATCAACTTTGTCAAATATATTTAAAAGATTTGAATCAGTAATTGATTCACGTTTAATTCCACCTTTGATTTCAGTCGAATGAATATCTTTTCCTTTAAATTTTAAATCACCAAAGTCGACCATTAATTCCTTATCCCTTTATAACAAATGTTCTATTATGTTATGAATCCTTTTACGGAAATATTATGCTAAATCTTTAATTTTTATTTATTAATTTTTACAAATCTTTATATATATTTTTAAAAATAGATTCATAACATAATAGAACTTATGTTATGATTTTTTTATGGAAAAAGAATTAGTTGTTGAAATAATTGAATTATCAAATCTTGGTGCAGGTATTGCTAAACAAGATGGTATGGTTATTTTTGTTGAAAATACTTGTCCTGAAGATGTTGTTAAAATTGAAATTATTAAGCATACAAAAAACTATGCAATTGGAAAGCTATTAGAAGTTATTACCCCTTCTAAACATAGAGTAGCTCCAATGTGTCCTATGCAAAAAGTATGTGGAGCCTGCCAAATTCAATTTATTGATTATAATTACCAATTAGAGTTAAAAAAGAAAATTGTTGAAGATTATGTCGGAGTAAATAGGGATAATCCTAAAATCAATGTTACAGTTGGAAATACGATTCCATCTCCTCAAATTAAAGAATTTCGACATAAAATACAGTATCCTATATCAGAAACTAAAAATTCAAAAAGATTAATCGCAGGTTATTATAAACCTAAATCTCATGAAATTGTTAATATTAAATATTGTCCAATTCAACCTAAAATTTGTGATGAAATTATTGAATATATTAGAGAAATAGCTTCAATGTATAATATTTCAGGATACAATGAGAAAAAACATTCAGGACTTTTAAGACATGTTGTGATAAGGGTTTCAAGTTATACAGGACAGATTTTGCTTACTCTTGTAATTAATGATACAAAAATTTCCAAAAATATAAAACAATTTGCGAATGATATTTTTAATCATTTTGATGTAGTAGTTGGTGTATGTGTTAATTTTAATAATAAAAAAACGAATTTAATTCTAACTAATAAAACAGAATTAATATTTGGACAAGATTATATAGAAGAAAAACTATGTGATATTACATTCCAAATAGGTTCAAATACATTCTTTCAAGTAAATCCTAAAAGTGCTGAAAATATTTTTAAATATGTAAAAAATTACATTAAAGATAATTTTGATAAGCCTACAATATTTGATGCTTATGCTGGTATTGCAACTTTTGGAATCGTAATGAGTGATATTGCACAGAAAGTTGTTAGTGTGGAAGAAAATGAGCAGTCTATAAAAATTGCCAAAGATGTTTTAAAAATAAACAAAATTAATAATGTTGAATTACATGCGATGGATACAGCTAAATATCTTGAAAATACACCGGAAAAATTCGACATAACAATACTTGATCCTCCAAGAAAGGGGTGTTCTATAGAATCATTAGATAGAACACTTCAAGTTACAAAATCTAAAATTATATATGTAAGCTGTAATCCTCAAACCCTTATTAGAGATTTAGAATATTTAATCTCTAAAGGAGCAAAGGTAAGTTTTATTCAACCTTTTGATATGTTTTGTCATTCTTATCATGTAGAATGTGTAACTATAGTAGATGTTGAATAATTTGCAAATTATTTTTTTGCAGGCATGTTTTGATTAATAAATTGGATTGCTTTTTGTCTGCATTGTGCATCTTGCCTTAATATCATCATCCCATTTGTGTTAAGATCTGTGTTATTAATAACGTATTTTCCTTTAGCAAAAGTTTTAAGCATTACTTCTTCGCATATGGAAATTTTATCTTGTCTGCTACACATTACAAGTATTGGAGTAGTTCCGAGTTTGTAATCAAAAATATTTAATCCTTTGATTTCTCTTGCAGGTGTTAATAAAATCATTGCTTTAGGATGTGGGTACATAAATTGAGCTGCTAATATTGATGTATTTGCTCCAATATCACCCCCAACAAAAGCATAATCATCAAATGATGCTTTTTTGTTTGTGTGTTTTACTTTATTTATTACAGTAAGTACATCTGATGGATATTTTTTATATGTTTTATTGTTAAAATATGACCAGGATTTAATTCTTAGTTTTGAATCTTTATTACTCAATCCGTGACCTCTTAAATCGATTAGTAAAACTGCATAACCTTGTTTTACAAATATTTGTGGTAAATCTCCCCATTGAGAAGACGAATAGCCCATTGAATGAATAAATACAATTGTAGGGTAAGTTTTATTTTTTTCTGTGCTAGGAGTTCTAGGATATATTAATTTTGCTTTCATTATATGAGCATCTTTAGTGGTTACTTCAACAAGCTTTGTTATGTAAGGTTTCTTTTTCTTTGTTGTTGCAGCAAATACGCCTGAAATCGTAAAAAACATTAATAATATAACAATTAAAGTTTTTTTAATCATAACCTATACCTCATAAGCAAATTCTGAATTCAAAAAGATTATAGCATAATTATTAAAAAAATGTTACAATTAGCCAATAAAAAAGCAATAAAAAAAACAATAAAGTCTTTATATATATAAGATATATAAAATATATATAGGAGAAATTATGACTGTAGCACTTGATTCAAATGTAATTTACTTACAAAATCGACTTAATATTAATACTAGTCGTATGAATAATTATGCCGATAAGTCAGTCGATGATATTATTGCAGAAGAGGCAAAGCAAGGTAACCAATCAGCTGTAGAATATAAAAGAGAATTATTTGGTAATGCTGATGAACTGATAAGTGGTTTTAAATTAGATGATCCAAATAATAAATATAATGTTATTGTTGCAATGAATGACGAACAGCAACAGAAGTTGTTACCAATGCTCGAATCAGAGGATATGGTATTGGGTTTGAATTTCTTTACTGAGGAAAAATTATTGAAATTGTTTAATCAAGTTCCTCCAGAAGATGCTGTAAATGTTGCTTTAGGGACATTTACTTTAGAACAAATAGTATCTATGATGCCAATGGAGCAGCTAGAAAAGTTTTTCTATAATGATGATGTTGAGAAAGAACAAGTTATTAAGCAGTTAGAAAAAATGCCTCCTGAGGTTTTAATTCAAATGATTGAAAGTATTACAGGAGAACCTGCAGATGAAAATGATTCAATGGCATTAATTCAATCAATAGCATCATTACCTGATGATAAATATAAAGAAACAATGGCAAATATTGATCCAAATGTTCAAATGCAATTAGTATATCAGATGGCACATGATGATAAAAGAATTTTAGAAGTATTTGAAAATTCTGCCTATGTTGGAATGTTGCAACGATTACAGAAACCGGATATTGTTAAATCAATGATAGGTTTAAGTGATGAATCATTAAGAAATATGATGACAGAACTTCCTCCTGATTTATTTGCAATAGTAGCAACACAAGTTGATACTAAAGAATTGGCTAAATTCTTAATGGAAGATTGTCAAAATGTTCTTGAAAAATTAGGTAGTAAATAACACTGGGTCTAGAATTTACCCCTACCACTAACCTTCTGATAAAGAATCGAGAAGCATTTGTAATGCACATTGAACAAATTCTTGTTTCATTCTGATTCTATTGTATTTAGGATTAAGTTTAAATTCTTGAACAATCGATTTATATCTATTTGTAATACCTACATACATAAGTCCAATAGGCTTATCAGGGGTTGCACCTGTTGGACCTGCAATACCTGTTGTAGAAATGGCAATATCTGCTTTGGTTTTTCGGTATAGACCTTCAGACATTTCTCTAGCACATTGTTCACTAACTGCACCATATAATTTTAGGGTATCTTCTTTAACATCAAGAAGAGCCATTTTTGCATCATTTGAGTAGGTTACAAAGTTTGCTTTTATATATTCAGAACTGCCAGAAATATCAGTCAGTCTAGAACTCAAAAGTCCACCTGTGCAAGACTCAGCAACAGATATTACAAGTGAGTGTGTTTTTAAAATTTCTGCTATATTTTTTTCTAAATTTGTATTTCTTTTGAACTTATTAAATATCATAAGATAAATTTATTGCAGTTAAAAAATATTGTCAATATGTAAAAAGAATGATTATTAAAAAAATTGTTATATAATATTTTTATGAATATAGAAACAGAGCAAGAGTTTATAGATAGGCGTCCACAAAGATTATGTAAAATGTGTGGTAAGTGTTGTAGAGTTGTTACTTCATCTGTATCTTATGAAGATATGCAAAAAAGAGCTTTAGAAGGTGATCAAGAAGCTATTGATTTTTTAGAGTTATTTGAGCCTTTTGAATCTGTAGAAGCTGCTATGGCTGTTGATAGAGAAATAGTTGAAAATATTCCTGATTATGAGAATAGAACTTTTTATACATGTAGGTTTTTAAAAGGGAATTTGTGTTCTCGTTATGAAAATAGATTGAATGTATGTAAGCGTTTCCCAAGTTCTCCATGGGCTGTTTATCCTCCAGGATGTGGTTATGAGGGTTGGTTGTTCGTAGAGAGAGAAAAAATAATGAAATATGTAAGAGGTTTAAAAGAAGAGCAACTCAAATATAAAATGATGCTAAAAACTAATCCTGAGCTAAAGGAAAAATTAGAAAAACTTATATCAACGATAGATGAAAATATAAAAATATTTGCAGAATACGGCTCCGAAAAATGGTAGGGGTAAATATATTGGGTTTTTCTTACTAATTAAAAGTACAGTAGGGTAGGGGTAAATGAATTTGATTTTATTTCCGCTAATCATTAGATATTGGGCGAATTAAATATTTAAATAAATTATTGTATGGAGTTTTTATATTATATTTTTCCCCAAGTTGAATTATAGTTCCTGCAAATGCATCTATTTCTGTATGGTTTTCATTTTCTATATCTTGAAGCATTGATGTCTTGCCATATGGTGCCATATTCCTAAAGGTATTTATTGCATTTTTAGCTAAATTTTTTGGATTATTTACACCCTCATATCTTGCAATTTCTATTACTTCGTTTAATATTTTCCATAATAAATCTTCAATATATGGCAAATTATTCATTTCTCCAAAAGTTTTTCTTGTAACTGCACTTAATTGGTTTGCAATTATATTTAACATAAATTTTTGCCACATAGAAGATTTTATATCTTTAACAACTTCGTAATTTATGTTTTTCAAACTAAAAAACTTTTCTAATTCATAATTTTTAGCCATTACAATTTTATTTACATCATCATGAATGATATTTCTATCTTTTCTTATAATACTATTGCATATAAGATAAGATGGAATAACCATAGCTTCACTGTATTTACCCCTTATGATATCTTCGCTTGAAATTCCATTTATTAAAGAAATTATTTTTGTATTTTTATCTATAAATCGAGCCAAATCATCTAAAACTTGTGCCAAATTATAAAATTTAACACTAATAATTATTAAATCCATTGGATATCCATTATTAGGTATTATGTAATTAAAATTATATTTTTTATCATTAATAACTGTAGGATTTTTTTTATAATATTCAAGTCTTTTATTATCAACAAGAATATTTACATTTGGAATTTTAGAAGCATAAACTGCTCCAACACCACCTAATCCAACTATCAATACATTTTTAATCATTTAGTAACTCATTATATAAATCTATAGTATTAATACAAATTTTTAAATTTCTATCAACTAGGCTTTTTATGGTTAATTTATAACATGCAAGTAATGCCTTATTTAAACCTTTATCTTCCTCTAAGCAAGGTGAAATAAAATCAATCATTTCTTTGGGTCTTGTTCTTTGTTCAATTTTATCTGCAATAAAAATAACTTTTTCAAAATTTGTCATATTATTATGTCCAATAGTATGCCATCTTATTGCTGATAAAATTTCTTTATCTTCTATATTGAATTCTTTTTTGGCAACATATGCACCAGCTGGAGCATGAAAAGTTTTAGGATTAATTTTTTCACAAGATTCTACAGAACAATATTTATCCATAATTTCAATTAATTCTTCTTTTGATAAACATTTTGCACAATCATGAACCAATCCGGCAAGTTCTGCTTTTTCTTTGTCTAAACCAAATTTTATTGCCAATTCTTTTGCTTTTTCTGCAACTCCTAATGAATGTTCAAATCTTTCTTCATTCAAGTTTTCTTTTAACCAAGTTATAATTTCATTTTTATTCATATAAACCATTTTCTTTTATATACTCTACTACTTTGGGAATTTCTAATTCTTCTACAGATTTTTGATGATTAATATTATCTCTTACTTCTGTAGATGATACATCAATATAATCCATAGGTGCAAATTCAAAATCGTATCCCATAACTTTAAATTTATCAAAATCTGATTCATTAAAATTTTTGCAACGTGGGAAAACAATAAAATGTAAATGTTCTTTTAATTTATCAGTTTCATACCAAGTATCAATTTTTTCAAACGCGTCTGTACCTATTAGAAAATTGATTTTATTAGTTATTTTATACAGCTTTTTTAACTCTAAAATTGTTAAATATGTATAAGAACGCCCATTTCTTTTATATTCAATGTCGCTTATATCAAATTTATCGTTTTCTTGGATTGCAAGTTTAACCATATTAAATCTATGTTGTGCTAAGTTTTTATCAACTTCTTTATGCGGTGGTAAATAAGCTGGGATAAATAAGATTTTATCAAAATGATAATAATTAAGAGCGAATTCTGCTACTTTTAAATGTACCTTATGTATTGGATTAAATGTTCCTTGAAATACACAAAGTTTCATTATTGCTCTTCTCCTAATTTAGCATTTACATTTTTCAATTCTTTTTTTACTGCATCAAAAGAATAGCTTAATGTAGAGTTATTTTGTATAGCAAATTCTAATGATTTTTTATATTTTTCTAAATCTCCTTGATACTTAAATATTTGGGCATAATTGTAATATAAATCTCCATTTTGTGGATTTAATTCCATTGCCGCTTTTATCATATCTGTTGCTTCAAGAAATCTTTGTTGTTTTATGTATATTTTATTAAGAATCTTATAAGCATCAATATCTAATGGATTATATTGAATTGTATTTTTTAAATAAAAAATTGCATTTTCTATTTCTCCAAGTTCATATGCAATTGATGCCATATTAAAATGAGCCCAACTGTAATCTGGAGATATTGATAAAACCTTTCCAAATTTTTCTATAGCTAAATCTAATAAACCCTCTTCTTTAAAAATATTTCCCATATAAAAATGAGCAAATATGTCATTATCGTTTAATTCAATTGTTTTTTGAAAGTATTCAAGAGCTGAATCATATTCTTTTTTCTTAAAATAGCATAGTCCCAAATTAAAATAAGAATTGGAATCATTAGATTCTGCTTCAATTACTTTTTGAAAGGCTGGTATTGCTTCATCATATTTTTTCATTTCTATGTATGTTAGCCCTAAGTTATAGAAAAAATCAGGCTCTGGAGATAATTCAATTGCTTTTAAATAAGTTTTTTCAGCTTTAGGGTATTTTTTTAATTTTTCATACGCAATAGCCAGATTGTATAATAATTCAGGGTTGTCGGGGAAGGTTTTTACTAAATATAATAAATTCTTTTTAGCTTCTTCATTAAACCCATTATCAAGCAATAAAATTGATAAAGTTCTTCTTGCTTGAAAGTTATACGGATCTTCTCTTAATATTGCCTGTAAATCTTCAATATTTTCTTCCATATTTTTATAATATCAAATGAGTAACAGCTTAGCAACTTTATTGTATGATATTGATATGATAAAATTAAACAAAAGAGGGTATTAATATGACACAAGTAACATTAATCAAAGGTGACGGAATAGGTCCAGAAATTTCAGAAGCTGTAGTTGATATTATAGAAGCAGCAGGTGTTAATATTGAATGGGATATTCAAACAGCTGGTGCTGATGTTGCAGAATTAGAAGGAACCCCACTTCCTAAAAGAGTTATTGATTCTATTAAAAGAAATAAAGTTGCGCTAAAAGCTCCTATTACAACACCAATAGGAAAAGGTTTTCGTTCAGTGAATGTTCAACTTAGAAAAGAATTAGATTTATATGCTAATTTGAGACCTTGTAAAAATATACCAACTGTCAAAACAAAATTTGATAATGTTGATATTGTAGTTGTAAGAGAAAATACAGAAGATTTATATGCAGGAATTGAAGAAAAACCTGATGAAAATACTGCAAAGAGTATAAAAATTATAACAAGAGATGCATCAATAAGAATTGCGGAATTTGCATTTGATTATGCTGTTAAAAATAGTCGTAAAGAAGTTTGCGTTGTTACAAAAGCAAATATTTGTAAGCTTTCAGATGGTTTGTTTTTAGAATGTGCAAGAGAAGTTGCCAAAAAATATCCTCAGATTAATTTTAGAGAAATACTTGTTGATAATTGCTGTATGCAATTAGTACAAAAACCTGAACAATTTGATGTTCTATTACTACCTAATTTATATGGTGATATTGTTTCAGATTTAACAGCAGGTTTGATTGGTGGTCTAGGTGTTGCTCAAAGTGCAAACATAGGACTTCAAGCATCTGTATTTGAAGCAGTACACGGTTCTGCTCCAGATATTAAAGGACAAGATAAAGCAAATCCAATGGCACTTTTGTTATCAGCTTGTGAAATGCTCAACTTTATTGGTGAAAACAAAGCTGCTGAAAAAATTAAAACTGCTTTATATAAAACATTAGAATCAGGAATTAAAACAGCTGATTTAGGTGGGACTGCTAAGTGTTCTGAGTTTACGAATCAAATTATTAAAAATTTAGGAGGTATAAATGGCTAATAAAGTTGCATTTGATCCTGGATATGGACCTCATATAGCTAGTTTTATACATTCTATTGAATATATGTATTCAGAAGTGAATAAGTTTAAAAATCTCGGTCAAAAACGTTTTAAATTTAAAACATTTTATCCTCAAATTCTTGCAATGATAGAACAAAATACTGCTTTTTATTTGGGTTGTATGCTGTGGGCAACTTATGTTGTATCTCAAAAAGATGCAGAACTAACAGGAAATCATTGTTTAGGACTTGAATATAATGAAGATGTTGAACTTCAAGAAATCAACTATGTTTCAGAATTTGTTAAATGGTTTGGTAAAGATACTAAATATTATCTCAATTTAGGTTATGAATATCCTAAAGAATATCAGGAAATTCTTGATATATACAAAGAATTTGCAAAAATGAATGAAGGTTTTGTAAATGCAAAAACTTCAAATGATATTAAATTACCGAAACAACTAAAAACTCCTAGCGAAAAAGATATCAAAAAAATATTTGATACAATCACAAAAGAGGTTGTAACAACAGGTAATTTTAATAAACTTTTTGAATTGAAAGATTTAATTATTTAGCCAAATTAATCGCAGCTGCTGTATCAGAAATACTTCTACCATTTAAATTTGGTAGTGTAAAATGGTAGCCTGCAACACCAGGTTTAAAGAAATCAACAAATGTGGATTCACCAGAATCTATAAATGAAATATTCTCATTTTTTTGCTGCATAAAATTTGAGACACTTATATCATTATAATAAACTCCTAAATCATTTAAGCCATTTAGTTTTTTATTTGTTTCAAGTATGTCATTGATAACTTCTTGCTTTGGATGATTACCTTCTGATAGTTCATAGATTGCAGAATTAGTTTTATAATCGAAAAATTTTAATTTTGGTCCTTGATTATATCCATTTAAATCAAGATATCTTTCTATTTGAGTATTTAAAAATACTGAATCCGATTTCATTGAAATATTATCTTTTAAATCTTGATTTCCAAGTTCTGGTTGAAACTTCATAATATATTTTTTATTACCAATCTCAACTTTTCTTATTGCTTTTCCTGACAGTCCGCCTCCAATATAATCTCCAAACTTAATACCGCCGGATTCAAAGCCTGCATTTGAATTAGATAATGCTTGATAGAAAATATTTCTATAACCATCTACACCTCCAGAAACACACTGAGGTGGTTGACCAATTGTAAAATCATCTCCAAACTTATCTTTTAATTTCCAAATATTCCAATTAGGAGATATTTTTATTAAATCATCTGGATGCTTAGCTTCATTATAAATATTTTTGGTATGTCTGTAATAAGCTTCTTGATAACCATTTGGACGCAACATCCAGTCCATTAATTCCTTATCTCCACCTATTTTTTTATTCAGTATTCTAACATTTTCTTTGCTTTTTCTAGGATTCGATATTACTTCAGAGATAAATTTTTTACTCATTTTTTCATCAGAAGTTATCCTAAACATTAATTGTTTAAAATTCTTAGGATGCATTTTTATATTTTTAAGTGTTTCCATATATGAACTTGCATTTTGGATTTGCTGAAAAGCCTTATCTACAGAAACTCCATGCCCTTTAGATGCAATATAAACTCCTCCTATAGCCATTGCCGTTAAAGTTGTACCTAAAGCAATTTTAGTGGATTTTGAAATCTTATTGTTTTGAGTTGCTTTATTGGTTGATTTTGGAGGAAGATTAATAGAGCCTTTGAATGAAACATTAGAAATATTATTCATATTAACACCATAAATTAGTAATATATTAATATAAAACTACTGATTTTTATTTTTGCTAAAAAAAAGAGGGACAAATTTGTCCCTCTTTTTTTTTATTTTATTTAAAATTATTCAGCTGAAACTTCTTCAACTTCTTCTTCAATTGATTCTTTAACAATTTCAGAAGCTGTCACTACAACTTTTAACTCTGTTTTAACTTTAGAAGTTAATTTGATTAACATTTTGTACTCACCAACTTTATTGATAGGGTGATCTAAAGAAACTGTTTTCTTATCAACTTCAATGTTAGCTTTTGCTTTTAATTCTTCACATAATTTTTTAGTTGTAATAGTTCCGAATAATTTACCACTTTCACCAGCTTTAGCTGATAATTCTAATGAACCAACTTTTTCGATTTCTTCAGCTTTAGCTAACGCTTCTTGGTGTAATTTTTCTTGTTTAGCTTTAATTCTTGCTAAATTCTTTTCTCTATTTTCTAAAGCACCTGCTGTTGCTAATTCTGCAACATTTCTTGGGAATAAAAAGTTTCTAGCATAACCATCTTTAACTGTTACAACATCACCTGCTTCACCAAGGTTTTGAACATCTTTTTTTAATATAACTTGCATTTGTTATTTCTCCTTTACTATATTTCAGCATTCGTAAGTGTATGATAACTGAAACAAACTCTATTGTCGAGTATTTGTTAATTTTGTATTACAATTTTTGAGTTACTAATGCCCAAATATCATTAAATACAACAATTATCATTAAAGCTATCAATAAAAAGAAACTTATTGTAGCTATTGTTTCCATTACTTTTGAGCCAACTTTTCTACCTGCTATTTTTTCAATTATTAAGAATAATAATTGTCCGCCATCTAAAGCTGGAATTGGTAAAAAGTTAACTATTGCTAAATCCATTGATATTATTGCCGTTAATAATAAGCCATAAAATAAACCGTCATTATTAATAATATCTCCTCCAACTTTGGTAATTGCAACAATACCATGTAAGTCTTTTAATGGAACTTTCCCTGTAAAAATTTGTTCTAGTCCAACTAACATCATATAAGTATTTTGGTATAAATATTGAATACTTCCCTTAAAGGCATCAAAAAAAGAATCTGTTGTTCTTAGAATTTCTTTTGAATTTAGTTGAACTCCAATTGCTCCATTTGTTGTTGGATATATAGGTTTCAGTTTTAGATATTTCCCTTTTCTATCTATTACAATATTCAAAGGATGAACATTGTCTGAAATTGCTTGTGCAACATCATATAATGTATATTGTCCATTTGATAAATAATATCTACTATCAATTGTTTTTTGTAAATTATTTCTCAATTGTATAACCTTATCAGATAATTTAATTTGGTTATCTTCATATTTAGTTATACCCATTGCTGTTTTACTGTCTAGAACAATTGGTTTTTCATTAATGATTTTTTCAGGTAATCTTACTCCAACATCTTGAGGTATGATTTCATTTTTAGCTAGTGCAGGATTTAAGTTTTTTATATTTTGATAATTTTGTTCTACAATGTCTATATCTACTAAACCATCTCTTGTTTTACTTAATTGGACGATGTTTAAAAGAGAATATGTATTAGTAATTTTTGTTCCATTTACTGAAACAATTTTATCTCCGACTTTTAACCCTGAACTCCATACAGATGCGTCTTTTGGCGCAACAATTTTACCTATTTCTATATTATACACACCTGATGGTAAATATTTCCAAACTAATGCCGAAAATAATACTAAAAAGAATGCGCATATTACATTTGCAATAACTCCGGCTGATACAACTATTGCTCTTTGATATATTGGTCTGTTTTCAAATCTTTCTGGAGAATCTTCTGGTAAATCACAATTTTTTTCATCATCAGGAAATGAAACATAACCTCCTAATAATAATGCATGAACTAGAAAAGTTGTTTCTCCTATTTTCTTTTCAAATAATGTTGGTCCTAAAGGTAAACCAAATCCAAATTTATCTACTTTCATTCCAAACGCTTTTGCAGCAAGGAAATGACCTAACTCATGTATTAATACAAGAAAACTTAGAAGCAATATCATTATTATTATTGACATATTTAATCATCCTCTTATTTGTTAGATAGAATTATTGTAAAATCACTTCCTACACAGAAGTTTTTAATTGGGTCATATACATATTGAACTTTGTCTAATGCAGGAATTTTTTTTGTTAAATCATTATACAATGCATTTGTTACTTTTTTATTGTGAGCAATAAATTGTGAATGAGGTAATGTTTCCATTGTTAACGAGTTAACTTTATATCCTAACGATTCTAATTGTTTTTGTATTGCAATAGCATCATCGCTTCTTGATGCAGAATACATAATACCTGCTACAATTTCCGAAGGTGGACAAATTTCTCCGTCTTCTCTATAAATAAGTCTATCTACAACATCTTGAACTTTTTCAGGGTCTAAAATCCAATAGCTTATGTATCCGTGTTGATTTGGAGCTCCAGGAAGAGTTGCTATTTGAATATTACCTTCATTAAATGCTCTTGCAGCATTTGCAAGTTGAGATAATTCATATACAGACATATCTGTTTTTACATCTTCCCTTGTAACATTTAATATTTCAGGAAGTTTTGCCAATGCTTGTGGGGATTTGATTTTTTCTAATAATCCTTTTAAGAACCATTGCTGACGTTGTGTTCTTCCTATATCACCCAAGCCATCATGTCTAAATCTTAGATAACCTACAGCCTGTGTCCCATCTAAAACATGCATCCCTTTATCTAAATGAATATGTAATTTCCCACTATAATCATCATAGTTCATTCTCTTTTCTACATATATAGGAACACCACCTAATGCATCAACAATATCTTTTACTGCATCATCATGTACCATTATATAATTATCTATTTTTACGCCCAACGTATCTTCAATGGTCCTTTTGGTTAATTTTATTCCTCCAAAAGCATGGGCTGAATTAATTTTATTTAATCCTCTATCTCCAATATAAACTTTACTATCTCTAGGTATAGATATAGCATTTACAGAATGAGAACTAGGATCAATATTCATTAATATAATAGTATCAGTTCTTGTTCCTTCCCATTTATCAGTGCCTTCTCCATTTGAATCAACACCTAATAATAATATATTTTTAGGTCTTCCAAATGTTGGTAAGTTAAAAGATTGTCTTCCTCTGTTATTTATTGCATCTGCCCAACTTAATAATTCTTCTGTAATTGCAGAATTTTCTCCAAAAACAGCTTTTACTAAATTCTCTTGATGTATAAACCATAATGTGAATGCAAGAACACAACACATTCCTAAAACAAAACTTAATAAAGATTTTGCAAAATTGGAAGAATCTTCTCTTTCTTCTTTAATGTGTTCAAGAAATGAAGTGTACTCTTCCTTTTCTTTATATCTATTATTCATATATTTTATAATTTCCTCTTATTTATATTAAAGTACCTTGTGTAAAATCATCATTTCCTGTAGATGTTTCGTCTTTAGAGTCTTGAGCTTCTTCTGTTTCATTTTCATCTTTTGCAGGATTTACAATTTTGTCTACAGATACAACTGTATCATTATCAAGTAGGTTTTGTGCTCTTACGCCTGTTGCTGGTCTTCCTTGTTGAGATATTGAGTTAGCTTTTAATCTAGTTACAATACCATTTGCTGTTACAAGCATAACTTCATCATTTTCATCAACAATAGTTAAAGCAACTAATCTTGAAACCGACGATTTAAACTTAGTAGCTATTAAACCTATACCACCTCTATTTTGAGTTCTAAATTCTGATAACTTAGTTCGTTTACCAAATCCGTCAGAAGTTACAACTAATAAATCCGCATCATAATCTTGTGGTACAATATCACAGCCAATAATTGTATCGCCTGATCTTAATTTCATTGAATTAACACCTCTAGCACTACGTCCTAAAGGTCTTAAGTCTTCAATAGGGAATCTTATTGCCATACCACAAGCAGTACCTATGATTATTTCGTCATGAGGTGTAGAAAGTTTTACCCAGTTTAATCTGTCACCTTCTTCAAGTGAAATTGCAATAATACCATTTCTTCTAATATTTGAGAAATTATCTAATTCAATTCGTTTAATATAACCTTTTTGAGTTAACATAATAAGGTTTGCATCATGTGAGAAATTACTTACAGGTACAACTGCTGTAATTTTTTCATCTTGTTCAATTGGTAATACATTAACAATTGGTAAACCTTTAGCTTGGCGTCCACCTTCTGGGAAGTCATAAACATTTAGGCTATATACAACACCTTTTGAAGAGAAGAATAAAACTTTATCATGCATCATAGCAGTAAAGAAATGTTGAATATCATCATCATCTTTTGTTTTCATTCCACTCTTACCACGAGTTGCTCTATTTTGACGTTCAAATGTATCTAAACTAATTCTCTTTAAATATCCTTGGTGAGTGATGAATACAGCCATTGGAGTATTTGGAGTTAAGTCTTCAATAGTAACTTCTCCTTGCTCTGGAACAATTTGAGTTTTTCTATCATCGCCATATTTTTCTTTATCTTCTAATAATTCAGCTTTAATAATGTTTAGAACTTTTTGTCTATCAGCTAGAATTTCTTCATATTCTGCTATTTTCTTTTGTAATTCATCATATTCTGCTTTGATTTTGTCTTGTTCTAATCCTGTTAATCTTCTTAATTGCATTTCAAGAATAGCATTTGCTTGATCAACGTCAAGACCAAATCTGTTCATTAAGCCAATTCTTGCATCATCTGTAGTTTTTGATTTTTTGATTAATTCAATAACTTCATCTAATGAACCTAATGCGATTAGTAAACCTGCTAAAATATGAGCTCTTATTTTAGCTTTCTTCAAGAAATAAATTGTTCTTCTTGTTACAATTTCAACTCTATGTTCAACGAACTCACTTAATACCTCATATAAATTCATTAATCGTGGTTGTTGTCCACAAAGAGCTAACATATTTACACCAAAAGTTGTTGCTAATTGAGTATATTTAAATAAATTATTTTTAACAACTTCAGGCTTAGCATCACGTTTTAACTCAATAACAATTCTCATACCGGTTCTATCAGATTCATCTCTTAAATCTGAAATACCTGTGATTTTTTGTTCTTTGACTAAATCTGCAATTTTTTCAATTAACATTGCTTTGTTAACTTGATAAGGAATTTCTGTTACAACAATTGCTGTTCTAGCTTGTCTTCCGCCACCACCTGCAATTTCTTCAATAGTTGCAACTGATGACATTTTTATTGAACCACGACCTGTTTCGTATGCTTGTTTAATATCATTTAAACCAACAATTGTTGCTGCTGTTGGGAAATCAGGTCCTTTGATATATTCCATTAAGCCTTCAACTGTAATATTTGGATTGTCGATTAAAGCAATGGTACCATCGACAATTTCTGATAAATTGTGAGGAGGAATATTTGTAGCCATCCCAACGGCAATACCTGAAACCCCATTTAATAAAAGCATAGGTAATCTAACAGGTAGAACGGAAGGTTCTTGTAATGAACCATCAAAGTTTGGTACAAAGTCAACTGTTTCATTATCAATATCTGCTAACATAGATGTAGTAATTTTATGCATACGAGCTTCTGTATATCTCATTGCAGCTGCGCCATCACCATCAACAGAACCAAAATTACCATGACCATCTACTGTTAAATATCTTGTTGAAAAATCTTGAGCCATACGAACTAATGCTTCGTATACTGCTGTATCACCGTGAGGGTGGTATTTACCTAATACTTCACCTACGATACGAGCACATTTCTTAAATGGTTTATCAGGGGTCATTCCTAATTCATTCATTGCAAATAAAATTCTTCTATGAACTGGTTTTAAACCATCTCTTACATCTGGAAGAGCACGACCTACAATTACACTCATTGCATAATCAATATAGCAACGTTTCATCTCTTCTCTAATATTAACCGGAACTATCTTTCCATCTTCAAATATATTTTGTTGACTCAAAATCCTTCTCCTTCTTCCCTTAATATCAATATTTTAGCATAAACAGACTTAGTGTAAAGTTTGTAAGCAATCATTCTTTACAACAAAAAGGAGGATAATTTCTTATCCTCCTTTATAATTTATTAGCTAATTAATTATGCCTCTGTTTCTATTAAAGAAGTATATGGTGCAGAATATACGGCTTCATTTGCCATATACGTATTAGCTGCTTGAGCAGTTGTAACAACATTGCTTGTAGTATTTGCAAGGGTTGGAACTTCTCCACCATAATCACTTGCAATTTTTGCATAATACTGAGCCATCTCTGCATTAGTGACAACGCCATCAGTATTGGCATCCATCTCTTCTTTATAAAGAGAGTCACCTTTTACAGCATAAACACCCTGCTCTTTTGAATCCCCAGTTTGTTGTACATTTGCAGATTGATTTAGTTTATCAACACTTGCAGTAGAAACTTTAGGGGTCGATTGTAAAGCAGACTCCATTAAGCCCAAGTTCATTAACATTGCTGATACATCAGCCATTAGTAAATATACTCCTTTATATATACTTATTATAACTGTTATATTTACACTTTTCAATTGTTTTTCTAAAAAAAATTTACAATTCAAAACATATTTTTTACCTCTAGTTTTTTTTTATGTAAAATTAGATTAACTTATTAGTCAAAAGAAGGAATAAAAAATGCTTAAAGGAAGTGAAATAAGAAAAATGTACCTTGATTTTTTCAAGGAAAAACATCAACATACTATTGTAGAAAGTTCATCATTAGTACCTGATAATCCTACAGTATTGTTGACAACTGCAGGAATGTTACAGTTTTTACCAATTTTTTTAGGATATGAGCAGCCACCATATAGTCCTGCAAGAGCTACTTCATGCCAAAAATGTGCAAGAGCGGGCGGTAAAGATTCTGATATTGAAAATGTTGGTAGAACTCCAAGACATCATACTTTCTTTGAAATGTTAGGGAATTTCTCTTTTGGTGATTATTACAAAAAAGAAGTTATTCCTTGGGCTTGGGATTTTATTACTAATTATTTAAAATTAGATAAAGATAGACTTTGGATAACTATATATGAAACAGATGATGAAGCTTTTGATATATGGACCAAAGATGTGGGTATCTCTCCTGATAGAATAAAAAGAAAAGGTAAAAAAGATAATTTCTGGGGGCCTCCAGGGGCAACTGGTTCTTGCGGTCCTTGTTCTGAAATCCATTATGATTTAGGGGAACAATTCAAATGCTCTCCTGATTGTGGTATTGATACTTGTGAGTGTGATAGATGGGTGGAAATTTGGAACCTAGTATTTACAGAATTATTCCAAGATGAAGAAGGAAATCACACACCTTTAGAAAAGAAAAATGTTGATACTGGCATGGGATTAGAACGTATTGCAATGGTTTGCCAAGGAGTTACTTCAACATTTGAAACTGATTTATTAAGACCTATTCTTGATGAAGTATGTAAAATGTCAGGAGTTGAATATAAAAAATCAGAAAAAACTGATATTTCTCTTAGAATTATAACTGATCACGTAAGATGTGTTTCTTTCATGATTTCTGATGGTGTAATTCCAGGGAATGAAGGAAGAAGTTATGTATTAAGAATGATTTTAAGACGAGCATTAAGACATGGTAAAATTTTGGGTATGGAATTACCTTTCTTATACAAACTTGTTGACGTTGTTGTTGACAATTATAAAGAAGCATATCCTGAATTAGAACAAAATAGAAACAAGATTATTGATACTATCAAGAAAGAAGAAGAAAGATTTAATAAAACTCTTGATAGGGGTTATAAATTATTAGAAGACTTTATTGCTAAAAAACAAGATATTGATGGTGAAAATGCTTTTAAATTATATGATACTCTTGGTTTTCCATTTGAGTTGACAAAGGAAATAGCAGAAGAGAATGGTTTAAAAGTTGATGAAGACGGATTTAAAAAAGCAATGCAAGAACAAAAAGATAGAGCTAAAGCTGCAACACAAAAGATTTCATTAACAGATGATTTAAAATATGTTGCTATTGAAAATGAATTTGGTTCTACTAATTTCTTAGGATATGAACAAGATTCAACCGAAGATGCAAAAATAATTGCAACAATTGATTGTGAAGATGATCTTATTGATATAGTTCTTGATAAAACTCCATTCTATGCTGAATGTGGTGGACAAGTTGGTGATAGTGGAATTATTGAAAATAATTTAATGAAGGCAGAAGTTTTAACAACATTTAAAGTTAATAATTTATATGTTCATCGTTCAAAATTAATTAATGGTGAAATAACTCTTAATGAAACTGTTAAAGCAGAAATAGATGCTGAAAGACGTTCTGAAATAAGAGTTCATCACACATCAGCACACTTACTTCAAGCTGCGTTAACTAAAGTTTTAGGTAATGAAGTTAAGCAAGCAGGTTCTCAAGTAGAAGAAAACAGAATGAGATTTGACTTTACATTCTCAAGAGCTATGACTCCTGATGAACTTCAAAAAACAGAAGATATTATCAATAATTGGATTAATCAAAAATTAGATGTTCATACAGAAGTTATGGATATTGAAAAAGCTAAACTTACAGGTGCTGTTGCTTTATTTGGTGAAAAATATGGTGACACAGTAAGAGTTGTAAGTATTGGTGATCCTTCTATTTCTAAGGAATTTTGTGCAGGGACACATGCTAGAAACACAGGAGATTTGCGAATAATTAAATTAATCTCAGAATGTGCAATAGCTGCAGGAACTAGAAGAATTGAAGCTGTTGTATCAGATGCGGCTTTAGAATATGTAAATGCCAAAATAAAAGAAATAGATAAACTTTCTGCAAAATTCAAAGTTCACTTTGATGAAGTTGAAGAAAGAGTTGAAAAAATAATGGAAGAAAATAAATCTCTACAAAAAGAAATCATAGATTTAAAATCAGAAAATGCTAGAGGTAAGTTTAATTCGTTTATATCAAAAGCTCAAGATATAAATGGTGGTAAATTATTTATATCTAAAATAGAGCAAATGGATAATGACTCAATTAAAGCTGGGGTAGAATTTTTATCAAATAAACTTGGTGAAAGTATTTTAATTCTTGTATCTCCTAGAATGGTTTTAACAAAAGTTTCTGATTCTTTTGTTAAAAAAGGTATAAATGCAGGAAAGATTGTTGGTGAAATAGCAAAAGCATCTGGTGCAAATGGGGGTGGTAGACCAAACTTTGCACAAGGTGGAATTAAAGATATTTCAAAAATTGATGATATCCTTTTAAAATTAGAAAAGGAATTAAGTATATAATAAGCTAATTTAAATAAAATAAAAGGGGGTTATAATATACTTACCCCCTTTTTATGTGTAATAAAGAAAGGATTTTAATGAACATACTATTATCAAATGATGATGGAATATTAGCCAATGGGATTAGAGCTTTAATAGAAGCATTATCACCAGATTATAATGTTTATGTTGTCGCTCCTGATAGAGAAAGAAGTGCCGCAGGGCATTCATTAACTTTGCACACTCCTTTAAGAGTTGAAGAAGTTGAACCATTATACGGAGCAAAAAGATGTTGGATGACAACAGGAACACCTGGAGATTGTGTCAAAATTGCCGTAAATGCTATTTTGACTCCCGAAGAACAACCTGATTTAGTTATATCTGGAATAAACCATGGTCCTAATTTAGGTGCAGATATTTTATATTCTGGAACAGTTAGTTGTGCAATAGAAGGTTCAATGTTAGGAATTCCTAGTATTGCAACATCTCTTGCCAGCTTACATTCAGAACCTGAAGATTTTAAAGTTGCTGCTGATTTTATTGTAAAAGTCGTAAAACAATTAGATACATATAAAATTCCTGACAAAACTATTTTAAATATTAATGTTCCTGGGCTAGAAAAGGAAGATATTGCAGGAATTGCAATAACTGAACTTGGTCGTAGAATGTTTACTGATACTTATGAAAAAAGAGTAGATCCCAGAGGTAAAACTTATTATTGGATGGCCGGAGAATTAATAAGTGAGCCTGAAGATGCCAACACTGATATTGCAACCATTCGTAAAAATAAAATATCTATAACTCCAATTACATTTGAAATGACTAGGAAAAACTTTATGGCAGATTTAGAAAAAGAATTTTGTTCAGAAGATAGATGTAATTGGTTTTTACAATAAAAAGCTGAGAATAATCTCAGCTTTTTTATATATAAATTTATGATTAGGTTTAATTAATATCCCATCTTCCGCAAGTTCCGCCCCAACGAGCTATTATATTTCCTTTAATATCCTTGATATTTTCAACATGTTGATGTTCTGTTTCTCCTTCAATAATTGTTATTACTTCACAATTATTAGAGCATCCATTACACTGGCATGTAATAGATTGGAATTGCATATTTCCAACATCCCAACCTTTGAAAGTTGTTGGAGCTTCAGTATATTGATGGTTTTCCATAGCTAATAATGCTGCTCCAATTGCTCCCATTGTTTGGTGATGATCAGGAACAACAATTTCTGTTTTTAATTCTTCTTCAAATGCTTTCACCATGCCAGAATTTGTTGCAACTCCACCTTGGAATGATACAGTTGGTAAGATTTCTTTTCCAAGAGCAAGGTTGCTTAAATAATTTCTTACTAATGCTTGGCAAAGTCCATATAATAAATCTTCAACAGGATAACCTAATTGTTGTTTGTGAATTAAATCACTTTCCGCAAAAACACCACATCTTCCTGCTATTCTAGCCGGATTTGTAGATTTTAATGCAGTATCTCCAAATTCTTCAATAGGAACATTTAACCTTTGAGCTTGGTGGTCAAGAAAGCTTCCAGTTCCAGCTGCACATACTGTATTCATTGCAAAATCTGTAACAATACCATCTCTAAGGATGATAATTTTACTATCTTGTCCTCCAATTTCAAGAATTGTTTGAACTCCTGGAATATATGTTGCCGCAGCGACTGCGTGAGCTGTAATTTCATTTTTTATTACATCAGCTCCTACTAAAGCTCCTGCAAGATTTCTTCCACTACCTGTTGTTCCTACTCCCATTATGTCGTAGCTTCTTCCTGCAGATTTTGCTTGTTCTAAAATCTGTTTTAAACCTAATTGAACAGCTGCAACAGGTTTACCTGCTGTTTTTAACATATAAGAATCAATGTATTGACCTTTTTCATCAACTAATGCAAGTTTTGTTGTTACAGAACCTACGTCTATCCCTAAATATGATGTTAAACCCATTATATTTTCTCCTTCAATCTTTATATTATCATAAACAATGATAATTATTCTTATAATTTTAATTAAAATAAATAAACCTTAGTATCTATTCATGTTTGTAAAGAAATCTTTTATAATTATTTACAAAAAAGAATTTTTGATTGTAAAATGAACATAGTGGAGAAATTATAGATTTGGCTAGTAATTACGAAAATTTTGATAATACAGAATCCAACTACAGAAAGAATTCTTTGATACAAGAAAGAGTTAGTCTTGTATCTACTCATATGTATAAACAATTTTTGGATTATCAAAAAGCTACTATGAATACTGCTGAAATTTTTAATGATGCAATTGAAAATCTTAAAGCAATAATTGAGTCATTGAAAAAATCATTTTCGTCTAGGGGGGTATCTTCAGAATCTATTTATGTTGAACATGATCCTCAAAAAACAATAATTACAATAAATATTTTGTGGCATAAGATAAGCTTAACAACAAGATGTAATTATGAGCCACAAGCATTATTTAGAGAAAATAATCAACCTTTATTTTCTGGTCGTATAATGGCTATAAATGGAAATTATTATGAAATTATGGAAGGGGTTTCTGATAGAAAAGAAGAGATGAAAAGATTATTAGATAATGAAGTCGCTTCTTTGTATATTCCTGCAGATAAAATGCAAAATGCTATATTTAAAATTAAACATTTATCCAATAGAGAATTCTTTTTAAACCACCAAGATGCAGCAAGAGAATTTTCTTTAAAAGTGATTGAAACAATTTGTGGTGGTGGAGTTTACCACGAAGAAGGCTCAAGAAAAATATTTAATATATAAATTCTTTTATAAATCTAAATCATCACAATCAGGAACCGGATCAGGTGGTACGTTATATTTTACGTATCCATTTATGACTTTTATTTTTCTATCTGGATCTTCAGCTCTTGTTAATTCTAATCTACCAGGGCTATTGTGGAATACAACTTTTTCAATATCAATATCACCTTGTATTTTTAATTTTGGTCTAGGATTTTCATAAGGTGGCATTGTTTTTATATTTATTGTTTTTATATAGTTATTTGTTTTTTCTCCCCATTCTTGTTTTGGGAATATAAAGAATGTTGATTCGTCATTATTTAAGTTAAGTTCATCAATTTGAACTTTATCATAAAATTTAAGTTCATTTGAAGTATTGTTCAAATCAAATTTTTTAATTTTACAACCAGTCATTTTTTTTACGCAATTTAGTTTTAAGTGGTCAACTGCTGAATTGTTAAATTCTATACCATAAGCAGCATCAATTTCGCCACCAAGTGAGTTGTTAAATATTAAATCTTTTGTTTTTAATTTCTTTATTTTTCCTTGTGTAATATCTGCTCCTGATTCTGCGTAAGCATCATCAACTTCTGAAAAAGTATTTGACTTATTTAAGTTTTCTTTGCAAGCCAAGAATGTAGATTCAACTTTTCCTATTTTATCCCCTGGATAAGCTACTACAGTAAAAGCTTTTAGTTTGTCAGATTTTGTATTTCCATTAAGGTGTATTGCTCCTTTTATAGAAACATCTCCCATTGTAGAGTCAAATGCATCTATTTCATCGACTTTATCAATAAAATTAACATTAGCATTGTTTTTTAATCTAACATTTGTCACATTATCAATTTGATTAACATTGGAGTTATCAACTTCAATTACTCCGCAAGTTCTGTTATCTCCTGTTAAATCTCCGTGAGCATATTCAACATCATTTTTCCTTAATAACATTATATTGCCGTCTTCTCCATTAAAAAATTTTGACCAAAACCCAAAACCTTTATCTGACAGAATACATTCTTTAGCGGAGCGACCTTCGGGTAAATTTACTGTATTTTTGCAGTTAAACAAGAATATATTTGCATCTTCAGGAATATCTTCTTGTTTTTTTGCTTTAGACAAGTTATATGGTTTGCTTAAACCTTTAAAAAATATATCATTTTGTGGTGTTGCTTTGTGCAAAAGAGAATTATTAATATAATGGTTAGTTATATTATAATTTTTTGAATAATTAACATTAATATTAGGTTGCACAAAATTTACCATATTGGTATAAAGCATATAATATTTTTTTTTGCTAATTATGAGTTTAATTTTAACAATAATTAATATATCTCTTTATTAACAATTGGTGCAATTTGTTTTAGTTCTTTGTATAATTCGTCGTATTGCTCAGGGTATAAAGATTGTGCCCCATCACATATAGCTACTTCAGGGTTATAATGAACTTCTATTATAAGTCCATCACATCCAGCTGCAACACTTGCTCTTGACATAGGTGCAACTTTATCTCTTAATCCTGTTCCATGACTTGGATCTATTATTATTGGTAAGTGACTTAATTTTTTTATTACTGGAATTGCTGATAAATCAAGAGTGTTTCTAGTATATTTTTCAAATGTTCTGATTCCTCTTTCGCAAAGAATTACTTCACGATTTCCACCTGATAAGATATATTCAGCAGATAATAATAATTCTTCAAATGTTGCAGATAAACCTCTTTTTAACACAATTGGCTTATTAACATGTCCCATTTCTTTTAGTAAATTATAATTTTGCATGTTTCTAGCACCTATTTGGTAAATATCAACATACTTTTCAAATAAGTCAAGTTGAGATGTATCCATAATTTCAGAAGTTACTGCCATTCCATGATTATCTGCTACACTTCTTATAATCTTTAACCCTTCTTCTCCTAATCCTTGGAATGCATAAGGTGAAGTTCTAGGTTTAAATGCTCCACCTCTTAAAATTTTAACATTAGATTTTGATAGAGCTTCTGCTGTTTTATCCATTTGGTCATAGCTTTCAATTGTACAAGGCCCAGCAATTATACCTGTATATTTCCCACCAAATTTAACTCCATTAACTTCAATAATTGAATCTTCTGATTGGAACATTCTACTTGTAAGTTTGAAACCTGATGAAACTTTAATTACTTCTTGAACTCCGTCAAGTAATTCAATATTTCTAGGGTCAATAACTTTGTCACCTACAGCTCCAATTACTGTATGTAATTTCCCCGTTGATAAGTGAGTTTCAAATCCATTACTTTCAATAAAATTAATTACTTTATCAACACAAGCCTGTGAAGCATGTTCTCTCATTACAATTAGCATATTATCTTCCAATCTATTTCAAATACAGTCACTATCTAGTATATTATCTTAAACATTTATAATTTACAAATTATCTATCCTATTGTATAATTAATTAGCTGGAACTTAAATAGAAAGGAGATAACAAGGATGAAAGAAGAGTTTACTACTAGTGCAAGACGTTGGTATGATAAAGACCCTGTGTTATCTTCTGCAATGAAAACTTTAGAAGAATCTGATGATGATACTCAAATTAAGATTGCACTTAATTTAATTAAGATTATTACAGAACATAATATTGAAGATTCTCAATATGAAGATGTAACGGATATCATTTCTCAAACAGAAGTTGATTTACAAGATTCTCGTCAAAATCGTTGGTATGATTTAGATGGTACTTTAAGAACTGCTATCAGTATGTTACAAAATTGTCCTGATAGTACAAGACATGAAATAGCTGTTGAAATGGCTAAAATGGTTGTTGAAGAAATGAAGAAAAATGAAGCAGATGATGTTGATAGTGATATCTCTGATTCAATTGATGATGAAATTGAGCAACTTGATGAATCTTTAAGAAAGAAAATAGAAGAATAAGTTTATTTATTCATTTCTTTGCTTATAGTATTCAATACTGTTTCAACTGTTGGTGTATGTGAACATTTATATGTTCCATTTGGACATATGATGTTATTACAAGGTTGACAAGCTAATTCTCCTGTTAGAGAAGTGTAACTTGCATTGTTGTTTATTAAATTATATGGGTTATACAATGCAGGGATTGTATTTGTTGATAGTGTAATGATTTTTTCTTTATTCATTGCCCAAGCAATTGCAGATGTATCTAAATTATTAGATACAATTAAATTAGATATTGATATTAAATATCTTAAATCTTCTAAAACAGTTTTCCCGCACATATTAGATAAATTTTTGTGTGACATTTTTGTAGCTAAGAAATTATCTTGATTATCACCGACAACGACTAAATTGTACTTTGTTGATATGTTACTGACTAAATTAACCCAACTTTTAGGATGCCAAGCTATTTCTCCTTGCTTCATATCAGGTGCTAGAAGTATTATTGGTCTTTCTTCTGAAAAATTTAAAAACTTATCCATTTTAAGTTTCGAAGGGTATTTAAGTTCTGGTAATATAAATTCTGCATATTTTGTTTCAATATTTAAATACCTTGCATAATTTAAGTTTATTTCTACTTTGTGAGTATTTACATTTTTAAAATCAGGCTTTTTATCAATGAATTCGTTTGCTCCAAGGGTTGAAAATCCTTGAGCAAATGAATATGTTAGTCTTCTTTTTGCTCCGCATTGTGATATAAATGGAAAACTTCTAAATGACATTTGACAGTCAATTGCAATATCGTAATTTTTTTTCTTTAATTTATTTACGACTTCTTTAATGTCCTCAAAAATTCCAAAGTATGGCATTTTCTTTTGCCATTGTTCTACTGCTGCAAGATATACTCTATCAATGCAAGGGTTTTTGTTAACAATTTCAAATCCTTTTTCTGATGTCAAAAATTCAACAATATGTCCATCTCTTTTTAAAGATGTAACTAAAGGAAGGGTAAAAATAGTATCTTTTAATTCCCCTAAACTAATAATAAGGATTTTTTGTTGTTCCATTGTAATAATTCCTTTTATTTAAGTATTATACAAAACTCTCATATAATTGTAAACAATTGTAACGATTAAATAAAAAATCCTAAAGATTCAAAAAAAAATGCCGTAGTAGAAACTATAGAAAGAAAGTCGATTATAGGAGTAAAAATTATGGAGTTTAACAAAATTAATTTCGCAGCACAACAAATGGCAGCATTAAATAAACCGGTAAAAAAAGAGGAATCAAAAGCAGAAGATAAAAAAGAAGCAGAAGTAAGAGATAACAAACCTGCAGAACAACAAGTTTCAGGCGAAGATGTTTTAACTTTTATGGCAACAAAAAACATTGACATCAAAGTTACAGCAAAGAAACCGGTAGATGGAACAAAAGGGACAGAAGACAGAATTGCAGGTTATATGGCTGATTTTGAAGCTGCTTTTGATGAAATGACAGCTCTTGGATTATCAGAAGATGCAATTTTTGAAATCTTCGACAGAATGTAAGAATTGGGTATGAAAAGTTGATTTAAGTAAATATCAAATAGCAGGTAGATCCATTAACGTGGGTCTACTTTTTTATTCAAAAACTAATAAATAATAAAAAACAAAATTTTAAGCAGCTATACCAAGCATATATTTGTTTAATTCACCAAGTTGAGTAGCACCTGTTTTTTGCTCAACTGCTTGTGATATTTCTTGTTGATTATTTGGCTCAATCGCTTGAACGGGTTGTACATTATCAACCGGTTGTTGACTCATCATAGCACTAAATGGAGTCTCTGCGTTTTGAATTCTTTGTTCTGTGCTAGGACCTAAAGTTTGTTTAAGTTTTTGGTATTCTGCAATCTGAAGATTCTGCCTATCAGTTGATAATCTTCCTGTTGCGCCAACACCTAGTGATTGAAGATTTTTGATAACTTCAAGAGATTCTCTATTATAATATGTATTGTTATTTATTGGTTTAATATAAAAATACATACTAACTCTCCTAACACTTCTATACTATTATGTTCCCATTTAATAACTTTTTTTAACACTTTTCAAGTTTTTTACTGCTATTTTTTACAAATATTTACATATTATTTATATATTAATTCAATAAAAATAGAAATATAATGTAATAAAAAAAGATTTTTAGCAATTAATATTTATGTTGTGTTTTAAAGCAAGTGTGAAAGGAGTTTGGCTATGGTAGAAGGTGTAAATAATTTCAGTTTGGCATCTAATTCAAAATTTAAAGACAAAGATACAGATAATGTTCCGCCGATAGTTTTATATAACAGACCTAAACAGTTTGTTATGTCATCTCCAAAAGATGGTTTTGCTAAACAAACTCCTGAAGATAAGCCACTTATGTTAGATTTGAATGATAAAGTTATTTTATCATCTGATGAGAATGAAGAGCCAAAACAATTATTGGGTAATTCTTATGGAAATATAGGTGCTAAGTTTAATCCTAAAGCTGTAAAAAACTTTGGAGAAGAAGCTTTAAAATGGGGTAAGAGAATTTGGACCGGTTTAGAAATATATGACACATTAGATGGTTATCGAGAAAGACTTACTAAAGATAAAGATATTGAATCATAAATAAAAGCTAGATTTTATAATCTAGCTTTTTTATAAGATTTCGTAATAATTTCTACATTCTAGTCAATTTCTTATAGAAGAATCTCTTTATATAATAGTAAGGAGATTAGTTATGGTAGATGGTGTAAATAATTTTAATTTAGTTTCGTATTCTAGGAATGTGGATAAAACTAATAATGTTCCACCAATTGTTTTGTATAATAGACAGCCTGTTCAATTTGCATTAGCAAGTCAAGAAGATAGATTTGAAAGACAACCACAGAAAGAAAAAGGTTATGTAATTGATCCTAATGATAGATTTGTGAATAGAATGTATGCTCAAAAACAAGATGAACAAATGTTAGGAGCATGTAATTTGAAAGCATTTATCAAGCCAAGTCAAATTGATGAAGGTTTAAAAATTATCAAAAACATATACGATGGTTATGAAACTGTAGAAAAATTTAAGAATATTTAATTAAAAAACGTCATTTTAGTGGTATAAATTCATTTAATATGTAACATTTTGTATAAATTTATTGCATAGGATATATAAATAATCTATAATTATAATGTATATACTATCACTATTAAGACCTAGGTAAAAATTTTGTTAAATTCAAAAGGATTGAATTACAAATATTACTCTGCATGCAAACCTGAAAAGGCTTGCTATGACTTGGTTTGTGTTTTCGGGGGGGGGGTATAATAGCCTATTAATAGGGGTTTCGGGGTTGTGGGTTGGACTCTATCATTCTATGGAATTTATCCAACAGAATATTAAGAGTTTATTCGTTATAAAACCTCAAATATTTTTAGGTTTATCTATAAATCAGTTTGTGGATTTTAATTTGTTATTAACAAATTATTCATATACTCCTACTGCCAAATTATTATTTAATAAAGTAAAACTTTTATCCTCAGGAGGTACTAAATGATAAGTATTGGTACTGACATAGGGGCATTAGTTTTGCAAAATACATTAGAGCAAAATACTATTGGTTTAAATAATTCAATAGAGCGAATGACTACTGGTTATAAAATAAACCATGCAAAAGATGATGCTGCAGGTTTTTCTATAGCTAGTAGTTTATCAAGTAAGATATCTTCTATGATAACGGTACAACAAAATGTAGAGGATGGTTTAGCATTATTAAAAACAGCAGAAGGGTCTTTAGATAATATAATGAGTCTATTACAACGTTTGCGTGATTTAGCCGAACAAGCAAGTAATGAAATATATGGTGATGATTCTCGAAATGCACTGCAAGCAGAAGCAGATGAGATAATTGCACAAATAGAACAAATAAAAAATACAACAGAGTTTAATGGAATAAATTTATTTGAGGCAAATAATTCAACAGGAGGAACAGTAACAACAAGTATATCTCCTACTCGGAGTCGAATAGGGATATCAAATTCACAAGTCCAAATAAAAAATGATAGTATATCAACTAATGTGCTGGATGAACAAAGTGATAGCATATCATCTAAGCAAACATCATTTACCTCAGTATTAGCTTCAGTGGATGATGAGATAAAGGAATTGTCATCATCCATAACGGCTAATGCTTCTCCAAACATATTGGCAACAACAACAGCAGCTCCATTATCGGCAGATATTTCAGGAGCCGAGGATTTTGCAGGGAACGAGACTAAAGTAATAACAATAGATGGAGTTCAATATACGATTAAGAACCGGTTAAGTACCTCTCAGTCAATATCATATACAAAGGATACTACAACTGGTGAAGTAATGTTTATCGGTAACCGTTTTGAGATACGAGGTCAATCAGATGTTGCTCATAATATTATAATTAATGGTAAGAATAATTATGTGTATGGTGGGGACTTAGATGATAAAATAGTTGCAAAATTAGGTGGTAATCTTATTTATGCAGGCGCAGGCAATGATATATTAATTGCAGATAGTGCAGGGGTACAAATATATGGTCAAGATGGTGATGATATTATAACTTTAAATTCAGGTTTAACTGTTTCTGGAATTTCAGGAGGAAATGGCAACGATACTTTTAATCTCAATGGTAAGCAATGGATTAATTCTTATATTACTGGAGATGCGGGTAACGATGTATTTAATATTATAAATGGTTCTAGCTGGAAATTAAGTGGAGGTGAAGGTGATGATGAATTTAATATTCAAGCAGGTTCTAATAATTTAATTAATGGTAATGGTGGAGTCAATACTGTTATTCAAGATAAAGGAACAGGAACAACAACAGTAAATGTTGTTGGAGCAAATTCTTATTTAGAAGATATAAATGCTAATGAAACTAAAACATTAACAATAAATGGAATAAATTATAATATAACAAATAATGCAAGCGCTCAAAACTCTATTATTTATTCAATTGCTTCTAACGGTCAGATTACTTTTAAAACATCAATAATAAATACTGCAGGAATAGTAATAAGAGGAGAAGAAAACAAGAGCCATAATGTAAGAATATATTCTGAACGTATAACTTTTTACGGGGGAAATTTAAATGATGTTATAACTGTATCAAGTAGTAATGTAAATGTTTATGGTTTAGGTGGTGATGATGTAATTACAAATTCTGGAACTGGTTGTAATCTTTATGGTGGAACAGGTAACGATAATATTACTTCAGGATACAAACAAAATTTTGTATTTGGAGAAGAAGGTGATGATACTATAAAAATAACAGGAAGGTATACCTCTGTTAATGCTGGAGAAGGGAATGATAATGTAACAGTAACTGGGCAACACAATATCATATATGGAGGAGAAGGAACTAATACAATCTCAAATAATCAATCTACTACGCAAATTGCAGGATTTGGTTCTTCTGATAATGCAACTGCAGAGATTTTTTCAGCTAGTCAAACAAAAAAAATAACTATTAATGGCATAGTATATACAGTAAAAAATACAAGTTCTGAAGAAAATGTATTTCTTTATTCGTATAATCCAGTAAACAATGAAGTATCATTAGGAGGACGTGGATTTACTATTACTGGACAATCTGATGTTGCTCACAATGTAAATTGTTATGGAAGTATTAATTTTACTGGTGGTAGTAAAAATGATGTAATAAATATTTATTCTACTGATTCTTTTAGCGGAGGAGATGGTGATGATATTATTACCAATTATGCAGCAGATGCTTTACCAGCTTTATATGGAGGTAATGGTAATGACATTATTACACTTGCTTCAGGCTCAAGTACAAATAGCGTTTCCGGAGGAGCAGGAGATGATACTATAAATATTAATAGTTCTTCTTCTAATATAAATGGTGGTGTTGGTAATGATATATATAATATAAATGCTGCTTGTTCTCCAACAGATGATGGAGGTAATAATATATATAATATCAACTGTAATGGAGCCAATATCACAGGATCAAATGGGAATGATACATTCTATGTAAAAGGGAATAATAATACAGTTTCCGGAAGAGCAGGAGATGATTATTTTGTAATAGATGGTGTTGGTAACAATTTGATAGATGGAGCTACAGGAGATAATTTTTATGTAGATAACTCAGGTGGGACTGCAAGTATAATCAACGTAACAAATGACCCAAATAGTGGAATATTGAATTTTACCTATGTTGGAGAAGAAAAGTTCTTTATTATAGATGGAAAGAAATATGTGATAAAAAATACTACAACCTTAAGTAGTCCGGTTGCATCAAATAGTTTGAAATATTCATATAATCCACAGACGGGAGAAATAACAGTAACAGGTTCAAATTTTACAATAACAACAGATACAGCAATGAATTTATTAGTTCGTGGTGATAATAATATAATAGATGGTAGTCAAGAAAATGATAAAATTACTATAGAAAGTGGTACTAATAATCAAGTAAACGGAAATGAAGGTAATGATATATTAATATCAAATAGTACAAATAACTCCTTATTAGGAGGAAAGGGTAATGATACTATAACATTAAATGCAACTACTAATAAAGAAATAAATGGTGGTGAAGATGATGATATTATTAATATAAATAGTAATAATAATACAAATATTCAAACAGGAATAGGAAATGACCAAGTAAGTGGAACCGGTTCCTGGAATACAATAGATTTATCAAGTGGAAATAATAATTTGTTATTAAACGGTTCCAATAATACAATAACTGGAGGTGATGGAAATAATCTAATATCAGCTATAGGGGATGGGAATACTATAACAAGTGGTGATGGTGATAATGTAATTGGTGTTGATGGAACTGGAAATAATATTTCTTCTGGTATAGGCAATTCAAAATTTAACATTTATGGTCAGAATAATACAGCAATTAGCCAAAATGGTAATAATTCAGTATTAATTAATGGTAGTGATAATATTTTTACATCTATAAATGGAAAGAAAGATGTAACTATAACTGGTGATAGAAATACTGTATCGACAGGAGCTGGCAATGATACATTTGAGGTTCAAGGTAATGGGAATATTATTTCTAGTACTAGTGGAGAAAATAATATAGATATTATAGGAAATACTAATGAATATTCTGGAGGAAGTGGTGTAGATAAAATTGTTATCTCTGGAGATAATAATATTACAAAAGGTGGAGATTCTAATGATAACTTTGTTATTCAAAGTGGAAATATGAATAATATAGATGGCGAAGCTGGAGATAAAAATATATTACGTGATAAAGGAATTGATACAATATATAAAAATGTCTTATTACAGGTATATAACCCTTATACATTGACTCTAAAGGTTGATGAAGGTAGTGGACAATCAAATTATATAACAACAAGTATAGGTTTTGATATTTTTGATTTCAGTGTAGATTTTTCAACTCGAGAAAGTGCTTTAGATGCTTTGGATGGTATTGATGATTTAATTAGTGAAATAACAAGCCAATTAAGTAATATTGGGGCTGTAATAAATAGATTAGATAGTGTATATGATGCAAATACAATCAAGATAAATAATCTATTGTCTTCTTTGTCAACAATAAAAGATGCCGATATTGCAGAAGAATCTGCAAACTTTATTAGATACCAGATTTTACAAAATGCAACCAGTTCATTAATAACATTGTCACGAGGTTTACGTAGTGATGCCGTATTAGGTATTATAAACAACATAAACACTAGATAAATGAATTTAAAGGTATATATAAAAAAGAAGTCTGATAAAAAAGACTTCTTTTCTTATATGTATACTAATATTTATGTTATTTATTTAACAACTATGTTAACTAGTTTTTTCGGAACTACAATTGTTTTAACAATTGTTTTGCCTTCTATTAAGTCTTTAATCTTTTGACTTGATAAGGCAATTGATTTCAACTCTTCATCACTTACCCCAGCATCAGCTTCTATTTTGTCTTTTACTTTTCCGTTGATTTGAACAACTAAAGTAATTGAGCTTGCCTTTGCTAAGTTTTCATCATATTCACACCATTTTTCATCGTGTATAGATGTCTTAGAGCTCAATTCTTTCCATATTTCGTCTGCCATAAATACTGTTACAGGAGACATAAGTTTGATTAATGATGTTGATGCAAAGCTTAATACTGCTTTATCTTCATCATTTAATTCTGATTTATTATTTCTCCAATCGTATATAGCATTAGTTAGTTCTCTGTATCTTGAAATAACTGTATTGAATTGGAAATCGTTTGCAATATCGTTAGATACTGATTTGATTGCCATATGAACTATTCTTACTAAATCATCATTTTCTTTAGATAATTTTTCAGGTAGTTTGTAATCAAGTGAAATATATTCTTGGTTGTTTGAGAATAGTTTCCAAACTCTGTTCAAGAATTTATAACAACCTTCTACACCTGCATCAGACCAGTCAAAATCTCTTGCTGGAGGAGAATCTGAAAGGATAAATAATCTTGCAGTATCAGCTCCATAGTTTTCAAAGATTTCATCAGGGTCAACTGTATTTCCTTTAGATTTAGACATTTTAGAACCGTCTTTAAGAACCATACCTTGAGTAAGTAGGTTACTAAATGGTTCATCAAAATCTAATAGTCCTAAATCTCTAAGAGCTTTAGTAAAGAATCTTGAATATAGTAAGTGAAGAATAGCATGTTCTATACCACCTACATATTGGTCAACTGGTAACCATTTATTTACTAATTCTTTAGAGAATGGTAGGTCTTTGTTATGTGGATCTGCATATCTTAGGTAATACCAGCTAGAGCATACGAATGTATCCATTGTATCAGTTTCTCTAACTGCATGACCACCACAAACAGGACAAACAGTATCTTTGAATGTTGGAGATGTTGTAATAGGTGATTTACCAACAACAGAGAAATCAACATCTTCTGGTAATCTTACAGGTAATTGATCTTCGGGTACCGGTTGAATTCCACATTTATCGCAATATACAACAGGAATTGGTGCTCCCCAATATCTTTGACGAGAAATTAACCAATCACGAAGTCTATATTGTGTTTTAAATTCTCCATATCCATTATCTACTGCTTTTTGTGTAATTGCTTTTTTAGCTTCTGTGTTTTTCATTCCGTTAAATTCATTTGAATTTACAAGAACTCCTTCATCTGTGTATGCAGCTTCTGAGCAATCACTAGGATTTTTAGGATCTTGAATAACAACCTTCATTGGTAGATTGTATTTTTTAGCAAAATCATAATCTCTTGTATCGTGAGTTGGAACAGCCATTACAGCACCTGTTCCGTATTCAACAAGCGCATAATCCGCAGTCCATAGTGGGAATGTTTCTCCAGTGAATGGGTTGATACAGTGAGTACCTAATGGAACGCCTGTTTTAACTCTATCAGTTGATAAACGTTCGATTTCAGTTAATCTACGAGCATTAGCTCTGTATTCTTCAACAGCTTGTTTATTTTCTTCTGTTGTTAATTTTTCAATATCTTTGTATTCAGGAGCAACAACTAGATATGTAATACCGTGAACTGTGTCAGGTCTTGTTGTATAAACTGGAATTTCCATATCTTCGCCTGATGGAGCATCAATTACTTTGAATTTTAAAATTGCACCTTCAGATTTTCCAATCCAGTTAGATTGCATTGTTTTAACGTTATCGCCCCAACCTGTTAATTTGTCTAAATCTTTTAAAAGATCTTCTGCATATTCAGTAATTTTGAAGAACCATTGAGAAAGATATTTCTTTTCAACAACGCTATCACATCTCCAACATTTACCGTCAATAACTTGTTCGTTTGCTAAAACTGTTCCACATTTTTCGCACCAGTTTACAGCAGCTTCTTTTTTATATGCAAGTCCTTTTTTATATAATTGTAAGAATATCCATTGAGTCCATCTGTAGTAATCTTCTTTACAAGTAGTTACTTCTCTGTCCCAATCGTATGATATTCCAAGCCTTTTCAATTGACCTGTCATATAAGCTATATTTTCATCAGTCCAAACAGCAGGATTTGCTCCGTGTTGCATAGCTGCGTTTTCTGCAGGCAGACCAAAGCTATCCCAACCTATTGGATGAAGTACATTAAATCCGTTTAGTTTTTTGTATCTTGCAATAACGTCTGTTATTGTATAGTTTCTAACATGTCCCATGTGTAGTTTCCCTGATGGATATGGGAACATTGATAGTGCAAAGTATTTAGGTTTATCTACATCATCATAAGTTTTGAAAACATAGTTTTCTTCATAATACTTTTGCCATCTTTTTTCTAATTCTTGAGGAAAATAATTTTCGTTCATTTAAAAACTCCCTTGCTATATATGAAAATATTATATCACAAGGGTATTAAAACTATGAAAATGTAACTTAATTTTAAACAAAAACAGACTCCTAAAATTTAGAAGTCTGTTTTTAGTGTTGTTATATAAATTTAATTAAGAAATTCTTCCCGGGATAACAACTCCACCTTTAAGGTTCTTTTTGTAGAATTCAACATGTGGTTGAAGAACACTATCAAGAACTTCCGGTAATTGTTTTCCTGTCATAACAGCTTCAACAATTTCTTGGTAAACAGTTGCGTATGCTCTTAATTGAGTTAGAGCACCTGCAGCAGCTGGAGTTAGTCCAAGAGCTGATGTTTCAACATCTTCTCTGAAGAATGCTCCAGATACTTCATAAGATTTTGTTAAAGCACCGATATATGCTTCAGCGTTTTCTGAACATACACCTTTATCAGTTGGAACTGTTAAAGCGAAAACAAGTTTGTTTGCTGGGTTGAAGTGAGCTTCTGCAGAGTGGTGCATAGCATCAGGAACTTTTGCAACTTGTTTTAAAGTATCTTTAACAGATTCGTTTTGCATTTGAGCATGCCAGTAAACTGTATTTTCAAACATAGAACCCATATATTGGTGAACAGAAGCTTCAATACCGTTAAGTTTAGCATCTGCCCAAAAAATACCTTCTTTTAAAGCATCGTTTGCTTCAAGATTAGCAGTTAAAGAAAGAGTAGAGATTTCTTGAGCTGCGTTAAGCATAGAAATCATATCTTCTTTTTTCATGCCTGCATAGATTAAAGTGAATAATGCGTGATCGTCAAATGCTGAGAATCTTCCACCAACATCATCGTGAATGAATAAATCGCCAATCCAGTTTTGTTCAATAGAAGTTCTTCTTAATTCACTCTTTTCACTGTTACCGTCTGTTACTGCGATGAAGTGTTTAGCAGCAGATTTTTTAGCTTCTTCTTCTGATTGACCTTGAGATTTATACGCATCAATAAGCATTTGTTGAACTCTTAAGAAACCATCTTTTGTTTCAAAAGTAGAACCTGATTTAGAAGCAATCATAAAGTTTGATGTAGTAACATCATTGTTTAATCTTGTTAAAAATCTTTCTAAACTTATAGAATCAACATCTGAATAGAATTCAACTTTATCGTGGCAAATGTTTAAGCCGTTGATACCTAACATATGTTCAACAGTATGTTTAGAACCACCAATACCCATAACGCTAAGTTTAGTAGCATTAGTTTGTTTTTTGAAATTTTCAACCATTTCATAAAGTTCATCTACTCTTTTTAATTGTTCTTGAGGTAGATTAACCCAGTTTAAGAAATGACCTTGTTTGTTTGCACGTGAAGTGAATTCACTAACAAATTCAGATACTTTTGAAGAATATTTACTAAAATCAATACCTGAAAAAGTTGTTTTAATTTCTGACATTTTTGTTACCATAATTCCCTCTTTTTCTTTAAAGTTAACAATAGTATTCTAATATAAAAGTAATTTTATTTAAACCTTGAAAAAAAATCTTTATTTGATAGTATGGAGGGGTAAAAAGAATATAAGCGCGTGTAGCCCAGCTGGATAGAGCGTTTGGCTACGAACCAAAAGGTCGGGGGTTCGAATCCCTCCACGCGTACCATTTAAAAGACTTCCTTTGGGGAGTCTTTTTTCGTGTCGGGAACTCACCCCCGACCGTCGGGGATTCTTACCTCTCGCAAAATAATACTTAATTATTTTGCTCGGCAGAGTCTCCACGGTACCATAAAAATAGAGATAACATTAGTTATCTCTATTTTTATATAGTGTGTATTGGGATGAGAACCTCAAAGCGTAAGCTTTGTTAAGGTTCGAACGGATTTTGGCAAGTGCGACGGTTGCGAAGCAACCTAGACACGTCCCTGTGAACAAGTTTATGGAATGAAGTTTTTGTGAACAAAAACGAAATGGAATGTTAACTTGTGAACCGCCAATAATCCAAGACTTATAGATTTAAGTATTAGCAAGACAATCCCTCCACGCGTACCATTTAAAAGACTTCCTTTTGGGAGTCTTTTTTTCGTGTCGGGAACTCACCCCCGACCGTCGGGGATTCTTACCTCTCGCAAAATAATACTTAATTATTTTGCTCGACAGAGTCTCCACGCGTACCATTTAAAAGATTAAATATTTGGGTGAGAATAATTGGAACTTATTAGCTTATTGATACTATAAAAATAAAACTATATTTATAATCATTAGAATGTAGTTTCTATTTTTGATAATATTTCTGGTTTGGAATATTTAATATCACCTTTTAATGAATATATATTGATTGGTAGAGATTCTTTTAAAGGTGTGAGTTGAGCTTTAAGTTTATTCTCTTTTATTGTTTGTGTTTTTTTCTTGTTGCAAAATCTTTTTCTTCAATAATTTGTGTAAAATTTTTTATTACTAGTTTATCTTCTTCAGGTGTTTTTCCTGCCACATATACAGTTTTCTTTAATGTCTTTGTAAGTTTTGAATATATTGGTTTTATTTTTTTATCAAAAATAGTTACTGCAATAAATTTTACCCCTTTAGAACTACATTTTGTTAATGTTCCAAGATATTCATCTTTCGGAGTGTAAAAATGTACTGTATTTTTATCCACTTTTTTAGATACAGCATTATTTTCTCTTAAATATTTTGCAATAGGTGATATTTTCATATGTTTCTAAATCCTATTATGCCAAACGCCACCTTGTCTATTGATAATAGCATCGTAGAATGACCAAAATCTAAAAACACCTGTTAGCCCTAATACTGCGTGGGTAACATTTTTTTCTGTAGATTGTCTATTTATTGCTTGCCCAATACCTGGCCAAACAAGCAGAGAACATATCGCTGCTCCGACACTTCTTCCTGATACTTGTCCATCTCTACCGTGTGTTGTTGCTGCAAATGCAGGGCCTGTAATTAATAAAATTGCTATTAATAAAATTGTAAGTTTTTTGATTAACATAATCCTACTCCTTATGTATTGGAATAAGATTGTATCATTTTTTTTTGATTTTGTCTAAAGTCTTATATCTTTTTATCTAATTAATAAAAAATGAATTGGCGTATTATGTATTCCCTTTACATATTTATCCTTTTAATCCTTTGCCCCTCTGCCAAAAGTAATATGCAGGTAGACCTGCTAAAGTTATAAATAATCCAGGAATTGTATATGTTGGTTTAAATATTGTTAAACAAATAATTATATAACCTGTTATCAATAAATATATGATAGGAATAATTGTGTTTATTTTAAAATTAGTTTCAATATTTCTTTTTCTATATAAAAATAAACCAAATACAGTTATCCAGTAAAAAATTAAAGTAGTATAAATTACATAATCTAAAAGTTGAGTATAATTACCCCACAAAACTAATATAGAAACCCATAAACATTGTATCCATAAAGCATTATGAGGAACTCTTGTATTTCTATCAATAGCAGCAAGCCCTCTAAAGAAAGTTCTATCTTTAGCCATATTATAATAAACCCTTGCTCCTGCTAATATAATTCCATTAGCACTTCCAAATGCAGATATCATAATAATAATTGCAGCAATTATTTTCCCCCAATGACCAAAAATAATTGACATTAATTGGGCTGCAACAATATCTTCTGGGGCATTTTGAATTAAATTAATTGGAATAGCTGTTACATAAATGCTATTAATTAAAAAATATAAACCTAAAACTAGTAAAGAACCAATAAATAGTGCTTTAGGAATAGTTTTAGGAGCATCTTTTATATCTCCTGATACAAAAGTTATGTTATTCCAAGTTATTGAAGCAAATAATGCTCCAACAGTTGCAGCGCCTATAACATTAATTGTATCTAAATTCCAGTTTATAGGTATAGAAAAGTTCATATGTAATGTGTGGAAATTGCATCCAAATAACAAGCCTAAAAGAATTATACCAATCATTGATATAACTTTAGTTACCGTAAATATATTTTGTGTAACTACGCCGTGTTTTAATCCTCTAGAATTGATAAAAGTTAAAAATATAACTACAAATACCGTAAATAATTTTTGTGTAGAAATATGGAATATTCCAAGATGTGAGATATATCTGTTAGCACTAATAAAAGGTATTAAAAGTCCGATGAATTTTGAAAATGCAGTACAGACAGCGGCTATAATACCAGTTTGTATTACTAAAAAAGTTGTCCACCCATATAAAAAGGCAACGACATCATTATATATTTTTTTTAAATAAACATATTGTCCACCATCATCAGTAATATTTGATGCAAGTTCTGCAAATGATAAAGCACCACACATTGTAACAATTGCGGCAATAATCCATACAATCATTAATAAAAGTCCTGATTGTACTTGTCTTGCAATATCTGCTGATACTATAAAAATACCGCAGCCAATCATTGAACCGGCTACTAACGATATAGAATCTGATAATGATAGTTTATGTTTATATGCCATGTCCTTAGAATAAAACAAACATATACTACATACAAATTTGGACACAAATTGTTCTAGAACGATTTTTATTATCAAAATCAATTAATACAATTTGTTGCCAATGGCCTAAAAATAAAATTCCATCTACAACTGGTATTGTGACAGAACTACCAATAATAGAGGCTAAAACATGAGCATTGCCATTCCCATCGTGCCAAGTTTCATCGTGATGATAGTTAGCTCCTGAAGGAGCAATTTTTTCGAAAGCTTCGGGTAAATCTTTTAAAAGACCAGGTTCATATTCAATTGTTGTTATTCCTGCGGTACTACCTGCAACAGATACAATAACTGTTGCATCTTTTACAGGGTGGCAATTAAGACAATTTTCAACTTTTTTTGTGATATCAATAATATCTGTATACCCTTGAGTATTTACAGTAAACATTTCATTAATAACACCCATAAAATTACTCCTTTAATTAATATGGGTATATAATAACATAGAAAATAATTTTCTGCATTTTATATAGAAGCACCTGCTCCATCTTTAATTTTTTCTAAAGCTTTTTTAGAACCTGCAGTCTCTCTTGCATATTGTTCAACAAATGTTATAGATTCTACGTCTCTTGCTATTGCATTTTGTAAATCAGCAATATCATTAGGTTTTAGTTTTGCTATAATTGAGTCTTCATTTCCTTTATTAATTTGTTTTAACAAAATTTGTGACTTCATATCAAATCCAGGGAATCCATTGTTCATAAAATACCAACGGTGAAATTGTTGGATTAAATAATAGATATCAATATTTTTATCATCTAAAATGAACATTGTATCTGTTTTGAAACTTATTTTTTTGAATATAACTAAATTAAAGATAAAAGCTTTATAACCTTTATATGCTGGTATTAAGCCTGGTTCTTCACCAATTATTTCTAAACATTTTTTCGCATTTGATAACTTAAATACTTTAGTTTTATGCTTAATTATATAATCTATTAAAAGGTTTGAATCATTTTTGTATTGCTTAAGAATTTGTTTTATTTCATTATTTAATTGCTCTTTTTTTTCTTGATTCTTAACATTAACAACAACAGAACAACCGTTAGAGTTATGTTTTAAAAATTTTTTATTCTTATTTAAGAAAAAACTTAATTGCATAGTGATTACTTGTTCTTGGCATTTTAGCAAAAACAAGCTAGTCTTTTTAAATAAATTAATTAAACTCATAATTCCCATATTTATATAAAGTATTTTTTATTCAATTTATTGACAATGTTGTAACATTTTTTTATATTACCTAGTAATACTAAATACTTGACTATTTAAAATATTATAAATGTATATTAATTTAAAGCTGTAAGGAGGCAACTTATGAATAGAAATATAGCAATAATTTTAGCAATATTAATATTACCAATTTGTTTTTATTATTACCTTGATAAATCTCAAGCAGCTTCTGCTAGTAAAATCAATAATAATAAACCAGCTGTAATTAAATTTTCATCTGATATGTGTAGTGAATGTCAAAAAATGGATAAAGTTGTAAATCAGGTGTATCCAAAATATTCAGATAAAATTGAATTGATTAAAATCCCTGTACAAAAACAAACTAAAGAAAATTTAGCTATGATAAAAAAATATAATGTAACTTTAGTTCCTACATTGATATTTAAAAAATCAAATGGACAGACAATGTCAAAATTTGAAGGTTCAATGACAAATTCAGAATTTGAAGGTTATTTAAAAAGGTTATTAAATGAATAATTTATACGATATTTTTACAAGTTCATTAGTAGCAGGAAATGCTAAAATAATATTACTTTTAGTTTCTTTTTTAGGTGGTGTAATTGCATCTATATCTCCTTGTTCTCTAGCAATGTTACCAGTTGTAATAGGATATATAGGAGGTTATGCAAACCAACCACTTTCTAAAACGGTTGTTCAATTATTTTCTTTTATCATTGGTACTGCAATAGTTTTTTCAGCTATTGGAATAATATGTGCTTTAACAGGGAAGGTCTTTGTTTCTATTGCAGGAAATTATTTCATGTTAGTTATTGCTGCAATACTTATGATTATGGGGTTAAATCTTGTCGGAATTATTGATTTGCAAATCCCAAGTTTAATCAATAAAATTCCTCAGTCTAAAGGTAATAGTATTTTCTTATACCCAATGCTATTAGGTGCAACATTTGCAATTGCAGGTACTCCTTGCTCTACTCCAATACTTGCAGGGATTATGAGTATTGCATCTGTTTCTAGTAATATAATTATTGCTATATCAATGCTATTTTTATTTTCTATTGGGCAAGGTATAATACTTGTTATTGCAGGTATATTTACATCATTAATAAAACAATTTGGAAACGTTATTGAATTTTCTGAAATACTAATGAAATTTAGTGGTGTAATACTTATTATTGCTTCATTATGGTTCTATTATAAAATATTTATACCATTTTTCATAGGTTAAATTAAATTAATCAATTCTTGAATAGTTGTATCATAATCTACTTTTAAATCCGTTGATTGACACAAGAATTGATTAATTTTGTCCATTTTTTGAATTGCTTCATCACAATTAGGATCAGATCCTCTAACATATGCTCCTATGTTAATTAAATCTTCATTTTTCTTATAAATAGCCAACAAGTTTCTAATTTTACCAGCAGCATCTCTATGTTCTTTAGTTGTTACATCAGGCATAACCCTACTTAAAGATTGTAAAACATCAACCGCTGGATAGTGGTTTTTATGTGCTAAATCTCTTGATAAAACAATGTGACCATCTAAAATACTTCTTGCTGTATCAGAAATAGGTTCGTTAAAATCATCCCCTTCAACTAATACGGTATACAGACCTGTTATTGTGCCTTTGTCGTTATTCCCGACTCTTTCCATAAGTTTAGGCATCATTGCAAAAACAGAAGGAGTATAACCTCTTGTTGCTGGTGGTTCTCCAACTGCAAGTCCAACTTCTCTTTGTGCCATCGCAATACGGGTTACACTATCAAGCATAAATAAAACGTCTTTACCTTTATCTCTGAAATATTCTGCAATAGTTGTTGCAACAAAAGCTGCTTTAATTTTTACTAACGAAGGTTGTTCAGAGGTTGCTGCAACAACTATTGAGCGTTTCATTCCTTCAGAACCAAGGATTTCTTCAATAAATTCTCTAACCTCACGCCCTCGTTCTCCGATTAATGCAATTACATTTAAATCTGCAGTAGTATTTTTCGCAATCATACCAATAGTTGTACTTTTTCCAACCCCAGAGCCTGCAAATACCCCTAAACGTTGTCCTTTGCCAACTGTAATAAATCCATCAACAGAGCGAATTCCTAATGACAATGCTTCATCAATACGTTTTCTTTTTAGGGGATTTATTGCTTCTGCATAGATAGAACGAGTATCAAAACAGTTAAGAGGGCCTAATGTATCAATGGGATTTCCTAAACCGTCTAAAACTCTACCTAATAATTGTTCCCCAACATTAACTCTAATAGAAGAACCTGTATTTACAACAATTGCACCAGGTTGAATACCTTCCATTGATCCTAATGGCATTAGTAGTATTCTATCTTCCTTAAAACCTACAACTTCAGACCATACAGGTGTCGAATTATGAGAATTATATATATAACACAAATCTCCTATTGAAGATTTTGGTCCATCGGCTTCAATTATCAAACCAATAATCTCAATAATCTTCCCAATTTCTTTTAAGGGATTGGTGCTATTAATAATTTCAAGGCATTTATTCTTGTTGAACATCGTCTGTTATACCATTTTTTAGTCTTGATGCAATTTCATCTATTTGTGAAGATATTCTGCTATCAATCCTTGATAATGGCGTAGAAACGATTGTTCCATCAACTGATAAAGCAGAATCTTCTATAATTTTTACATGTTTTAGTTGTAATATTTCATTTTTAAATTCTTCTGACAAATTAACTATATTTTGTACTAATTGAGGATTTACAATGATTGTTACTTCTTCTTTATCTTTTAAATGATTAATTGCAGCAATAGTAATTTCTTTTAACATCTTTTCATCAAAATTAATTGTGGTTATTTTTCTTGCAATAGCAATTACTAACTCTACAATATCCATATCCGCAGATTTTACAATATTATGTTTAATATCAAACGATGCAGAAGATAATGTTTCTAATGATTTAATGGCATTAATTGAATCTTCTTTAAATTTTTGCAAACCATCTTGTTGACCTTTTAAAAATCCTTCATCATAAGCTTGTTTGGAAATTTCATCTGTTTGATTTTTTACATTTTGTTGATTATCTTCAGCTTTTTTTACAATTCCTTTTGCTTGATTTTCAGCATTTTGAATAATTTGTTGAGCTTTTGCTTCTGCATCTTTTACAATTAATTCTGCACGCATTTTTATATTGTCTGCTTCAGTCTTTGCTTCAGCTAACAATTTTCTTTTAGCTTCTTCTACTTCACTTAAGATTGATTCAACTCTAGCTTCATATTTACTTATTGAACTATTTTCAAGTGGTAGAACGTAATTATCACCAATTTGTACATTTTTATTATTAATTCTACTCAATTAATTCATCCTCTGCACTACCACGAGAAATTGTAATTTCTCCAGATAGTTCTAAAGCTCTAATTGTTGCAACAATCTTAGATTGTGCATCTTGTACTTCTCTTGCACGAACAGGTCCTAAATATTCTATATCTTCAATTAACATTGCTTGTGCTCTTTCAGACATATTTCTGAATATTTTTTCTTTAATTTCTTCTTTAGTCCCCTTCATTGATAATGCTAATTCTCTAGAATCAACTTCACGTAATACTCTTTGAATAGCTCTATCATCAAGTATAACAATATCTTCAAATACGAACATAAGATCACGCACACTTTGTGCCAATATTGCATCTTTTGCTTCCAAAAATTCCATAATATTTTTTTCAGTAAATCTATCACAGTGGTTCATAATACTTGCTAAGTATTCTACGCCACCAGCTTTTGAGAAATCGTGAACTACAAATGTTGAGAATTTCTTTTCTACAACATCTTCAATTTCCGATAGAATTTCAGGGTTTGTTGTATTCATTTCTGCAATTTTCATTGAAACTTGTGTTTGAACTTTATTTGGTAAAGATGCTAATATTTGAGCAGATAATGCTGGTTTTAAATAAGCTAATATTAAAGCAAGTAATTGAGGATTTTCCCCTGAAAATGTAGTAGCAAATTGGCTTGGATCAACATCATTCAAAAAATAAAATGGATTGGTGTTAATCATTGCACCTAATTTATCCATCATTTCTGCAGCTTCATCTGGCCCATATGCATTTGCAAGCAATTTTTTAGCATATTCAGTACCACCAGTCGCTATAAGATTGCTTGCTTTAAAAACTGTTCTGAATTCATCTAATAAAACATTTAATTCTTCATCAGGAACCTTATTTAAATTTGCAATATCTAATGTTATTTGCTCTAGGATATTAGGATCTGTAATATGTTTTAAAACTTCTGTTGCAGTTTCAGCACCTAATAAAATTAATAATGCTGCAACTTTTTGTGAAGGTCGCAATAATTTTTGAGTGGAGTCTTTAACCTTTATTTGATTACGAGCTTTTTCATTATTATTTTGTGTTGCAGGAGTGGAATTTCCTTGAGCCATTTTATACTATCCTTTATTTATTCCTTAATATATGACATTAATACTTTAGCAGCTGCTTCAGGATCTGCTAAAATTGCTTCATTCAATGTATTTATACTTTGTTCTTGTTTTGATATTTCTATATCTTTAAATGAAGCTTGTGTATCATCATCCCCATAGAAATCTAATCCAGCATATGCTCCATCTGTTAGTCCTTTCATTCGTTCTATTTTACTTGCAATAGATTCATCCGGATCAAGTGGATCAAATGCTAAATCTTCTTCTTCTGCTTCATCTAATATATTTTGTTGTACATCATAATGTGGCAATCGTGATATTAAATTTTTCAATAATGTTATAGTTACAAGTCCTAAGATTAATATAACTATAGATGGACCTAATTTAGTTGCTATATAATTAAATAATGTATCTTTAGCAACTTTCTTTTCTAATTCTGCTTGATGTTTTTTATCTTGTTCTAATGCTTCAAATTGCAGACCTGAAACAGTGATAACGTCACCTCTTTCATAATCTACACCAGCTGCAGATAATACTAAATTTTGCAATTCTTCTTTTTCTGGTTTTGTTAATATTTTATTAACCGCAACAGCAATTGTTAAACGTTTAACTGTTCCTGGAGCATATACAATATGCTTAACTTCTTTAGAAACACTGTAACTTGTTGAACTTTTTTCTTTTGCATAATTTAAATTTTTATTTGGTAATCCTGAATTTGGATTTTCTGGTTGTTGAGGGTTTTGATTATTAGGATTTTCATAATTTTCAATTTCGCTTTGTGTGCTAGTTAAAACCCCTTCACCTTTTTCATCTAAAGGAATATATCTTTCAATTGTTGCTTTAGCTGAATTAAAATCGATATCAGCATTTACTTGAACTGAAACATTTCCTCTTCCAACAATTTCTTCTAAAACAGTAGTGATTTTTTTTGCAGTATCTTTTTCTACTCCAGCTTTAAATGATTCCATATCATTAGAATTTTTAGATGTTTCATCAGATAAAGTGTTTCCAAATTGATCTGTGATGAAAACTTTTTCTGGCGTTAATCTTGGAATAGAATACGCTACTAAGTTTTTTATTGCTTTAACTTGTGATGATTTTAATTTATACCCTGGATCTAAAATTAACATTACAGATGCTGAAGGTATTTCATCTTTGTCTTCAAAAATTGAACGCTCTGGTTGTGCTAATTGTACTCTAACACTTTTAATCCCGTCCATCTTTTCTATAGAACGTGTAAGTTCTCCTTGAAAAATTCTTTGTTTCGTTAAATTATTCTTAAAATCAGTAGATCCAAGTTGCATATTATCTAATAATTCAAATCCCGGATTGGAATTTTGGATTAAGTCGTTTTCTGCAACATATAATCTCATATCATCTCTTTGACTAGCAGGGACTAAAATTGTTTTTTTATCGTCAGTAAGTTTAAAAGAATATCCATTCTTTTTTAAGTTCTCAGTAATGTTAACAACATCAGATTCTGCTAAATCAGAGTATAAAACAGTTAAATCAGGCTCAAATGATTTTACAATAAAAAATGTAGATAAAACTACAGTAACAAAAAGTAATACAACCAATCCAAATCGTTGTGGAACATTCAAACCTTTCCACAACTTTTTCATATCATTAAAAAGTAGTTGTAAATAATTAGAATTCATATTATTAATTTAATCCTCACCCGATTATATACTATCATGATAATACATTACATATTTTGACATTTCAAGAATGTTAAGGAATCTTAAGAGTAAAAAAGTGTAAAAAATCAGTCCAAAAAGAAAAAATTTACAAAACCATGAAATTTTCTTAATATTTCGATTTATAAATATATAAATAGTTGTAATCAAAGCATATTTGAGATACCTTTAAATTATATAGTTTACATAGTTATAGCGAGGAAGATTATTTAATAAGGAGGGTCTTTATGCCAAAAAAAACTATAACAGTTGATGGTAACTACGCTGCAGCGCATGTTGCTTATGCGCTAAGTGAAGTATCAGCAATTTACCCAATCACTCCTTCATCAACAATGGGTGAATGGATTGATGAATGGGCTTCTCAAGGTAAGAAAAATATCTGGGGAAAAGAAGTAAAAGTAGCAGAAATGCAATCTGAAGCTGGTGCTGCAGGTGCAGTACACGGTTCACTTGCTGCTGGATCTTTAACTTCTACATACACTGCATCTCAAGGTTTATTATTAATGATTCCTGTTATGCATAAAGCTGCTGGTGAAATGTTACCTCACGTTATTCACGTTTCAGCAAGAGCATTAGCTGCTCAATCGTTAGCAATTTTTGGTGACCATACTGACGTTATGGGTTGCCGTAATACTGGTTATGCAATGTTAGCTGCAAACTCTGTTCAAGAAGAAATGGATTTAGCTTTAGTAGCTCATTTAGCAACATACAAAGCAAAAGTTCCTTTCCTTCAATTCTTTGATGGTTTCAGAACATCTCATGAAGTTCACAAAATTGAAGAAATTTCTTACGAAGACATTGCTAAATTAGTTGAACCTAAATATATTGAAGAATTTAGACAAAGAGCTCTTCGTCCTGAAGCTCCTGTTTGTAAAGTTGGTGCTCAAAACACTGACGTATACTTCCAAGGACGTGAAACTGTTAATAAATACTATGAAGCAGTTCCTGATATCGTTCAAGAATATATGGATAAAGTTGCTACTGTAACAGGCAGACAATATCACCCATTCGATTATGTTGGTGCTCCTGATGCTACTGATGTAATCGTTGCTATTGGTTCTGGTTGTGAAACTATTGAAGAAACAATCAACTACCTAAATGCAAAACGTGGTACAAGATATGGTTTAGTTAAAGTTAGATTATACAGACCATTTGATGTTAAGAGATTCAATGAAGCATTACCTTCATCTACTAAGAGAATTGTTGTTCTTGACAGAACAAAAGAACCTGGTTCAATTGGTGAACCATTATACTTAGATGTTGTTGCTGCTTTAGAAAACAAAGACATCAGAGTAATTGGCGGACGTTATGGTTTATCTTCTAAAGAATTTACACCATCTATGGTTCTTGCTATTTACAAACACTCAGAAAATAATGGTTTCCACGGATTTACAGTTGGTATTAACGATGATGTAACTAACAAATCATTAAAAATTGAAGAACACATCGTTACTGAACCAGAAGGAACTACAAACTGTATGTTCTGGGGCTTAGGTTCTGACGGTACTGTTGGTGCTAACAAAAACTCAATTAAAATTATTGGTCAATATACAGACAAAGATGCTCAAGCATACTTTGCTTATGATTCTAAAAAATCATTTGGTGTAACTGTTTCTCACTTAAGATTTGGTGATCAACACATTAAATCTACATATCTAATCACTGCACCAGATTTTGTATCTTGTTCAGCTCACGCTTATATCGGTAGATACGACTTGTTAAGAGGTATTAAAGAAGGCGGTACATTCTTATTAAATAGTCCTTATTCAAAAGAAGAAGCTTTCTCTCATTTAACAAGAGATATGCAAGAAACTATTATCAACAAGAAAATTAAATTCTACAATGTTGATGCTGAATCTTTAATTAAACAACAACCTGGTCTTAGAGGTAAAGGTGCTAACACAGTTATGATGGTTGCATACTTCAAAGTTTCTGGAATCATTCCTTTTGAACAAGCTTTAGAAGGTATGAGAGAAATGACTAAGAAAACCTTTAAGAAAAAAGGTGATGATGTTGTAAATATGAACTTAGCATTAATCGATGCAGCAGTTGACGCTTGTGAAGAAGTACCAGTTCCATCTTCTTTAGACGGTGTTGCTTGTGCTCCTGAAATAAAATTAATTTCAGATGATGCAGACGATTTCGCTAAGAAAATTATTGAACCATCAATGAGACAAAAAGGTGATGATATCCCTGTTTCAGCAATGTCAGTAGATGGTGTTATCCCAACAGGTACTGCTTGCTTAGAAAAACGTGGTATTGCTCCTCGTGTTCCTCATTGGAATTCTGAAAATTGTATCCAATGTGGTATCTGTGCATCAGCTTGTCCTCACGCTGCAATTAGAACAAAATTAGCAGAAAAAGACAGCTTAAAAGATGCTCCAGCTTCATTCAAAACAATTGAAGCTAAGCCAAACGCTAATGGAGAACAATTCAAAGTTCAAGTATATTGTGAAGATTGTACAGGTTGTGGTGTTTGTATCGATCAATGTCCTGCAAACAAAAATCCTGAAAAACAAGCTCTTACTTGGTCAACTATTGAAGACGAAGTTGAAATTGGCGAATTAGTAAATGAAAAATACTTTGATGAACTACCTGATAATGTAATGGGTAAAAACACAACTAAAACTATCAAAGGTGCTATGTTAAGAAAACCATTATTCGAATTCTCTGGCGCTTGTGCTGGTTGTGGTGAAACTCCTTATGTTAAATTAGTTTCTCAATTATTTGGTGAAAATGCTATTGTTGCTAACGCAACAGGTTGTTCATCAATCTACTCTGGTACATTCCCTACAATTCCTTATACAACAACTAAGGAAGGTAGAGGTCCAGCTTGGGCTAACTCATTATTCGAAGATAACGCTGAATTTGGTTTCGGTATGAGATTAGCAGTAGATCAAAATAGAGACACTTTAAAAACTTATGTTGAAAAAGTTGTAGCTAATGAAAAAACACCTGCAGACTTAAAAGAAGCATTAGAAGCGGCAATGGCTCATTTTGATAATTCAAAAACAGAAGAAGCTGTTGCAGCTCAAAACAAAGCTAAAGAAGTTTTAGCAAAATATGCTGACGTTGATTGTGCAGACTTAGCAAAAGTTAGAGAACTTCAAGACTACTTCACTGATAAATCAGTATGGATTATCGGTGGTGACGGTTGGGCTAACGATATCGGATACGGCGGTATTGACCATGTATTAGCTCAAGGTAAAAACGTTAATATCTTAGTTCTTGATACAGAAGTTTACTCTAACACTGGTGGTCAAGCTTCTAAATCAACTCCAACTGCTGCAGTTGCTAAATTTGCTACTGGCGGTAAGAGAACATACAAGAAAAACATGGGCTTAATGAGTATGTCTTATGGTTATGTATATGTTGCATCAGTTGCTTTAGGTGCTGATAGAGGTCAAACTCTTAAAGCATTCCAAGAAGCTGAAGCATACGATGGACCATCTATCATATTCGCTTATGCTCCTTGTATCGCTCACGGTATCGATATGAGTAAAACACAAACTGAACAAAAACGTGCAGTTGAAGCAGGATACTTCCCATTATACAGATACAATCCTGCTAGCGAAACTCCATTCACTTGGGATGCTAAAGATCCTAAAGGTAGTTATCAAGACTTTATCAGATCTGAAGGTCGTTATAAATCATTATTGAAAACTAACCCTGAGGCTGCTGAAGCTCTTTATAACCAAGCAGAAGAAGATGCTGCTAAGAGAATGGCTGTTTACAAATCAGTTGGTGAATTAATGAAATAATTTATAAAGTTCATTAATATAAAATAGCGAGTGGAAAATAAACTTTTCACTCGCTATTTATTTTAAAAAAGTATAATTAGATACATATCTTAAACCCATTAATGGAATGTGTGTTCTTAAATTATAATCTAAGTATGATTTATAAAAATCATTATGAACCATTCGTTCGACATAAGTTTCATTTGCCATACTTTGTAGATGTTTTAAATATTCAGGTGTTAATTCACTTTGTTTAGCAACAAGTGAAAATTCACCTTTAGTATTAAATGCTATTACTTTATTTATTCCACTATTAATTAATGTTTTGATATCAGGAATACTTATTGGATAATTTTCTGGATGTCCATGAATAATCGTAGTATTTTTTTTATCTAAATCTAAGGAATTTAAATCTTCAATTTTACACTTTTGAGAATTACCTACATACTCTGCAATAACTTTATTTTTTTTTGTGTCTACAATTAGAGTATGTTCATATGGTATAGGTTGATTTAAAGCATCTAAACATCTTTTTTTGGCATACGCAAATAAATCTTTTGTAGATTTAAATTCAGCTTGCAGTGGATTAATCCTATTATCAGGTTTAATCTCTGTAATATTTCTTATTGTTTTAGAGGTAGATTTTCTAAATAATTTGTGTAATGAAATTGAAAACATTATATTTATATAATAAATGTAAAAAAAAAAGTTGCTATTTAAACCAATCAATCATTGGTTTAATTTCACCAAATTTTAAATCTATAGAATCAAGAAAAGAATTATTGGTCATAAAATGCATTCCAACATTGTGGGCAAGTGGTTCTTGTTTTATCCCTGATTTTTCAAATTTTTCATCTGAAATAGTTTTATTTTCAAAGTCATAAACATTGGAATAATTTAGTCCTCTATCAACACAGGCTGGTACTAATAGTTTATTTTCTTTACTAAAAAAAGCCAAACCATGTGTTCTACAAATAATACCTCTATATTTATACAAAGAACATTTTTTATCTATTAAAAAAGGGCATTTATACATGAATTTTTTATCTCCAGAATGTTCTTTTTTAGCATTTTTTACTTCAAGCATATTTTTTTCTATTTGATTGAAAGTCTCTTTGTTTAAAAATCTAGTTCCTAGCATCAAATATGCAAATTCTATTTCTGTAAAAGGATATTCTCCTTTTTCACAGCAATATGAACATCCTTCTTTACAAAAAATATAAGGAGATTGTTCTTCAAAAAAAGCTCCTAATTTTTTTTCTAAATAAGCTAAATATAACTCATATTTTTTTATATCTTCATACGATACTACCATTTTTAAATTATACCAATAAATATGTAAAGAATAAATATACAAAGTAAAAATTCTGTTTGATTAATGATATAATGAATTATATTAAAAGGGTACTATGTATGAGTTTTGAATTTATTAAACAAAATATTGAAGATGTAATTTTAGTTAAACCAAGAGTATATGGTGATATCAGAGGATTTTTTATGGAATCATATAAAAAATCTGAATTTTTTGAAAATGGTATAAAAGTTGAATTTAATCAAGATAATCACTCAAAATCAACGGCTCATGTTTTAAGAGGGCTACATTTCCAAAAAGCACCATATGGCCAAGCTAAGTTAGTAAGGTGTTCAAGAGGTCGTATATACGATGTTGCCGTTGATATAAGACCAGAATCAAGAACATTTGGACAGTATGTAAAAGTTGAACTATCAGAAGAAAATAAATATATGTTATTTATTCCAGAAGGTTTCGCTCATGGTTTTGTTGTATTATCAGATGAAGCAGAGCTGTTATATAAAGCAAGTGGAGAATATGCTCCTCAAGCAGATTGTGGTATTATATGGAATGATAAAGATATAAATATAGATTGGGAAATTGATTTTGAACCTATTTTAAGCGAAAAAGATACCAAACAAAAAACATTAAAAGAATTATTTGACTAAATATAAAGGGGTTTGTATGAAAATATTAGTAACAGGTGGCGCAGGTTTTATTGGTAGTTGTTTTGTAAGGCACATGTTAAATAAACATGAAGATTATCAAATTATTAATCTTGATGCTCTAACATATGCAGGGAATATTGATAATCTTAAAGATATAGAAAACAATCCAAACTACAGATTTGTACATGGCAACATTTGTAATAAAAAATTAGTACGAGATTTAATTGCAGAATGTGATTGTGTTGTCAATTTTGCAGCAGAATCTCATGTAGATCGTTCAATTACTAACCCTGAAATTTTCATAGAAACAAATGTTCAAGGAACATTAAATTTATTACAAGCATCTAAAGAACTAGGAATTGATAGATATTTACAAGTTTCAACTGATGAAGTATATGGAACTCTAGGGAAGACAGGATATTTTTATGAAACAACTCCATTAGCTCCTAACAGTCCTTATTCTGCATCAAAAGCTAGCGCTGATATGTTAACTAGAGCTTATTATGAAACATACAAACTACCAGTTCTTAATACAAGATGCTCTAATAACTATGGTCCATATCAATATCCAGAAAAACTTATTCCATTCTTTATTTCTCAGTTACTTAAAGGTGAAAAAGTTCCTGTATATGGAGATGGATTAAATGTAAGAGATTGGTTATATGTTTATGATCATTGTGAAGCAATTGATGTTGTTCTTCATAAAGGAAAAATTGGAGAAGTTTATAATATTGGTGGGCACAATGAAAAAACAAATATGGAAATTACTCATTTAATTTTAGATGCAATGGGTAAAGACGAATCATCTATAAAATATGTTGAAGATAGATTAGGTCATGATAGAAGATATGCTATTTCTAATGATAAAATAACATCTGAATTAGGTTGGAAACCATCTTTAACATTTGAAGAAGGTATAAAAATTACAATAGATTGGTATTTAAACAATCAAGACTGGATAAAATCAATCGAAGCTAAGAAAGTGAGTTTAGTATAATGAAAGGAATTATTCTTGCAGGAGGAGCAGGTACAAGGCTCTATCCTAGTACAATGGTTGTTTCAAAACAGTTATTACCTGTTTATGATAAGCCGATGATATATCATCCAATATCTGTTTTAATGCTTGCAGGAATAAAAGATATTTTAATTATTTCTACACCTCAAGATTTACCAAATTTTAAAAAATTATTAAAAGATGGTTCTCAATTTGGACTTAATTTTCAATATAAAGAACAGCCAGCTCCTGATGGTTTAGCACAAGCTTTTGTGCTAGGTGAAGAATTTATTGGAGATGATTGTGCAGCTCTTGTTTTAGGCGATAATATTTTCTATGGACAAGGTTTTTCAGGAATGCTTCAGTCAACTATTAAAAAAATCGAAAAAGAAGGTGGTGCAGCAGTATTTGGATATCAAGTAAAAGATCCTCAAAGATTCGGGGTTGTAGAATTTGATAACAATAATAAAGTAATATCTATTGAAGAAAAACCTCAAAATCCTAAATCTGATTATGCTGTAACAGGTTTATATTTTTATGACAATAAAGTTGTTGAATATGCAAAAAAATTAAAACCTTCAGCAAGAGGGGAGTATGAAATTACTGACCTTAATAAAATTTATTTAGAACAAAATAAATTATTAGTAAATAAATTAGGTCGAGGTTTTGCTTGGTTAGATACTGGAACTCATCATTCATTATTGCAAGCGAGTTTATATATTCAAACCATTGAAGAAAATCAAGGAATTAAAATTGCTTGTTTAGAAGAAATTGCATACAGAATGGGCTTTTTATCTAAAGAAGAAATTGTAAAAAATATTGAAAATATTAAAGGCAATGAATATTACAATTATATAAGTAAATTGGTAAAATAATATGGATAATAATATTTCATTTAAAGCAAATATTCAGACTAATAAATTTAAAATTAAAGAAAATTTATTATTTGACAAATATTTTGATAAACAAACAAAAGCAGAATTAAAAAAAGTTATCAAACAGGTAGATTCATTATCTGTAATGAAACAAAAATCTTCAGTTGTTATTAATCCTAGACTTGATAATAATCAATTAAATCTTATAACAACAGTAAAAGATAAGTCAGGAAAAATTAGTTCCGTTATTCCTGAGCGTTCAGCAAGAAAAATTGCAACAGATGAAAATTTTGCAACTCGTTTTGTTTCAAACATTAAACAAGCAATTGTAAATACTGAAATAACAAGAAAAGAAGTAAAACAAATAAAAAAACACATAAATAAATCAAAAAATTTAGAGAATAAAGATTTTATCGAGAATTTACCTAATCATTTTATTGATTCATTGAAAAAAGGTAATAACCCAACAAAAAGAATTCTTTCAGTACTAAAAGATATAGAAAAAAATTATCCTAATGAAAAAAATATTCTTTCGATAAAAAATGAAAGAACAAAACCAAATACTGGAAAAAGTTCTAAAGTATTATCTTATTTTATTGTTTCAAATAGTAAGGGTGAACATAAAATTGCAATGCATTCTTTACTAAAAGATCCTGTTCAAAATTTATTTGTTTAAGAATATTTTAATTTATTTTTTGCGTATGTAATTGCAGAATTTTCATCATAAAATATATTATCTCTACCAATTTGATTTAAAATAGATAATGAATCTAATTGTTGGACAACATCTTTGTTAGAAACTAATATTACATTAATATGTTGAGATTTAAGTCTTACAATAATATCTTCTAATGCAAAAACAGCTGAAATATCTAATAAGTCATCCCCGTCATAATTTATAATCAAGTATTCTGTACCAAGAACATCATCAAAATGAGATATTAATTGTGTTGCAGAGCCAAAGAAAAATTGACCTTCAATATGCACAACTCTTATTTTATGTTTATAATTTCTTTCTAGTATTCTTTCCATTTGCATAATATCAGCATCATATACTTTTTTATGAATAGTTTTAGTTTTATCTGCAACTCTTTTAGCATAAAGTAATGCTGCTAATGTTATTCCTGCTCCTACTGCAAAAATTAAATTATAAAATACTGTCAAAAAGAATACTAAAAATAATATATATAAATCATCTTTAGGTGCGTATTTTAAGACTTTAATAAATTTCATATCAAGAATATCATATCCAATTTTAATTAAAATAGCGGCTAAGACAGCTAAAGGAATTTGAGCAACAAATCCTGAACATTTATATAATAATATAATCAATATTAAAGGATTAATTAAAGTAGTAATTTTAGTTGAAGAACCAGCATTTAATGCTGCAACAGTTCTCATTGTAGCAGCAGAACCACCAAGTGAAGCCGTCAAAGAACAAACCATATTCCCAATACCAATTGCTGATAATATGTTCTTAGGGTTGCTTTTAGTTTTCATTATAGAATCAGATACAAGACCAGTTAATAATGATTCTGCTGAAAACACAACAGCTAATGTTAATGCATATGGGATAAAATCAATTATATGATTAACATCAAGATATGGTAAAAACAATTTAGGGAATGCAACAGATACTTCTGATATTCTATCAAGATTTAATCCAATTTTTATTGATAAAAACGTACAAATAACTAAAGCTAAAATTTGAGATGGAATGATTTTATTAATTTTTTTAGGAATCCCAAAAACTAATAATAATGTTAAACCTCCAATTAATAATGCATCAATATTTGCAGTATTAAAAGAATTATGAATATTAATAATAGTATCAAATGTAGAAGATAAAGATTTATGTCCCATTAAAGGATTAAGTTGTAATATAATAATTATTATTCCTACTCCATTCATAAAGCCTGATATAACAGGGTATGGAACATATTTAACAATATTTGCAATATTTGTTAGTGATGCTAAAAGTTGAAATAAACCAGCCATAAGCATGATTGTTATAGCAGCCTTAATATCAAAGCCAATAGCAGTCATCATTGCAGCAATAACAATTGCAACAGGTCCGGTTGTTCCAGATACGATTGGAATTTTAGGTCCTAAAATTCCCGCAATAAAACATAGAATTATTGCACCCCATAGTCCTGCACTAGCTCCAAAGCCTGTTGCGACGCCAAAAGCTAAAGCTTGTGGTAATGTTATAATTGCAGAATTTATTCCGCCAAACAAATCTCCAATTAATATATTTAATTTAGCTTTTAGATTCATAAAAAAATATTAACATAAAAATATGCTATGATACTTTTAATTTTCTACGGAATAGTTTGATAAATCTAAATCAATTAGTCCTTTGGATTCTTTATATAATGTTTTCTTAAGTTTAAATGGATAATCTTCATATCCTTGTAATTTGCCATTATTGATATTATCAATAATTTGTTCTGCATGAGTTTGCATATATTTAGGGATATCTGGGTATTTTTGAATAAATTTAGGCAATGGCATATTACCTCTTTCAGAATTTCTACCTGCAGAAGTTAAAATAAAGTTTCTTAAAGAATTTGCACCTCCTAATGAATCAGGGTGTATGTGTTCTGCAGTTTGAAGAGATGATCTTAATAGTCTTTTTGCTATTTCTTCGTGTGTTCTTGGTCTAGCTGTATCTGTGTATTTTACAATAAACGCATTTTTACTTGTGCCTGATGTTGGTAAATATTCTACTTGTTCTTTAAGATTTTCAAATAGTTTTTGTTCTTTTTTAGTTGGAATAATTTCATCTAATGAAGTAATTAATGTTTTTCTTTTAAATGGTTTCATAGGGTTATCAGTAAGAATGACATCTCTACATTTAGTTGTTTTATGTCTTACAGCCAAAGCTAAATCAGGTGATGCATTTCTTGACATATCATCAACCTTATCTAGGACATCAAATTCTTCTAACATTAATTTTTTGTGTGCTTTCGGACGTAGACTATTTAAACAGTCTACAAAGTTTCCATTCGGATTCTGCTTTGAATATTCTTTAAAAATTTCAAACATTTCTTTTTCAACAGGAAGCATATTTTTTGTATATCGAGAAAGAACTTTTACTGAACTTTGTGCATCGTGGCATTTATCAAGAGTTTTTTCTGCCATTGATAACTCATCTGATGAAAGCATTGTTATTCCACTATATGGATCAATCATATTCCTTAGTTTTTTTAATGGTGCACTTTGAGATGTCGCAGAACCAAAATTTACCTGCGAACTTTTTATAAATGTATCCTGTTTTAACTTAGGGGTTATTGGTTGACTTACATTCCTATTATTTATAGGAGTAAGATTCTTAACAGGAAATCCTAACATCACTGATGATATATACACACACAATCCTTTAATTGAATCTACTTTATTATTATAACTTATTTTTGGATGAATTTCACGAAATGTAATAAAAATTTACATCCCTCAACTAGCTAATTATTGCCTAGTATTTAAATCAGTTGATTTTTTATAAAATTCAGTTGATAATATATTTGAGTAGAATAGTTAGGAGATTATTTATGAAAAAACTTTTAATGGTGATAACTTTATTAATGTTAGCAATGCCTTGTTTATCAACAAATGCAGATACAGTAAAAAATATGGGGTATATTTCAGTTAATGCGACTGAATCAAAAGAGATAGTTCCAAATACTGCAAATGTAACTTTTTCTGTTGAAACTACTGATGTAGATTCAAAAAGAGCATCTGAAAGAAATAATCAAATAACTTCAAAAATTGTTTCTGCACTAAAAGAAGTCTTAAAAGAAGATAAAAATGCGAATATTCAAACTAAAAATTTCAATTTAAGACCAAACTATAAAACAAATAAAAATACAGATGAAACTTCTATTAAAAACTATACGGCAATAAATTCAATTGTTGTAAAAACTACTTCTGTAGATAAAGTTTCAGCTTTAATTGATACAGCAATAAAAAATAATGTTTCAAATGTAAATGGTGTAACTTTTACTTTAGAAAATCAAGACCAATATGCAGAAGAGTTATCAAATGAAGCAATCCAAAAAGCAAAATATTTAGCTGATAAAGCTGCATTATCTTTAAAGCAAAAAGTTGTTGGTATTAAATCTATTAGAATTAATATATATCAGCAAAATGCAAATGGTGTAAGATTGTATAAAGCAGCATCTTCGGCTGATGCTAATACAACTACTGCTACACCTATTGAATCAGGAAAAGTTCAATTGAACGCATCTGTCGATGCTGAATTTTATGTAAAATAAGAAATTTTAAGAATAAAAAACACCTGCTTTTAAAAGCAGGTGTTTTTATATATAAGTATTTTAAATACTTCTAAATTTTACTAAATCAACTTTTCTCATTCTTATATTTTCAGGAGTAATTTCTACAAGTTCATCCTCTGCAATATATTCCATACAATCTTCTAATGATAATATTTTAGGAGCTTGTAATGTAACCATAACATCTGCAGTTGAACTTCTCATATTTGTAAGTTTTTTAGTTTTACAAATATTAACTGCGATATCCTGCGCTTTATTACCTTCGCCAATTATCATTCCTCTATAAACTTTTGTTTTTGGCGTGATAAAGAATACACCTCTATCTTCATATTGAGATAAAGCATATGGAATAGCTTCGCCTGTTTCGTGAGCTAATATAGATCCGCTTCTTTGTTTTGGAATATCTCCTGCATAAGGTTTATAAGCATCAAATGTATGACACATAATGCCTTCACCTCTAGTCATTCGCATAAATTCATTTCTAAATCCAATTAAGCCTCTTGCTGGAATAGAAAATCTTAATTTTGTTCTACCGTTAGATGATTTCATTTCAAGCATTGTGGCTTTTCTATTAGATAATCTATCAATGCAGCTTCCTGATGCTTCATCAGGAACATCAACAATTAAATTTTCATATGGCTCACATTGTTCACCATTAATTTCTTTTATGATAACTTCTGGTTTTGAGATTTGAAATTCATAGCCTTCACGTCGCATAGTTTCAATTAATATGCCTAAATGAAGCTCCCCACGTCCGCTTACTTTGAAAACATCAGTAGAATCAGTATCTTCAACTCGTAAACTTACATTTTTTTCTAACTCATTATATAATCTTTTTCTTAATTGTCTACTTGTTACAAATTTCCCTTCAGTTCCTGCTAATGGACTATCATTTACTGAAAAGTTCATTTGTAATGTTGGTTCGTCAACTTTGATTAAAGGTAAAGGCATTGGGTTATTTTGTTCACAAATAGTTTCTCCTATTTGTATATCTGGGAATCCCGCAATTGCAACGATATCCCCTGCTTCTGCATATTCTGTTTCCTCGCGACCTAAATCTTTGAATTCATATAACTTAACTATTTTACCTCTTTCTTCAGTTCCATCAGCTTTGCATAATGTTACTTGTTCTTGAGAGGATATTTTCCCGTTTACAATTCTGCCTGCAACAATTCTGCCTACATATTCATTGTAGTCTAATGTTGTTGCTTGGAATTGCAAAGGTTTATTTACATCTCCTTCAGGAGGTGCAATATTTTCTAAAATTGCATCTAATAAAGGAATCATATCTTTTCTTTCATCTTCTAATTCCTTTATTGCAAATCCATTTAAGCTACTTGCATATAGATATGGAAAGTCAATTAAGTCTTCTCTATCTGTTAATTCAGTAAATAAGTCAAATACTTTATCTAGTGCCATATCAGGATCGGCTGCAGGCTTATCAATTTTATTAAGAACTACAATAATTTTTATACCTAATTCTAACGCTTTAGAAAGAACAAATCTTGTTTGAGGCATTGGTCCTTCAGCAGCATCAACAATTAATAATGCTCCATCAACCATACCTAATACACGTTCAACTTCACCTCCAAAATCTGCGTGACCTGGGGTATCAACTACATTAATTTTACAACCTTTATAATTGATTGAGATGTTTTTAGAAAGAATTGTTATTCCTCTTTCTTTTTCTAAATCGTTACTATCTAAAACTCTTTCTTGAACTTGTTGGTTATCACGAAAAACTCCGGCTTGTTTTAACATACAATCTACCATTGTTGTTTTACCATGGTCAACGTGCGCAATTATTGCGATATTTCTAATATTATCTCTTTTCATATAATACCTATCTATAATTCTTTTAGTGTTAAATCTACACCATTATTTTACGACAAGGAAACATTGATTTCAATAAAAAAGCATTTTATTTAAAATAAAATGCTTTTTTATCGTAATTTATTTTGTTGAAGAAACAAGTGATAAATTATTTCCTAGTTTTTCTTGTTTTGGATTTGAATAAGGATTTGAAACCATAATATTATATTGAGGATTATAATATTGACGAGTTTTTACTCCTTTAAAATGAACATTGTTTTCATTATTTTCATTGTTTTCATTATTTTCTTCAACTTTTTTATTTTCTTCTTGTTTTATTGGTTTAGTATATTTTTTCTCCAATTCATGTTTTCTGTCAATTTCTGTTTTTACTGAATCTGGTTGATAATATAATCTCAAGACACCTTCTGGTGCAGTTTCTTTGCCAACATATATTTTTTCGTATTTTTTATGTCCATTTTTTTCGTCAACACGTTTTAAATAGCAATCGCCATTATTGTCATGTGCTGACTCATAATATGTTGTATCAGAAGATTCAATATTTTTAAATTTTAAACCATCAGGAATTTCTATTCTTTCACCTGTTTTTGAACTTTTTAACATTAACTTATCAATATCAACAGGTATTGAAGTTGGATTTAATAACGTATCTAAATTATCTTCATTAACATTAACTTTTTTTAATGGATTGTCCAATGAAATTCCGTTAAAGTTAAACACAGATATAACCATTGAGCCATCAGAAGATTGTGATATAATGGCAGGACATTTTAATCCTATACCTGGACGGTCTTTATCAACACTATCTCCGTATAAATCATCTAACTTATGCATTGTTCCATTATTTAATGCTCCAAGTTTATTATCAATGTCGCTTCTTCTTGTACCAATAATTCCGTCGATTGCTTTTTTATGATCTGCAATATGTTTTTTATAATTTGAACTATCTTCTTCTACTTCATCCCAAGGAATAACATTTCTGTTTTGAAGATATACGTTATGATTTTTCTCTTCATAACCAGTCATTGCAAAATCATCACCTGCATAAACTGTTGGATTACCAGGAACTGCAGCAATCATTTGTTCATACATTCTTACTTTTGCTGATGGAATACCAAGTGCAATTTTTTCTACTAAATCATCATATTCTTTTTTACCTTTTTCATCATTTAGATATGTATTTTGCATATCATACTTATCAATAGCTTGTTGCATTATAATTCCATAAGCTGCTTTGATATCTTTTGAACCAAAACCATCTTTTTCGAGTTGTTTTTTGTAAGAATCAGGTGTTTCTTTATCTTTATTTGAATTTTCGCCATTCAAATAGAAATTCCCATTTACAATATCTCTAACTGATTGAGAAAATGCAGCATATATTTTATTTGAATCATTTTCTATTTCTCGTCTTTGGTTATCGTCAGTAACTCCTTTAAGTCTTCTTGCCTTAATAATATTATTTGCAATACCAAAGCTTGATCTTAACCAATCACCTTTTGCAATTGCCATTGGGCTAACATTATTAAAGTAATCATCTGAGTATTTAATAATATCCTGTCCAGTTTTGTTATGGTATTCTGGATTTGGTTTATTTAAATCATCATCAAACAATATATCATTCATAATTTTGTATGCTGTTTTACGGTTTTCATATTTTGATTTATCAGTTAAGTCAGAATGAAATAGTGCCATATCTAAACCATAACATTCTGTCATTCTTGGTTTGTCATGGTTTCCTCCAAATGTATAAGCATTTCTTGTATAATCTAGTGGCATATTCGCAAATCTATCTAATGCTCCTGCTAATAATCCAACTCTTTTTTCTTCACTTGTATTATTATTATCATTGTCGATACCATTTGGATTTACAAAATCTTTACCAAAAGTGTTAAGGCCTGCTGTAAAGAAATGAGAATAATTTGCTTCTGAATTCATTCCTGTTTCGATTATGATTGTTCTTGCAATATTTTCTGCATCTTTAAATCTAGCATGAGATTCTGGATTGTTTTGAGCTTTTACGTTATCATGAGTTCCATAAGTTGCTTTCATCGTGTCATATAAGTCTGTGAATTCTGCAGCAATATAAGAGTTTGGATTTTCGTCCTTAACAGCTTTAATTGGTGGAGCCCAAATATTAATTACTTCTGCCAATTGGTTATCAGATTTATCTTGTTTATTTCTGATTGCATCCATGTCTGCAACATCTTTTGCAGCATCAATACGGTGATCTAAACCTAAACCTGATTTATCAATCATAGCTTCTGCAAATCTGAAACTCATCGCATTTGTTCCTTCAAAACGTTTATGAATTGAACGAGCGACTTTAGAAACATCACTTACTGTAAAATCAGCAACGCCATTTTTTATTTTATTTGCAATCTGATTTGCTTCATCTTCTGGACTATCACCATAAATACCAATATTTTCTAATGTTCCTTCTTCTTTTAGTTTTTCATAATCATAAGTCAATTTTCCATTTTTTAATTGTTTAACTTCTGCTCTTGGCATTAGAGATTTTATAATTGCATATTTAGCGATATCTTCTGCAACTAAAGGAACAACATATTGACCATATTCTGTTAATTTAGATCCATCATTTTCAAATAATTTTTCTTCAGAGCGTTTATCTACTTCGCGTAATACATTTTTAGCAAAATGATGAATTTCATTTGTGAAAATATGATTCATTTTATTATAAGTTTTTGCATATTTATCAGGAACAACATAACTTGAATCATTCATTGCATCATATCGAGATATTCCGACATGTGCTAAATCCGGTGAGCGTTTTGATAAATATGGTGAAGATAATGCACCAACTGTATCATCTGCAAGCTCAATTGAATCTAATGGGATATCCATTAATGATTTATTTAAAACTGTTTCATAATCTTCTTCTTTATCTTTTAACTTATAATCGTTATAATATAAATTATCTACTTCATTTTCGTTTAATGCTACATCATCAGGTAATTTTTGATCATTTCTGTTATATATTAGACTATTAATTCTATCTTCTACTTCTTCAACTGAACCACCTAATGTTCCTAATGTTTTTGCAGTATATTCTGTATTCACATTTTTAACATGACGAGTCCAGTATCTCATACCATCTGTCAACATATCACGGTTACCGGCATGAGCTCTGGCAAGTTTGGCTTCTTCTATTTCGCGTTCTTTAGGATTTTTTATACTTTCTAACATTTCAGTATCATAATCAGATGCTGTATAGCTTAATTTTGCCATATCAGTATTAGAATCCCAAGTTACAAATCCTCCTTCATCTTTTGGACGAACTTCAAAACCAGAGAATTTAGTTACAACTAATGTTCCCATTGGTGAATTTAATTCAATTTTGTCAGATAAACTTCTAGCCTTATTTATACTATTTAAATTTCTGATATTTGCATCGTATTCTTTAGGGTCAATTTTAAATGCGTTATGAATTAATGTATCATCATGAGTATTTATTGCTAAATTATTTTGAACTAATTTACCAGTCCTTTTATCCAATACCATTGGATTAGGGTTATCATAAGTATGTATTATATGTTTTTTATCTTTTTTTTGAGTATCAGAAACCATTGAATCATCATATATTTGAATATATGTAGGTTGATTTGCATCATATTCGTTATTTTCTGTTATTTTTATTTGTCCATCAGCCTGAACTTCATAATTATTTGGTGAATTCACTATCTTATGACGTAAATTTTGCATATTTTTAGGTACGACACCGAAACCTAATGCTGCATCCTCTAAACCTTGCATTCTAAACATATAATATTCGTGTGGTTTATCTACTTGATTCATCCACTTGATTGCATATTGAAAATTTACACCTTCTAAACCTTGAGATGTATATGCGCTATCAGATACTAAATTCATACCATTTTTGAATAGTGTTTTTACAAGTGAATCGTAGTTGTCAATATTATCAGCTTGGAACATTCTTTTTATCCAATACTTGTGTGATGAAACATTATCTCCACCTGTTGTTGGTAATGCAATTAAACGTTTATAACCTATTTTTTTTAAGTTTGGAACTTCTAATTCCATACCAGCTAATGTACCACCTGCTTTATTGGCAAATGTTCTATTAAATTTAGAAACATCTTTAGCATTTTTATCTTTAATAATTTCGCCAGTGTTTTCTTCTTTAAATCCGGCATAAACATATCCAGGTTTAAAAGCATCTTCTTGTACAAGATACATTGGCCCTTGTATTTTTACGGTTGTACCATTTGTAGTCATAAGATTACAACCATCACCGCAAAGAGAAGCTGCATCATCTTTCGCATATTTTACCCATTTATTGTTTTGCTTATTAACTAATTTATAACGGTATGCAACTGGTTCATTGTTTTTTAATTTTAAATCTTGTTTAGGGTCAACAAAAGCTCCTTCTGTAGAAAGTTTTTTAGTAAAGTAAGGCTCCATTTTCCCATTGTTCTTCTTTACAGAATAAGAATAGTCATAATTTTGTTTATCAACTTTATAAAATTCAACAAAACAATCCCAATGGTTTGGATCATATAAAAAGTTAAAATCATAACCTTTTTTTCCACTATCTGTTGTTTTATGTTGATATCCCTTAAATCCGACTTTATTTGCCGGTTGCATACTATTCTTAATTTCCACAATGAAACTCCTTACCTATATATACTAAAAATTCAAAACACATTATATTGCTACCTATAAGAACACATGTTAAGAAAATTTTACAAACCTTAAAAGCTAATTATAATACAACTTTTAAGGCTTTATGCTACAAAATGTAACAAATAAATTGTAACTAATGAGAAGTAGACAAATAATCCTACAACATCAATAGTTGTTGCAATCACAGGACCTGATGCAATAGCTGGATCAACTTTAAGTTTTTTTAATACAAAAGGTGTGCATGTTCCAATGATTGTTGCTGTTGTCATATTTATGACCATTGCTAAACCAACAATTACTCCTAAAGCAATGCTATGTTGCCATTTTGATGTTACTAATGTAACTAATGCTCCAAATACAATACCAATTAATAAACCAATTGATGCTTCTCTAAAAATATGGTACATTGCAGATTTTAGTGTTACTTGACCTGTTGACAAACCCCGAACCATTAAAGTTATACTTTGGGTGCCAATGTTTCCTCCTAATCCTGCTAATAGAGGCATAAATATTGCAATTATAGGAAGTGCGCTTAATGTATGGTCAAAATAATGTGCAACATTTACAGCTATAAATTCTCCAATCAATGTTATAAACAACCAAGGAGTCCTAGCTTTAACTGCGTGAAAAATGTTTCCAGATAAAATATCATCTTCATCTTCTACCATTTCTGTTGCGATACCTGAAGATGTATAGATTTCATCGGTTGTTTCTTCTTCTACAATATCTTGAACATCATCCCAAGTAACAATTCCTTTAAGTCTGTTATATAAATCTACAACAGGCAAAGCATTGAATTGATATTTCATAAATTCATCTGCAATATAATCTTGTAAATCATCTACGTGAAGCTTTACAATATCTCTAGTCATTATATCTACAACTTTTTGATTAACGGGTGATGTTAATAGCATTCTTAAAGAAACAACACCCATTAAATGGCTTTGTTTATCTACAACATAAACATAATACAAATCCATATTATCTTTTTCTGCTTTAACTCTGATAGTATTTAAAACGCCTTCAACATCCATATCAGTTGATACAGTAAGAACCACAGGGTTCATAATCCCCCCAGCAGACTCTTCATTATATGTTAATAACTCACGAACTTCTGATGAAAATTTATGAGGAAGTTTGTCTAAATAAGATTCGGTATCATCTTCTTCCATATCACCTAATACGTCTGCAGCTTCGTCGTGAGGCATTTGAGCAATTAATCTTGAAGCATATTCTTCATCGATAACTCCCAATAATTCAACTTGTAATTGTGGAGGTAGATATTCAAGCAAATCAGATGCTTTTTCTTCATCAAGTTGTTTGAAGCAAGCTAAACGTTCTCTAGGATTTAACTCTGTAAATATGTCTGTTAAATCTGCAGCGTGAAATCCATCTAAAGTTTCTTTTAGTTGCTTTAGATTATCATCATCAATTATTTCACGTAAACGTTCTACTATGCTTTCAATATTTATCATATTTTTATTATACACTAAACATCTTTTTGAGTTATAATTATACAAAAGTAAATATTTAGAGAGGTTAATATGTATAAAAACTTATTATTAGATGATATTGAAACAGCTATTTTGCAAGCAATAGAAAATAAAAAATTAGGAAATATGGAAGAATATACAAAAGGTTCTTTAGTGATTGAAAAACCTAAAAATTCTGATTTTGGTGATTTTGCTGTTAATGTATCATCTTTAGCTCGTCAAGCAAGAATAGCTCCTCCAATGATTGCAAATGCAATTGTTGAATGTCTTGGTGATAAAGAATATGAAACATCAGTAGTTGGTGGCTTTATTAATTTTAAACTCTCTGAAAAAATGCTTACAGATGTTATTGTTGAAATATTGAATAAAAAAGAAAATTATGGAAAACCTGAAAATATTGAAGCTGAAAAAATTATATTAGAATATGTTTCTGCAAATCCAACAGGACCATTTCATATTGGTCACGGAAGATGGGCAGCAATGGGAAGTGCATTGGCAAATCTTCTTAAGTTCTATGGACATGATGTTTTTCAAGAATTTTATATAAATGATGCAGGTTCTCAAATTCAAAAACTTGGACGCTCTTTGCTAATAAGAGTTAAACAAGAATTAGGTGAAAATATTGATTTTCCAGAAGACGAACAAGAAAGAAAAAATTATTATCCAGGTGAATATTTAATCCCTGTTGCTAAAGATTTCTTAAAAGAAAATCAGCCAACAGAAGATATTCAAGTTTTATCAGATTATGCAAAAAAATATATGGAAAATGTTCAAAAAGAACTTTTAGAAAAATTTAGAGTTCATTTTGATAAATTTTATTCTGAACTTGATTTACATAATTCTGGAAAAGTTGATGCTAGTTACCAAAAACTTCAAGAAAGCGGGAAATTATACGAAAAAGATGGAGCTATGTGGTTTAAATCATCTGAATATGGAGATGATCAAGATAGAGTTATAAAAAAAGCTGATGGTTCAAATACATATTTAACTGCTGATATCGCGTATCATATTGATAAATTAGACAGAGGTTTTGACAGATTAATAAATATTTGGGGCGCTGATCATCACGGTTATGTTCCTAGAGTTAAAGCATCAATAGAAGCTCTTGGATATGACCCAAATAAATTAGAAGTTCTTTTGGGGCAACTTGTAAACCTTGTTATTAATGGAAATGAAGTAAGAATGGGTAAACGTAAAAATATGGTTACCTTAGAAGATTTAATTGATGAAGTCGGAATTGATGCAACAAGATTTTGGATGTGCATGAGAAATATCGATACTACTCTTGATTTTGATATTGAACTTGCTAAAACAGCATCGGATGAAAACCCTGTATTCTATGTTCAGTACGCACATGCAAGAGTTTGTTCTATTTTGAGAAATCTTGTAAACGAAAAACTTAATACTGAAACTGGTGAAAAAACTCCTGCTCCTATGACAGAAGAAGAATTTGAAAATGCTATTTCAAATGTTGACTATGAAGCAATGAAAAAAGCTATTCCAACAGCTAAAAAATTAATTTTAAAACTAGAGGAATTTAAATCAATGATAGAATCTTCTGCAAAAAGTAGAACTGTTTATACTGTTTGCAGATACGTTCAAGATTTAGCAGGTGAGTTTCATTCATTCTACAATTCAAATAGAGTTATTTGCGATGATAATGACTTAATGAAATCTAGAGTTGCTTTAGTATACTCTATAAAAACAGTTCTTAAAAATGCTCTTGATATTCTAGCAGTAAATGCTCCTGAAAGAATGTAAAAGTTTATTTTTTAGATAAAAAATTTTTAATCCAATCAATAAGATGTGGATAAGTTTTGTTATGGTGACCCATTTTAAGCATTTCTTGTTCATTGGATGCCATTGTGCCAATATTATGTTTTTGTTTATAAATCCAAGAATACATTCCTGTTCTATCAGCTCCTGCCTTACAGTGTATATGAACTTTACCGCCCTCATTTTTTACATTTTCTACAATATTTAGAAACTGTCCAATATTTTTTTCTTGAGGATGACGAGTATATGAAGGTATATTATGGTATTTCATACCTTCTTTTTCTACAATCTGCTTTTCATCAAAATCAAGTCCTGAAACATACATCGTTCTAAAATTTATAATATCAGTTACTCCTTGTTCTTTTAGCCATTTAAAATCTTCAGAGTTTGGTTGAGCAGAACGAGATACTGTATTATCTATTTTTAGATAGTTGTCAGGTTTCCCTTTAAATAAAATGTTCATGTTACCTTAATTGTATTTACTATATTTTTATTTAATACATTAAATAAACTATATTTTCATTATAATGTTAAGTTTTGTAAATAAATGTCGTATAATATTTTGACTTGGAAAAAAATATCATTAAAAAAGAATTGAAAGGTTTGTATAAAAGAGGTTTGATGTATGGCAGGAATCGTGAATTATCTAGCAAATATGCTAGCACCAACAAAAACAAAAGCAGTAGTTGCACCAATTAGAACAAATGTTGAACATGTTGCAATGAATCCAGGAGCTAATCCTTTTGTAACAGTAAAAGGTTCAAATCCATTTGCTAATTATGCAAAAAATAAACCAGTAACAGGAGGTTATTTTGCAGGATATTATAATAATAAGCCAAATATTGTAGGTCAACGATTATTCGTTGAAGTTTAACTAACACTATTTATACGTTTTTTATCTCTCTTGAAAGGTGTCGTGTGTTGAATGAAGAAAAGAAGAAAAACGTGAGTCTTCCCAAAACAAAGGAAAGGCTCATTTTAATATTTACACTTTGTCTAATGTTTTGTATATTTCTTCTGCTGTTGGTTTACCGGAAAGTACAATTGATTTATACAATCCTTCTTGTGGTGCCCATAATTCTTTGCCATGAGAATAAAATACAGCCACAGTTGGAATATCAAGAGCATTACCCATATGCATTGTGCCCGTATCAACAGAAATTAAAGTTCTAGATAATTTTAAAATATTTGCCAATTCAATAAAATCAGTTTTATCTACTAAATTAATAAAGTTTGTACATCCTAAATTCTTTAATTCTTGAATGTAGTTTTGTGCAACTTCACCTGCTCCAAGGATTATTGGGCATTTCCCTGAGTTGTTAATTAAATTAATTAGTTCTAATGCATCTTTAATAGGCATATCTTTGGGCTTAAACTTGCTTGTTGTAGTAATTGATATTAATTCTTTATTGATAGCTTCAACTTCTTTTATTACTTCAGTATTTATTTCAGGAACTTCATATCTTATAGGTAGGTTCATTAGTGACTTTCCTGTAAGTGGTTCAATTAATCCAGTTGCTATATCACGCTTATGTGTATATGTTTTTCTATTATATTTTCCCTTTGTTGACATTAATTTTGTGAACCAGTTATGTGGTTCTGTGATTATATGTTTTGCTCTTAACATTCTTGATAATATTAAGTTTCTATCATTTGAATAGATAACAAATGATGCAAAAATATTTTTGTATGGGAAATTCCTAATAAATTTTAAAAATCCAAATATGTTATTACCTTTCTTTTTATTAAAAGTTATAACATTATCAACACCTATTTGGTACTTTGCAATATCTTTGAATTGAGGTTGTACAACATAAACAACTTTTGAATGTGGATAAAAGTATTTAATATTTTGTACTAAAGTATTGTTTAATAGAATATCTCCGATAAATGCTGTATTAAAAATTACAAATACTTTTTCATCATATTCAAGTCTAAATTTAAGTTTAAAACCTAGAATTGTTAAAACTTTCCATTTGTCTTTATTACGGTATTCATTTTTGATATTGAATATTTGAGAAATAATTTTCTTTTTCTTTGAATTATCTTTAGAATTTTTAAATTTTTCAGTTTCTTCTAAGTATACATCTGTTAAGCGTGTATAGTACCACCATTTTTCGCACATTGAATTCCCGCAACCCTTAATGTCAGGCTTGGGACCTGTTAAATGAACAATTACTGGATTTAATTTAGCTTCTTCATATGCTCTTAAATCATCAGCTTCATATTGATTATAGTAATTTCTCCACCAAGTATCCATAAAATTATATTTTTGATGTAAATTTATTTTTCTATTGTCTATAACTTTATTTAAGCTATCTTGATCGCAAAATTTTATAATCTTTTTATTTGTAATAGCATAATCTTTTATCTTTTGGTATAACTTATCCTTTCTCCATTGTTCACAGTTTATAAGCATAACTCCAGAGTTAAAGTAAGAGTCACTTATCATAGATAAACGTTTAAGATGTTTATCTACGTCCCATACATCCTTTACTGCTGCAACATAATTATTTTTTAAATCAATTTTGAATAAGTCTTTGAGAGGTTGATTAACCATTGTGTCACAATCTAAATATAATACTTTATCTAAATCAGGACATAAATCAGGAATTTTAATTCGATACCAAGCTTGTACTGTAACCCATTTTGACATCGGGAATTCAGAAAACTCAGATTCATCTATTTTAATATATCGAATATTGCAATTAAATTTTGACTTAATACTATTTAATTTACTAATGCTTTCTTCAGTTAATTTAGAGTACAGTATAATAAATTCAATTTCTGAATCCGTGTTATTTTGAACTGCACTAAACATAGATACTACAGTCATATTAATATAACCGTCATCAGGAGCATAAGCAATTGATAGTTTTGTCATAAATTAAAATCCTCAATATATTAGCTAAAGAATGCCTCTCAAAAATAATATAGTATTATAATAAACACTATTATCAGAGATTATTATATCAAATTAGGGGCTCATTTACAACAATTATAATTTAGGTTCACCATATAGAAGTTTTAAAGTTTCAATAACTTTTGGCATTTGACAAACAAAAGAATAGTGTCCTTTTGAAATAGAACAGTTTTGACAATTCCCATTAAGAGAGTAACATTCAAGAGCTTGTTCAGTCCAATTTTGAGTGATTGAATCTGATAATTCTCCATTATTTTGCGGATAAAAAGCTTCTTTTGGCATAAGTTACACTCCCTCCAAATATATTATTGAGGGTTATGGGAAAAATTTCATCCTATGTTTGTAGTAGTTTTATGCAAAAATATTGTTGATAGTTTTTATAAATGTATCTAACATATTTTTATCATTATCTTCTTTATTTTCATTATTATTTTCTGAATTTTCTTTTTTATACTCTTTCTCATCTTTAATAGAATTTTGTGTTATAAACTGTTTTTCTTTTGTAATTAATTGTTTTAGTCCATTAATTGCAGATTTTGTTGATGTTTTAATATTTTCTAATAATGGTTCAAGATTTGAACCGTTTCTGATACCTTGTCCATATGTAGCTGCTGCATCTCCATAAATATCACAATATTGCATATGTTCTGCGTAGAAATTATTACCAGCTTCTTTAAAATTATTATTCCAAATGGAACAAATATTTTCCATTGAAGGTGCAGAATATTCTCCTAATTCATTGTAACAATTGCGTATTTCATCTTCTGCTAATTTAGATTTAATTTGTTCTTCTGTTTTTTGATTAAAATTTGTACTATCTGCATTTTGGAAAACGTAATTGTAATTGTTGTAATTAAAATCAACCATAATTTATACCAACCTAAAAAATACCTAATAACCTTATATATTATTAAAGTTTTTTTGTAACAAAAAATTTCCTTTTATTTTATAAATATTAAAATTTGTTAATTATAAAATAAAAGGCGCCAATGGCGCCAAATAATTATAGGGAAAAATTATATTTTTGATTCTTGCAATTTGTTATAAATTGAAAATACCTTTCAATTTATAATTTTTGATACTAATTTTTAATTAATGCAATACTAAATATAGTCGGAATTTTTACAAATCAAAATTTGTCCGACTAATAAAAATTTAATTCACTATCTGCATTATAAATACCTTTGTCCTTTTTGTTTCCTAATTCCCATTCCTGATAGTTTACTATACGGATATTTAATTAAAAACTTTAACTCTCTGAGGTATTTATTAACAAAAGTTTACAAAAATGTTGCTAAAAACATATCAAATGCCGCTTTCCCAAATAGGATGAAACCGATTATACTACTTATAATAGTCGCAAACATAACAGCTCCGGCTGAAATATCTTTTGCCATTCCAACCATTTTACTGTATTTATTATGATAAATAGAGTCAAGGGCAAATTCAATTGCGGTATTTAGCATTTCTGCTACAATTACATTTGCAATTGCAATTAATGCAATACAAAATTCAATTGCTGTAAATTGAAAAACAAATCCCATTGCTATAACTAGAGATGCAACAACCAAGTGAACTCTTAAATTTCGCTCACTTTTTACAACAAGTCTAAAACCTTTTCTTGCATTTTTAAAAGTATTTCCGAAACCTTGTGATTTAAATTTTGTCATTACAATCCTCTAGTGCATATTTTAATGCTTTTCTTTGTTCATCTACAACAAAATTATAATCTTCTTCTGTTTGATGGTCAAATCCTAACAAATGCATAATTCCATGAGATATCAGAAAATATAGTTCATATTCATTTGATACATTTTTTTTATGTGCTTCTTCTTTTACTTTATCTAAAGCAATAATAATTTCACCTAAATTTATATCTCCATCAAAAATAAATTTTGAATCATCATCTGCAAAAATAGCAAAAGTAATTATATCTGCAGGATAATCTTTTTCTCGATATTCTTTATTGATTTGATGAGTTTTATTACTATCGCAGAAAAGTATATCAAAAGTAATTGTTTCAAAATCAAATCCAGATAAACAAGATTTATTAAGCAAATTTTCTAAATAATAGTTAAAAACATTTCTTCCTACAGTTATAGCCTTAAACTCATCAAGATCCCAATCGGGATAAATATTTTCAGTAAAAATATTAATTGTTTTGTTGTTCATTTTTGTTTTGTTCCAATTGTTTAATTTTATCTTCTAAATCTTTATCAAAAGTAGGATTGATTGAAGTTGTTTGTGAGTTTTTATCAAATTCTTTAACCATATCTTGATGATATTTTATTCTTTGATGCTGCATTCCTCTTAAGATCCTACTAAATGTTGTTGAAATAATTTTCAAGTCCTTAAGAGTTATAGGAGCATCTGATAATTGACCATCATTTAATCTTTCTTTAATGATTTTTGCAATTATTTCTTCAATTTCTTCATTAGTTGGATTTTTTAATGAACGAACAGCGGATTCAACAGCATCTGCAATCATTAGAATTGCAGTTTCTTTCATGTTTGGTTTTGGACCTGTATATCTAAATTGTTCTTCTTTAACATTTTCAATACCTTCTTCTGCTATAGCTTGATTATAAAAATAGCTTGCAAGTCCTTCTCCATGGTGTTGTAACATAAAATTAGAAATAATAGCTGGCAAATGGTATTCTTTAGCTAATTCCACACCATCTTTAGGATGAGCTGTTATAACCATTTTACTTAATCTTGGGTTAAGTTTTGTATGAGGATTTTCTATTCCGAAGTAAGACTGATTTTCAACAAAGAATAAAGGTCTTTTTAGTTTACCAATATCGTGATAGAATGCTCCAACTCTTGCAAGTATTGGATTAGCTCCAATAGCTTCAGCAGCAGCTTCTGCTAAGTTTGAAACCATCAAACTGTGGTGATAAGTCCCCGGAGCTTCAAATTGAAGTCTTTTTAATAATGGTTGATTATGATCTGCTAATTCCGCAAGACCATATGGAGTAATTATGCCAAAAGTGCTTTCTAATATAGGTAATGTTCCTAATGCAATTATGCCACTTAGGATACCATTTAAGAAAATCATAACTACATCTCTTAATATTAAAGCATTATCTATATCAATCATAAATTTTTCTAAGAAATATATTGCAGATACAATTAATACCCCAGCTACGGATATTTTTAAACCTGTTAATATTAAATCAAATCTTCTTGAAAATTTTAATTTAGATATACAAATCATTGAAAATGTATTCATTAATAAAACAGTTGTAACAAATTCTATTGAATAGTGTAGTCCTACAATTAATACGCCTAATAATAATGTTGTTGCAAAAAATGCGATTCTAGCATTTGTAAAAATAGATAAAATTATTATATAGGCAGGTATTGGTAATATGTTAGGTGAAAACCCTGTAGGCATTGCAACAGCAATTAATGCAATAACTAATGATAGGAATCCTGTAATTGTTAAATGGTGTGGTTCAAAAAATACTCGTTCAAAATTCTTTTCGTATTGTATAAATATTAAAGTTGAGAATACAACTATTGAGAATATCCCTAAAATACCTAAGAAATTTATCTCTAATACATTGTAACCAGCTTCTCTTAATGCATCTTTTTTTAATTTCGTAACAGGCTCACCTTCGAAAACAATTTTATCTCCTTTGTGGAATACAACTTCATAAGGTTTTACTGCATTTTGGGCATTTTTTCTTGAAATTTCTGTAGCTAATTCATCAACAACTAAGTTTGGAGCAATAATTTCTTTTAATATTGCTGTAACAACATTAGCTTGATTTCTTGGAGTATTTGGAGGTATACATCTAAATATAATTTTTTCTATATCGCTATTTTCATATTCACTTTCAGTAATACCTCTATTCAAAACTGTTGTTAATGTTAATTTTGATTTATCAAATATTTTTTGTAAATTTGCATCAGATACATTTAATAGATAATTCGATAAATAATCTTTTTTGTATTGAGCAGCAATGTCAAATAGCATTCCAAGTTCTGCTCTTTTAATTGTTGGCTCAACTTTTTTATGACGGATTTGAACAATTGAATTTTCAAGTGTATCTAAATTGACCTTAATAAAATCGTCTTCTGCAGGTATAAGTATTGGTTCAATATTCATAGCAACATCTTTTTTATGTTGCTCAGTTCTTTTTGTATCAATAACTGTAATTGTTTTTTCTGCAATAATATCTTTTTTACTGATACCATTTTCTATTATTCTTTGAAAAAAGAAATTTTGTGATGAAATAATTATTGTTAATAATATTGAAAATAATAAAAACATCAATATGTTTGTCACAGATGCTTGTTTTAAATCATCATATATATCATTAAGAATTTGAACCATAATTAACCTCATTTATATTATTTCGTTTTACTATAAACCCGCATTTAATACAAGCAAGAGTTTCTCCTGTGCTATCAACAGGCATGAATTCGTGATCGCATCTTTCATAGTCATCCATTAATTGCTGATTAAGGGGGTCATAGTTAAATTCTTCAAGGTCTTTTTTTTCTTTATGAAATAATTTATATATTAATTCAAAAATATACATTTTATAATGAAAAACTTTCCGGTAATAAGTAAGATAGTTTTGTTATCTTTAACTCACCATTTTCTTCTGTAATAACATCAATATCTCCATCTTTAAATTCATTAAGAACTTGTCTGCAAGCTCCGCAAGGATAACAATTGTCAGTGTTTGGAGAGTAAATAGCAACTGCTCTAATTGATGTTTCTCCATTTACGATGGCAGCACCTACAGCACATCTTTCTGCGCATATTGCTAAGCCATAGCTAGAATTTTCAAAATTACATCCTTTAAATGTTTGTCCTGATGATGTCAGAACGCAGGCTCCTACTTTGAAATTAGAATATTTACAATATGCATTTGTTGATGCTTCTTTTGCTAAATTCATTAAATTGTTGTAATCTGCCATTTTTACCGCCTTTAATTTTGGGACTTATTGTCTTGAAGAAAGTGTTACTGATAGTCCATCCATTATATTCTTAAAATCAGATTCTGGCAAGGTTGACATTGCTTTTAGTGCAAATCCTAAACTATCTGATTTATCATACCATCTTCTACCATTTGAGGATTGATAAAGTCCAATTACTCTTTCAATACCTAAGCTTAATGGAGGTTCTTTATTCTCATCTTCATAATCATTGCGGTGAAATTGTTTAATTTCTTTAACTATTGAAATTAATGATTCAGATAAAGCTTCTTTTTCTTCTTCTGGTAATTTTTGCAGAAGTGATAAAGTTTTTTGTGTTTCAAAATGTGTATCATACCAACGTCTATCTTTTGTTACCATTATATCTCTCCCCATTGGAGTGTCTACTTCACTTTAATACAAATTATATAGTTTTTTATATTTTTGGTCAATCTTTTATATTTTTTGGTATAATAATTTTATGGGGAGCAATAATAATTTAATTAAAAAATTTATATTAATAATTTTTTTATTTGTAATGACTTTGTTTCAAATTGCTAATGCCGAAGAAGTATTCAAGATAAAAGGAATAAATGTTGATACATCAACTGCAGCAATATTTGTTAATACTATTGGAACATATCAATCAAGTATAACTAATGGTATAAAATTAGTTAAGATTCCTGATGAGCATAAAATATATTTTGATATTAATTCTTCTATTTTGATATCAAAAAAACAAGATTTATATTTTAATTCTGGGGCGATAAAACAAATTAAAATCAGCCAATTTACAACTAATCCTAATATTGTTAGGGTTGTAATGTATTTTGATGATAATTATAACTTGGATACTTTAAAAATTGGTAATATCAATAATCAATTAGTTGTAATGACACAAGATATTTCTGATAATTTTGCTCAATATTATCAAAATACATATAGAGATAAAGAAAAAAATACCGAAGATTATTATAATCCATTGGTGATTCAATCTGAGGCAACAACTGCAAAACCTGCAATAAATTCAAATGTCCAATATAGTCCAAAAGAATTGGTTCAGATCCAACAAGCTTTTGGGGAGTCTAATGCAAATAATATAAAAGACCTTGTTCGAAATGACTTAACAGATAATATAAAATTAAGAAGTAAGTATTATATTAATTCTGTAACTCAACAAAATAAAGGCTTTTTAATAAGCGGGTATGGTTCCCCAACTATACAAAAACCATTTATACTTACAAATCCAACAAGGATGGTTTTTGATATTGTTAATAGTAATGTAAACCAATCTTTTAATAATAAAGAAATTCCGTTAAATCCAAATAATTTATCAGGTGATAAAATTAAAATAGGACGATTTGATAGTAATGTTACAAGGATTGTTGTAACATCTGAAAATGCAAAACAGTATCTTCCAATCTTTTCATCCGATAATCAGTCTTTGCTAATTGTTAATCCTGCAAATTTGTCATCAAATACATTGGCTCAAACACGCACTAATCTTATAAAATATAAATATCAAAAAAATTTAAGTACTGATGACTTTACATTAACTTTTGATAATCCAGTTGTGTGGGGTATAAAGAGAAATACAGATAATTTATATGTTTATTTCTTTAATGCAGTGCAATATAATGATGCAGTATTTAAATCTGCAATTAATGGAACACCTTATGGCGATTTAAATTTAGCATTATTAAAAAATATTGGGATAAGATTAACATTACCATTAAATAATAATAATGAAATAAATACATATTTTAGTGGTGATGGGAAAAATTTTAGAATAAGAGCTACTAATTTAACACCAAAACAAAAGAAAGAAACTGTTGTTTCAACAACGACTCCAAAAGGTAAGATAATAATAATTGATCCAGGTCATGGAGGTACTGATTATGGAGCAATTAGAGATGGTATTAATGAAAAAGATATTAATCTTGATGTTGCAAAACAAGTTCAAAGTATACTAGAAAGAAAAGGTTTCAAAGTAAAATTAACAAGAACGAATGATACATACTTGTCATTAGAAGAAAGATGTAACATAACAAATACATCAAATCCATACTTATTTGTAAGTATTCATGTTAATTCTTGTATGGGAACAGAACCAAAAGGAATTGAAACACATTATTATCATGATAATAGTATTGAATTAGCAAATACAATACATTCTAAAATGACAAAAGCTATCAAAACTCCTAATAGAGGTTTGTTTAAATCTAAATTTTATGTTATAAATCATACGTCAGTTCCTGCTGTTTTATTAGAGATTGGTTTTATTTCAAATGATACAGAACGAGCAGAACTTGTTACTAAAAAACGTCAACGCGATACAGCAGAAGCAATTTCGGAGGGTATAATTGAATACTTTAACAATCATAAATAATCCAATCGGTTTCTTTGATTCTGGCGTTGGTGGATTAACTGTATATTCGAAGTTTAGAGAAATATTACCAAATGAAAATTGTTTGTATTATGGTGATACAGCTCATTTGCCGTATGGAAATAAAACAAAAAAAGAATTAATATCGTATGCAAGATTTATATTAGATTTTTTTGCGAAACAAAATGTAAAAGCAGTAGTAATAGCTTGTAATACATCTTCATCTGCTGCATATGAAACAATCAAAAATGATTATGATTTTAAAATATTTCCAATAATTCAATGTTGTGCCAAAATTCTTTCAGAGTTTCCAATAAAAAAGTTAGGCATATTTGCAACCCCTGCAACTATTAAATCAGGAGTATATGAGTCTGAAATAAAAAAATATAATTCTCAGATGCAAATTTATCCGCAGAGTTGTCATAATTGGGTAAATATTGTAGAAAGTAAAGGACAAAATGAATCTAATAATATTAAAGTCGTAAAAGAAGATTTATTAGAGATGTTAAAAAATGAACCCGATAAAATAGTATTAGGTTGTACTCATTATCCTTATTTATTACCAAGATTATCTCAGTATGCAGATGAAGAAATGTTTATTGACCCAGCTGTATATTTTGTTAAATATATTGTAAATTATCTTCAAGCAAATAATTTATTAAATTTGTCAAATGAATTAGGTTCTGAGAAAATTTATGTAAGCTCAAATCCTGCTCAATTTAAAATCGCATCTGAAATGTTTTATAAAATTAACACATTGCCAACATTAATAAGCGAGTCAACCATAAATATTTAATAAATGTTACAATTTTTCTAATAATTAACTACTTAAACCTGCTTTATTAGGGGATTTGCTTGTATTTTTATGTGTTAATAATATAATTAATACATAAGGGACTTATATAAATAGAAAGGTTGATAAATGCTCGAACTTAATTACAGAAATGCTGATGCTGTGGTTATCGGAGAAGAAAATGGACTTAATATCGAAGAGGAGTTTAATAATTATAAAGATACAATTACCCATATTATAGCTGATTTAAATAAAAGAAAAGATAAACCAGGTCAATGGTTACAGTGGATGAATTTAGGTTATAGTGAAGAAACAGTATGGTATGTAAAAGAATTTGCTTCAATGGTAGAAGGCAGATTTGATAACATATTAGTTTTAGGTATTGGCGGATCTGCATTAGGTGGTTTGGCTGTAACAGAAGCATTATTAAAGCCTTATTGGAATTTATTAACAAAAGAGGAAAGAAATAATTTCCCTAGAATATTCTTTTTAGATAATATTGATCCCGATTCTATTAATGGGTTGTTGAGTATTTTAGACCTTAAAAAAACATTAGTTAATGTTATCACTAAGTCTGGTTCAACCGCTGAAACAATGGCTCAGTACATGGTTCTAAAAGATTTGTTAGAAAAGGAACTTGGTGATGATTACAGAAAAAATATTGTTGTAACAACAGATAAGAATGTTGGAATTTTAAAACAATTAGCAGATCAAGAAGGTTATAAGACATTTATTATTCCTGATGATGTTGGTGGTCGTTTTTCAGTATTCTCTGCTGTTGGTTTATTACCTATGGCTTTAGTTGGTCTTGATATTGATGAAATAACAAATGGTATCAAAGATATGGATTTGGCATTAAAGAATATTGATATTCATCAAAATATTGCAGCTCAAAATGCATTAATTCATTATCTAATGGATACTAAAAAAGGTAAAAAATTATCTGTTATGATGCCATATTCTTCAAGATTAAAGTATGTTTCTGATTGGTATGTTCAACTTTGGGCAGAGTCATTAGGTAAGGAATATGATAGAAATGGAAATAAAGTTAATGTCGGCCCAACACCTATAAAATCTGTTGGTGCTACTGATCAACATTCTCAAATCCAATTATACAATGAAGGACCAAATGATAAATTAATAAATTTTATTAGAGTAAAAGAGTTTGATACTGTTTTAGAAATTCCAAAGATTTTTGAATATACAGGAATAGGTTATTTAGGTGGCAAAACTATAAATGATTTGATAAATGCTGAAGCAGATGCAACTAAAGTAACACTATCAGATCATTCCCGCCCAACAGTTACTATCACATTGCCAAAAATTAATGGATATTATATGGGGCAACTTCTATATATGTTAGAAGTTCAAACTGCAATAGCAGGAGAATTATATAATATTGATACTTTCAATCAACCGGGAGTTGAGCAGGCAAAAAATTATACATATGCATTAATGGGGCGTTCCGGTTATGAAGATTCTGCAAAGCAGTTACAAGAAAAAATGGCGACTGTATAAATGAAAAAAATATGGATTTTATTAATAGTATTATTTATTGGAATAACATCTGCATTTGCATACACAATTGAAGCAGGTGTATCAGTTGATAAAATCCCTAAAACATTATTTGGAACATGGCAAGTTGAAGCACATCTTGTGGAAACAAATAGTCCAAGAACTTTTAAACCAACAAGTACTGATTTGTGGAACTTATCAAGAGAGGGTAACGTCTTAAAGTTAGACAATCCATTTACAGGAGCAAAAGCTGAGGTTGGTTTACAAGCAACTGAGGGGAATTTAGTTGTTTTTACAAAAACTGCAGATTGGGATAACAAAGTATTGAAAGATGTTGTTTCAATAAGGATTGAAAAAGACACATTTTCCGGAATAAATGAGGTTAAATTAGAAACTCATTCATTATATGACGGACATGTCTTAACAACAGAAAAGGCAAGATATGAAATAAAAGGTAAAAGACTTGCTGGGCAAAGTATAAAATAAAAGCTAAATATATTATATAGGAGGTAATGCGATGGGGATTTACGAATTTGATATAATAATACTTGGTGGTGGACCGGCAGGATTATCTGCAGGGATTTATGCAGCAAGAAGTTCTGCATCTACTGCGATTATTGATATAAGTATGTTAGGTGGTCAGCCATCAAATTATCTTGAATTAGAAAATTATCCGGGGTTTCCAATTATTGGCGGGTATGATTTGATGGAAAAATTTGAAGAACATGCAGATAAGTTTGGTGTTCAAAAATTTCCAATGCAAGAAATCAAAAATATTGATTTAGTATCTAATCCAAAAGTAATTGAAACATTAGAAGGAACATTTAAGGCTAAAACAGTTATTATAGCCTGTGGAGCTCAAGCTAAAAAACTAGGAGTTAAAGGTGAACTAGAATTTGTTGGTCGTGGGGTAAGTTATTGTGCTGTTTGTGATGGTGCATTTTATAAAGAAAAAACAGTAACTGTTGTAGGTGGTGGAAATGCTGCAGTTGAAGAAGCTATGTACCTTACAAAATTTGCTGATAAAGTTTATATAGTTCATAGAAGAGATGCTTTAAGAGCTGATAAAATTGTTCAAGAAAGAGCTTTTAATAATCCTAAGATTGAATTTATTTGGGATAGTAAAGTTAATGAAATCAAAGGTGAAAATGTTGTAACAACTGCTGTAATTGAAAATGTTAAAACAGGTGAAATAACTGAATTAAAAACAGATGGAGTTTTTCCATATATTGGATTCACTCCTAATGTTGAAGGTATTTCTGGACAAGTTCAACAAGATGCAAATGGCTTTATTATCACTGATGGTACAATGCAAACATCAGTAGAAGGAGTTTTTGCTGCAGGCGATGTTAGAAATACACCTTTAAGACAAGTTATTACAGCAACATCTGATGGTGCAATAAGTGCTGTTTATGCGTCTAAATATTTAGAAGAATTAGAAGCAAAAGAAAAACTATCTGTATAAATTATTACTTTTTGTAAATAAAAATTAAAGAACTGAAATCACGCTAAATACAAATACTTTTTATATAAGTAACAAGATATAGAGAGTATTCAATCCGTTTAATGGAGTGTATTTAGCGTGAAAAAGTTTACCCTAAGTTTATTATGTTTTATTTTTCTAGGAATAGCACCTGCGTTTGCTTATAATATGAATCACTTTACAGATGATTTTAAGATTTCGGATGCATTATTGTTATTAGAAAAAGTTGGAGCAGATGAAATTTTTGATAATCTTCAAGAAAATTCTGTAAAAATTGTTTTTTATGATTTGTCACTACTATCTTATAGTTACAAAGATCATTATGCTTTAAATGGAGAAACAAATTTTGGGGAACGTTATATTTTGATTAATACAAAATATAAAAAATGTTCAATAGAAGAAATTGCTTGTCTAATTGCACACGAAAGTTGTCATAAATCAAAGAAAGCAACTCTTGCCGAAGAAACTCTTGCAACTCAAACAGAAGCTAAGTATTGGATTAAATTAAAACAACCAAACAAAACTTATCAAGTAACAGATTTGAATAAAAGATTAAATCAACTTGCATATTTATACAAAAATTCTGATAAAAATAATAATTATATTCAAACAAGAATTGCTAATAGTCCATTTTATAGACAACAACTTGCATTAGAATAGTTTATTTTGTTTTGTTAATATATTTATAAACTTTAAGCAAATACTTATCAGTCATCCCAGAAATAAAATCAACTACAGCTTGATTATATTCTTTGGGATTTTTTATATTATAAAGAATTTTATTTTCACAATTCTTCGGTCTTTCAGGATTATCAACATATTTAACTAACCATGATTTAAAAAAAGTTAAAACTGGATTTTTTCTTGTGTTTTTAACTATTTCTCTTTCCTCATAACTCCCTGCATAGTAGTCAAATACAGGTTTTATAAATTCATCAACTTTTTTAGCATTAATTTGCTTTAATTGGGGCTTTAAATAAATGTTTTTATAGTTAAATTCTTTTATATCATCCATTAAATTTGCAACAGGCTTAGAAAAACCTATTCCTTTATCTGGCGAAGAATTATTTACTACATCGTTGATAAAGAGATTAACAATATTAGTATTATTAGGTTCTAAATTGGAAATCCCTAGATGTTTCTCCATTAATTTACTCAAGGATTTTAAATCCTTTTCTTTTAATACTCCCATTTTTTTAGCATCTTCAATATCGCGTCCTAGATATGCAATTTTATCAGATAGTTTAACAACAACGCCTTCCCAAGTATAAGGCTCAACTTGTGCCGGTTTATTTATTGATTTTAAATCGACAAATTCATGTCTTGGCATAATAAAGTTTTGGTTAACTTCTCCACAATGGTTTATTATTCCATCTCTTACAGCATATGTTAAATCTAAATTTTTTTTCTTCCCTTTGCTATTTTCAAGTAATAGAATATCATCAACCATATGTAAGCTATTTTTTTCATGCCAGAATTTGGGAAGTTCATTTTCTTGAGTGATTTTATTAATCGCTTTTTCTCCATCGTGACCAAATGGCGAATGCCCTATATCGTGTCCTTGTGCAATTGCTTCTGCTAAATCTTCATTAAGACCTAATCTTCTACAAATGTTTCTTGAGATGTCCGATACAAGTATTGTATGCGTACTTCTTGTTGATACCATATCATTTTGAGGATTGTAGAAAACTTGTGTTTTATAACGTAATCTGTCAAAACCTTCTGAATACATAATACGGTTTTTATCTCGTTCAAATGGACTTCTTACATCATAAGGTTTTGTTTCTAATGGCTGTTCTCTTTTTATAGCATTATCCCATTTTCTATTATTTTCATTCATTGCTTCTTGATTAAACAATGATTTTTTTGATTGAAATAATAATTTGTTATTAGAACACAACACACGCATATTTTAGTTATAACATTATTTAAAATTTTTTCATTAGTTATATATATTTTTTTTAATATTTCTTAATTAAATAATTAAATAGTCTTGTCATAAATTTAAACAACAATTATAATGTGTGAGTTAGTGATATTAGGGTTAGTGTATATGAAAAGTAATTTGGCAATTACACCGATTACCTATAATCTTCCTAGAAGTTTATATTTTGGAAGTACAAATAATAATGACTCTTATCAAAATAGAATCCCAAAACCTATAGTAAAAACCCCTAAAAAAGACCATCCTGTTGCATTAGAAGATGTATCTTTTTATGTTGCAAATAAAATTGCAATTGATGCCAATAAAATGGGATTATCACGAACTGAATATTTAATGCAAAAGATAAAATCTTTATCCTATATCCCTCAAGTCCCTGCAGTACCTAGTAAATCTGCAATTGTCGGAAATATGAAAGCAACAACTCTGATTGATGGGGAACAAATATTTGATAAAACTGTTGAATTTGTAAAAAGTGCAAAAGAGTCCATTCAAGTCGAAATGTTTGAGTTTCAAAACCCTAAAATAGATGGACATAAATGGCCTGCAAATGGAGCAGAAGCTGTTGGAGGATATGATCAACATGCCAGCTTATTACCCATAATAATTAATAAGAAAAAAGAAAATCCTGATTTAAAAGTTCAAATTATTTTAGACGCTCATAAGTGGTATATAAACGGCAATAATGAAAGAGATAGACACTACAATAATATGGATATGATTAAGTACCTAAAAGAAAATGATATTGATGTTGTACCATATCCAAGAGCGGCACAAGGAGGTGCAGCATTACAGCATGTTAAATTAGTTGCAGTTGATGGTAAAAAATTAATTATTGGTGGGATGAATTGGGGAAATCATTCCAATGCAAATCATGATGCTTGTATTGCATTAGAGACATTACCTAATAAGAAAAATTCAGAAGTCGATAATATTATAGAAGATATTTTTAATAAAGATTGGAAATTCTCTTGGCAAAGATTGGGTAGAACCAAAATGGTTTCAGGACCGTTATCAGAGGATGATCAAAAATTTTATAAAGGATTAAACAAAGAAATAAAACAAGAAAATATTGATTATATGAATACTGTAGGTGTTCTATATGATAATGAAAAAGATAAGAATCGATATGATGAAAATGATTTAAGTAAACTTGATATTATAAAAAGAAATCCAGTAGATAATCCCGCAATTAAAATTCTAGCAACAAAGCCTAGAGAACTAGCTTATGTAAATGAAGAAGGAAAAGAATCAACAAGAGATTATCTTTTAAACAAAGTAAAAACTGCTAAAAAACTAAGAGCAGAATTATTTGTAATTTCAGACAAAGAAATTATTCAAAATATAATAACAAGAACAAAATCTGGAGAACTTGATGCAAAAATAATTGTTGATCCTTCTATTATTAAAGAATTCCCTTATTGCAATAAAGCATATCAAGATTTAGTCGAAAATGGGGTAAGTATTCGAGAATATAAAACAGATGAAAAAATTAACCAAAGACTTCATTCAAAATGGGCAGTATTTGATGATAGAGAAGTTTTAATTGGATCTACAAACTGGTCCGCAATGGGACTTAATCAAAATCTTAAAAAAGGTGAAAGAGAAGATTATGAACTCTATACTGAAAAGATTAATGAAGAAATTAGAGAATATTTAAAAACTGTTTCCGAAACAGAAAAAGAAGTTGGAATTCCACCAGTTAATCGTAAAAAACTCGATTATAAAGAATTATATGTAAGACGAGCAAAGATTAAGAAAGCTCTTAAAGATATCAACCAAAATGGAGAAGCAACTATCACACTACAAAAGAAAGATTATCATTTTACGGAAAAAGACAAAGGCAAACTTTCTACAATTAAAGGCTACTATAAAATTATGATTGATAGAAACAATGCTAAAGAGAAATATAAACGAGGAAATAATGAGGTTGCAATAGCTTTTGATAAGCCAATTTTAGCAAATGTATTTAATCAACAGTTTGAGAGAGATTGGAAACATTCAGAATCAGAATATGAAAAAGTAAAAAATAGATTTTACGAAACACAAGAAGCAACAGAAACAGGTAACAAATTGGATTTAGTGGGGTAAATTAGTTATGAATATTCAAACAAATTTAATATCAAACTATTATGCACCAATCGCTAATAAACCTAAAAGCGAAAAAATGAAACCTGTATCAAATCCTAAAATTAATCAATTATCAAATCATTATTACCCTCCTGTAAGTATGACATTTAAAGGTCAATGGTTTGAAGATAACTATATAAAAAAAGTAAATGACAAAAAATATCAAGGTACTGGCTTAATGCAAGATGGTGTTTGGTTTGATTTCAATAAAGTTGGGTGGAAAAACTTATCAAAAGAACCTCTCGATTGGAATACTGCAACAGAAACAGATTTTTATGTGTTTCAACATGCAAATGCTTTAGCAGAAACGAATGATACAAGCTGGGTTAAAAGATTTAATAAATATAATGTAACTAAACCATTAGCAACCTCTCACTCAATAGATTCCAGAGAAGTAAAAGAACCACCTGCTAAAAATCTTTATGAAAAACCGACTGATGATATTTCTTTTGCAACAAACTTAAAAGAATTAATGAATATGTCAAAACATAAATCATTAGATGTTCCAATTACAGATAATAATGGAAAATTAATTCTTGATTGTGTTGTTTTTGATACAGAAACAACAGGTACTAATACAGATGATTATTCAAAACCGTTAGATAAAATAATACAAATTGGTGCTATTCAAGTAAAAAATGGTGAAGTTGTAAAAGACAGTGGATATAGTCAATTAATTAATCCTAAAATGCATATTCCAGAAGGAGCTTCTGCAGTACACGGAATTTATGATGAAGACTTAAAAGATGCACCAGTTATTGAACAAGTCTTAAAACCTTTTGTAAATAATTACCTTAATAAGAAAAATGGTATTATTGTTGCTTATAATTCAAAATTTGATATTAAAATGCTAAACAATGCAATAAATGAGCATAATGAATATTCGGATGAACAACTTAAACCTAAACGAGCATACAAAGTTATTGACCCATTTATTTTGCAACAAAGAATTCATCCATATTTAGGTGCAAGAAAAAGATTATCAGAACAATATAAATTTTTATTTTGTAAGAATTTAGATGATGCTCATGATGCATTCGCTGATGTAAAAGGAACAGTAAATGTTCTTAAATATGATTTGTATTATTTAAGTGAAAAGAGAAAAGATAAAACAAAGCCTCTAACAATAAGAGATGTACTTTTATTCCAAAATGGAGTAGTGCCTAAAAATCTTGATATGAAATTAGATCATCAAGGTTGTAATGCAGATGTTAATTTTAGAACATCTTATCGATTAGAATCCGTAAATGTTACAAACTATTTTACTGGATACAAGATTACAAAAGAGAATTTAGAAAAAATAAAAGATGATATTGGAGAAGAAAACATCAAAAAGTTAAAAAATCAAGATTTAATTGATGAAGATATTGACGTAAAAAAACAAAATGGATATCCTATTAATCCAAATGAAACAAAGATTTTAAATAAAACAGGCGGTGTTGAAAATGCATTCTATGTGATGAAAAATAACTTTATGAAAGTTCTCGATTTTGCTGATATAAAAGGCTATAAAGATAAACCAAAAGATGTTGTAAAATACATAATTGCAGAGAATTCAAAACAATATATTAATGAAGATTCAATTGATTTATGGGTAAAAAACCCAAATCCTAAAGATATAAAAGCTGGAAATGATTTACCAGTATTTAAAATTTCTCAAAGAGTAATGCAAGAAGAGGGGTAAAGGGAGTAATAAAAAGAGCCAAATTAATATCTCTTTACAAAAAAGATTAGTTTAAATGTAAATATATTAAACTTGTTGACAATTATTACCCAAGTGGCTATAATAAACTAAATATTTTTTGAAAGGAATTAATTATGGAAGAAAATAATGAATTTATTGAGAAATTTACTGAAGAATCGAATCCTATTGGGAAAAAGCTATTTATTATAATACTGTTTTTATTATTATTACTAATACCTTTATTTTGTGTAGAAAATACAATAAAAGAACGCGAAAATTTCAAAAATGAAGCAATTGGAAAAGTTGCGATGTCTTGGGGGCATCAACAAACAATTATGGCTCCGGAATTACGCTTAAAAAATGGAGAAACACTAAAACTATATGATTATAATATTCAATCAAAAATAAAAACAGAATATCGTAAGAAAGGTATTTTTAAAATTCCTGTTTATACTACAGAAGTAGAAGCATATGGTTCATTTATCAACCCTGGAAATATCAAAGAAAATGCAACATTAATACTTAATGTTTCTGATATCAGAGGATTTATTGGTAAACGAACAAAATTATTAAATGGTAATAGTTCAGGAATTATAAATTTAGCAAATGCTCCTAAAATAATACCATTCAAAACTCAATATACATTAAGAGGAATATGTGGTATAAGTTTTAAAGTTGGTGGAATTAATAACAATATTAGTGTAGAAGGTAATTGGAAAAATACAAGTTTTGAAGGAGATTTTTTCCCGTCAGAAAAAGGTATTAATAAAAATGGTTATAAGGCAACTTGGAATATAGCAGAAGTTCAAGATATGAATAATTCTTGCGATATTATGTTTTTAACTCCTATTGATAGTTACAGAATGACTGTAAGATGTATTAAATATGGATTCTTATTCATTGCATTGACATTCCTTTCATTTTTCTTATTTGAAATGGCATCAAAAATAAAACAAATACATCCATTCCAATATACTTTAATTGGTTTTTCAATGATTATATTTTACATGTTGCTTTTATCAATGTCTGAATTTATTCATTTTGGATTAGCTTATTTTATTGCAACTGTAATGACTATATCTGTCATAGGCGGTTACACTTACTTTGTTTTAACAGATAAAGATAAAATTATGGCAAAAACTATTTCAGGAATTCTAGCAGTATTATACACATATTTATATACTGTATTAAATTTACAAGATTTTGCTCTTCTAATAGGTAGTTTAGGATTATTTGTTGCAATTATTGCGATTATGTATTATACAAGAGATATTAAATGGTATAAGGATGAATAATGAAAAAAATATTAATAACTCTAATTGTTTTATTTCTAGGATGTAATGTATTTGCTCAAATTAACCAACCTACGATTAAATTTAATGGCACTTTGTATACTTTGAAGTATAGTTCATATTCAAAAGAAACTAAATCATATATGAATGAATATTTTAAAGGAAATGAAAATGGTGATAATTGGACTGATTTAATAGGGGTTTATTATATTAAATCTTATAAAAAACCATTAGATTATGTTAATGCATTAGCAAGTGCAGCAAGTAAACAAACTCCTTTAGATACACAAGTTTTATATAATGATAAAGAAGATATTGCGATTGCTAATTTTATGTTAATTGGAGAAACAGAAAAATCTAGGTATTTAGAGCAAAATATTTTTAAGGCAGAAAAACCTATTGCTAAAAAAGGTATAGTTGCAATACAATTTGCACATAAGTACCCATTAAATAATCAGGAAGAAGCTATGAAAATGAAAGCAGTTCTTCCTGATAATCAAAAGAAATGGTTAGAAAGTATAAATAAAACGATTATTCCTGAGTTAGTAGAAAAAGAAATAAAAACTTGGTAAAAAAAATGGTTCTTTTTATAAGAACCATTTTTTATTAATCTTCTAATGATTGATAACCAGATTTATGAGATTTTAATGTAACTCCTCTTTTTGAAGATTTAATAAACTCAATCATATCATCAACATATTTATTTTGAGGCAATTCTTTTCTGATTTTTTCAATTGCTTGAGATGTGTTATACTCTTCAGAAATAAGAAGTTTAAATGCTTCATTAGCAACAGTTCTTTCTTCTTGAGAAACTCCTCTGCGTTTAAGTGCAACTACATTTAATCCACGCGGAACAGGTGGACGACCTTCTCCTTTAGAATAAGGAAGGATATCTTGGCGAGCAGCAGAGAAGCCACTAATGATTGCCATTTTACCTATTCTAATATTTTGATGGAATACACTCATTCCACCAACAAAAGCACCAAAACCAACATGGACGTGACCACCAAGGGTAACTAAGTTAGCTAAGATTACTTCATCTTCTAATACACAGTTGTGAGCAACGTGAGATCCAACCATTAATAAACATTTTTTACCAACTCTTGTTGTAAAATCTCCACAAGCAGCACCTCTATGGATTGTAACATTCTCTTTAATGATAGTTCCGTCACCAATAACAACTTTTGTTTCTTCGCCTTTGTAACCTAAGTCTTGAGGTTCTGATCCAATTGTTGCAAAAGGTGATATTGTACACCCTTCACCAATTTCTGCATATTCTATATATGCATTGGCGATTACTCTTGTTTTTGAACCTATTTTTACATTTTTACCAATAACAACATTCGGTCCTATAATTGCATCTTCTGCGATTTGTGCTGAAGGATCAATTATTGCTGTTTTATCTATCATTAATCTCGCTCCTTATTTGTTTTATTAACATATCTAGTATAGTACAAATAAGAAAATTTTATTTTTTTTTTATATTATTTTAATATTAAATTAAAATGCTAAAAAGACTTGAAAATATTTTTTATTATTTCAAGTCTTTTAGATATTTATAATATTATAAGTTTTATAATCCAAAAGTTGTTTTAAAGAAATTTAAAATAGGATGTTTTTCTGCCCAAGCTGCTTCATTTCTTGCTTCTGCAGTTTTTTTTGTTCTATCAGATGAAACTTCTACATATGAAGCATTTCCATTACCTGTCAGTCTTGTAGAGTATACTCCTGTTGACATTTTTGCTCTTGTATCCCATTGACCGTCTTTGTAGTGTGTTCTTTTATTGCCTCCGAGTGCATTTTCTCGCATATTTACAGTTAAAGAACTTTTTTGACCTCCTTCATCTGTCATTGCTGCATTAATATCTGCATCGGTTAAGATAAATTTCCCTTTTTGTGCATTACTTCCTGCTTCTTCTGCAACCATAGACATACCTTCTAGTGCAGCCATTTGTTCTTTTGTAGTTTTTATTACGTCTACTTTATCTCCTTTATCGTTATATATAGCTCCATCGGAACCTATATGATATTTACCATTTTCTACTTTTGTTGATCCACTAAAATCGATTTGAATCCCATGTTGAACATTGATTTCTCTTGTTACTTTTTTGCCTGCATCATCGTAGCTAAATTTCACTGATGTTGTTCCTTTTGGACCTTGTACCATAAATTATCTCCTTATATTCTATGTATATATAAAGTATATACATTGTGAGAAATTGTTATTTTATATTCAGGAGATTTACATAAGTTTACAAAGTGTGTATAAATTTATTCAAATAAGTCCTGCATTGATTTAATGTATTCATCAGCTTTTTCTTTATATCCTGGGTTTAATCCTGGAGGATTTGTTTTAGGTTTATTTAAGAAACCTTTTTCAAATACATTACTCCAAGGTCTAACAAGTGCGTGTGGTTCAGGTTTCTTTAGATATACATCTTCTTCACCTAACCAGTGTCCTGGGTAATTAGGTCTAAAATATATTCCTAAGGCGTCTGATATGGTTGTGTCAACTCTTTTAACCGGTTGTTGATAGTGCCAAATTAATGTTTTTTTAGCGACATTTTCTTTATCTTCCATTTGTTTATTATTTAATTTTAATTCTTTTTTACAAAATTCTCTAAATAATTTAGGCGAATTATCTCCATCTTTATATGTTTTTGGTTTTTCTGTTAAGAGTAAATCAACGTATTCTCGTAGTGATGCATAATCGTGATTTCCAGTTAATAGAGTTACATTGTATTGATTCAAGTTTTTTGGATTTGATGAATTATTAGGTTGTGCTTTGTTTATTGATTTGCCGATACCTAAAGCAATAGGAATTCTTTGTGTTACAAAGTTTTCGCCGTGTTTTTTATCAAATTCTTTATAAGCTTTTGTTTCTGATAATGGTCCAAGACTTTCTAATGTGTAACAGTCTTCTGGTTTTAAACCTTGTTCCTTTGCTACACGACATAATAGGTCAAACATATTTTCACCTTTTTTATTTCTTTTATCTTGAAGATTAACTATCCATTTAGGATCAAAGAAATCAGGGCCCATTCCACCTTTTTCTTTAGGTTTAAATATGTCTTCTCCTTTTAATATTGTTCCATCATCTTTTTTATATTCTGTTGGAATTTCTGCACGATTAATGTATCCAACAAAGTGGTCAAGTCTTAGATCTCCTTCACTAAGAAGTTGTTTAAGAGATTTTTCTTGATAATCCCAAAATCTTGGGGAATCATAGTTATATAAAGGGAAACCCCAATATTGGGTATTTGGAAAAGCATCTTCTGGAGGGCATCCAGCAACTTTTGTTGGATTAAAATCTTTATCAAAAAGAAAGATATCTTTATTGGCCCAAGTATCAACACCGTTAGGATTTATACCGATACCTAAATCGAATATTGGTCTTATTTTTTTATCTGCTAATTTTTTATTAAATTGTTTAAACTGTTTATCAAATAGGAATTGTTCAAATTTGTATAATCCAATATCTTCCTTTACATCATTTACTTCATTTGAATATCCATTTTCTTTTAATGTTGATAGTGTTAAATCTAAAAGAGGTTTGCCTGTTTCTCTTGATTTATCTGGTAGCATTATTAATTCTTTTGGCCACTCATGCCAGTTGTCTCCGTGTCTTTTGCTTAGTGCATTATATGTAGAATATGTATCTAGCCATAAATCACCTTTATCTTTGCAGAATTGATTGTATTCTTGTTTTATTGGAGTTGTTTCAGGAAGTTTTTTAAAATTGTTATATGCTTTTTTAAATCTTGGATCTTTTTGTGTTTGTAACATTTCAAGGGTAAAAACAGGGGATGTTACATCATCTGGAAGGTCTTTAGGTTTAAGTATTTTGCCATATTCTTCTTTTGTACATTCTCCTAGGTTTACTAGATATTTGTTTCTACTAAATCTTCCACTAGCATTATATGGTGATAAATCTTTTCCAACTGCTGATAATGGGTTCATTATCCAATGAGTTTGTTTAGATTTAGATAAAAAATCGATAAATTTATCAGTTTCAGGATCAATAAATTGTCCACAGTATGAACGTGTTCCTGGTAGAGCCGTTATATGACAGAACATTGCTCTTTGTTTAACTTGTCCTTTTTTATTTACACCTAAAAAATGTATTCCATTGTAATTATTTTGTTTTTCAAATCTATCTTGAGTTATCGTTTGAAGAGAATTAATCTGATTATTTTTTATGTTGCTAATTTTATTTATGTTGTTGGTATAATTAATTCTTGAGATTTGCATATAATCACCTCAGTTTATAAGTCGTTATATGCATAAAAACATCTAAAAATAATTTTTGCTATTGAATAAAATCTCCTTCAGCTATTTTAATTTCATCAAAGCAATCAGTTAATATTTTCTTAGCGTCTTTTTCGCCATTATGTAATTTTTGGTTTATTGCAAAGTTTGATACTAACCATTCATCTTTTGCGGCATTATATAAGATGTGACTTTTATCATCTTTATTTCCTTTGATAATAGTTGTAGGGATGTTTCTATTTCTAAGCATTCGGTGTAATCTTTTAAACATCATTTCAGAATCGTGGAACATTTTTTGTGATCCAAGAAGAAAACCTTTTAGCTTTCCTTTCCCCTCTTCTACAAAACTCATAATATGTTTTTCTATTTCTTCGAAATTGAAATTTTGAGGTTGAGTTGGGCAGATGTGGAATAAAACAACATTCTTACCTGTTTCATCAACAATGCCACCTGCAGTGCAATCAAGAATATCTGTTGTATATGCTTTAGCTGCTTTAATAGTTTCTTTAGCTGTCCAAGGGTATTCAACAGAGGCTCTACGATAGATATCAGCAGTTGCTTCTGTAAATTCTTTCATTGTTGTTGGTCTTAGTCGAGCTTTAAATGATACGTTATCCATACATCATTTAAATTGTCTGAAAATAAGAATTGCCTAATTTTTCAATATTCTTTACAAATATTAATACCTTAAAGGAATTTTAGACCAACTAACATCAACTTTATCGTATCCAAAATTTAATAACATTCTATTTGTGCTTGTGTAGAATATACTTTCGTTCATTGTAGGACCTATATTAATTGATTTTAAAGCCCTTTTAGGAAATTTATATTCGATATATGGAACAAATAAACCATTTTTTTCAATAATTTTTGTAGGTTCTGGTAATTCTCCAAACTGAGTATGATTAACAATTACTATTCTGTATTCTTCTTCATCTTGAAACTCATTCTTTTTAAAGAATACACTTATTAAACTCAAAATATCAATTAATTCAAATGTTATGTTCTCAAGTCTTAATTTTTTAGCTAATTTTTTATATTTTAAAGCTGATAATGCTCTTTCATACTTTTTATTCCAATGTTTTAAAATAGCTCTAATTATTGCTTTTTGTTTCTTTTCATCATATATGATACAGCCACATATTGCGTTATATTGCTTTTTGTAGATATCACACATTAAATCGTTGATGTCAAAACCAAGGTTGTATCCTGTATAAGTTTTTTCTTTAGAATAATTGTTCCAAAGAATTAAATTATCTTTTTCTGTTGAAAAGGATATTGTGTAATATTCTTGTTGGTATAATTCATTATCTCCATCAATTATGTGTTTGTATTTTTTTGTAAAATACTCAATTACTTTGCTATATAGTTCATTATTTAATTGAGGATTTTCTTTTATTAAATCAACAATAAGCCTATAAGTGTATGATACTTCGGCTTTATCGTTTAGATAAAGCACATTAGATAATCTCAAAGTTTTGTTTGAGATTATGTTTAACAGTTTTTCTGGTTTAGTATAGTGATATATCTGGTCAGAACAATCGTTATCCAGAAACCGTTTTATTTTGGGGATTTTTTTCAAAAAAGTTGCATAATAAGACATTACATTATTATTATATTATTTTTTTCTAACTATTCAAGAGGGAGGGGGTAAATATAATAGGTAAATGCAAGGGGTAAAGGGGTAAATGTAGGGGTTGAATTTTGTCTACTCGTTAGAATTATAATTTGTTAAATAAGTTAGTATTGCAGGGAGGTGATACATCTGTTATCATTATAGTGTACAGGATAGAGAATGGATGTTATGTCCTCAAAAGATTTAAAACATATCACTCCCCAAAATTATTTGCATTATTATTACGATATCCCTTATGAGGGTAAAACATCTGCTGGCAAACCTCTTAGAAAATTAAGGAACATTACTTGTCCATATCGAGGGATTGAAATTATTCCGAGTGAAAAAATAAAAGAATTTGAAAAGAATCTTGCAAATTGCAAAAATGCAGAAGATGCAGTTGAATTACTCTCTAAATATCAGAAAAATATGCTTCCTGTAGAAAAAGCAATGTTTGCTATATTTAAAGATTTTGCATCAATTAATCCTGATGATAATTTGCAAAACTGTTTAAAAATGCTTAAAACAAATTGTCTTATAAAGCTAAAGCTTGAAGAAATGGAAGTTTTAGATGATGTAGATATGCTGACTAAAAGATTATCACCTCAATCAGCTCTTGAAATACGTGGTAAAAGTACAGGGTGTCGACAAATAATTCTAAGTAAATCTACTCAGGATACTTTTAAACGGAAAACATATCTTGAATCGTTGGAAAAATTTATTCCCAAAGATAATGAGAGAGAAATTTTTAATACGATAAAGAATAAAGCCCTATTTCTTCCGACATCTGAAAGTAGTAAAAATGCTTTTGTTGTGAAGTATTCAAAACGAACACATACAGAAATAGTAAGACGTATTTTTATAGCCTCAACAGGATCAATTGAACATATTGTTCCTGCATCGAATGGTGGCTTAAATAGTATTGGGAACTTTCTTTTAACAACAGCAAGTGGAAATCGTTATCGAGAAAATATGCGACTATGTGAGTACATAAAACGACATCCTAAAATTCCGCAATATATGCAAATGTATATTGATGACGTAATAAGAGAAATACATAAAGGTAATATGCAAGGAAATGAAACTTATCCTTATAAAGTGAAGAAAAAGCTTTTTGAAGAATCAGAAGGAAGAATAATGATAAGTCTATCTGCTTATAAATATTCAGAAGATGAAGCAGCTAAAGCTATTGAAGAATATGAACATCGTTGGGATAAAAAATAACCTTAGATTTTAAAATCTAAGGTTATTTTTTATTGACTAATATCTTATTTTTTATCTAAAACTTTTATAATATGCCATCCGAATTGTGTCTTAATAGGTTCAGATACTTCTCCTATCGCCATATCAAAGCTAGGTTTTTCAAATTCTGGAACCATTTGCCCTCTACCAAAGTAGCCTAAATCTCCCCCATTTTTGCCAGAAGGACATAGAGAATATTCTTTCGCTAAATCTTCAAAACTCTCACCATCTTCAATCCTTTTTTCAAGGTTTTGTGCTTCTGCTTGTGTTTTTACCAGAATATGCTCTGCTCTAACTTGAGTATATTCATAGGCTAAAGATAAATTAGTTGTAGCTAGAAATGTTGTAAATAATGCTGCGAAAATTGTTAGAATTTTTTTCATAATCACTCTCCATATTTGTATAAAAATATTTTATATGAAACTAAAAATTTTTCTATAGTAAGGTATATAATTTTTTGAAATTCCCTTATTTTTGTTAAAGTTTTCGATTTTTGTTTCAGGTGTTTGCTTATACATATTTATAAATATAACTTCTGGAGGGTTGCAAAATCTAAATTTACTAAGAGTTGCAATGCCACCTGATACATATAAATGTTTGTTATTTTCTACAATATATCCTTTTCTATATCTTTGGTGATATTTTGAAGGAACAAATGGAGAACCTAGATATGGAATAAAAATTTCTCCGCCATGTGTATGTCCACAAAGTGTTAAACTTGTATTTTGTGGTATTTGAGGAAATATATCCGGATTATGCGATAATACAATTGTTGGTTGGTTAATATTACCAATAATCACTCTAGGATTTAATGAAAAATGCCATAAATCTTTTAAACCAACAATTCTAATTCCACAATAAAGATATACACTTTCATTTTCTAATAGTTTAATATTTGAGTTTTTAAGAATTCTGTTTACGATATATGGAGGTTCATAATCATGGTTGCCTAATATTGCATAAACACCATATTTTGCTTTTAATTTTTTTAATGAATTAGTAATTTTTTGTTCTGGAATATTTGAATATTCAATATATTTTGCATCAAAATCACCTAACAAAACAATTAAATCAGGCGTTTCTTTATTTACTCTGTTTGTTATTTTATCTATTTTATTACAATCGATATTGGCAGTGCCTATATGCAAATCAGATATTACTGCAATTTTAAATCCGTCTAAATTTTTATTCCAATTTTGAGCATAAATATTTTGATTTTTGTATACTAATAAATTCGGTTCAACATATCCTGAATAAACAAATAATAATATTATGACAAATAATATAAATATGTTTTTCATTTTTTTATATTAGCATAAATATTAATATTATATATTTTATTTAGTTAGATTAATTTTAGGTTTTACTAATGATAAATCAGAAAATATTTTAAAAAATATATCATTTATTGTAATAGAAGTTTTATCTTCTCCAAAATTTTTCACTTTTTCGTTTTGTTCAGAACATTCTCTTACATTAGGGACTAAATAAAAGTATTCACTAATGGCTTTACGTTTACCTGTCTTATTATTTCTTTCAAAATGAGTATAAGTCCCATTTAAAGGTTTAATTGCTCCTTCGCTCATCCTGCCATCTTTATCCGATATAACTATATCTAGTTTTTGTCTTACATAATAAGGATTATCAATTTTTATAAATTGATCAAGTTTATCAGTTGGTTCATATATATGGCCTTTTGTATCAGCGAATAAATTTATTTTTGTTTTTCCTTTTGTTGTTTTGTCCATATTTATGAATACAATGGCATCGCCAATTGGAGCTGCTACAGGTTGTACTGTTTTGTCATTTTCTCCAAGTATTTTATTTAAGAATTTAATTTTTTTTGTTAATTTTTCGACTCCTTCTATAACATCTTTAGGTGATACTGTTGATGCTTTGTTGACTTCTTCTAAGGTATAAAATCTATTTCCTTTAAAAGTTGGTTGAGATTTTATTTGTGGCGTTTGTAATTTATATGTTTGATTAATAGCCAAAATATTCATTGAGATTTACTCCATTAATTAATTATATTAAGTTATAAAACTCAAAAAAAAATAATTTGCGATTAATAATATAAGTTAATATTTATATTTTTTCTATTGAATAAATCTTTTATTCTTTTTAAAATTAAATAGTGTATCTAAAGAATAAGGGATATTATGAAATCTGTCCATATTGGTAATTTTTCAACAATTAAATATAAACTACAAGATAAAACTTTGAAAAAAATTTCAAAAACTACAAAATTATCAAAGGATGAATTAACTAATTTGTCTTTGAATGAACAACTAAAATTAATGCAACAAAGAGGAAGTATTAAGAAGCCTAATCCTATAAGGACGTTTATAGCTGACAAATATATAAAATTAGGTCAAAAATTAGGTTTTATAAAAAAAGATTATAATATATATACTCATGATTAATTATACATATTAATAAGAAAAATAAATTTTAATTTTGTATAAAAAGTGACAATAATTGTAATAGTTAAAAAATAAAACTTAGCTTTCGTTTATAAGTTTACCAGTAATATGTTCTGGGATTAATTCCAAACACATAACTGCATTTGCAAATTTTTTGATTTCTTCTTCAATGAATTCTTTGTCAGCAAAATCAAATTGACGACTTATATTACGGCATATGTTTAAAGTTGTTTCTTTATCTTTAACAATTTTTATACGGCCAAAAATGATTACACTTCTGACATTTAAACCTCTTTTAGATTCGATTGGAACACCTCTTTCATAAACAGTAAAAGAAACTTTATCATTTTTATTTATTGAATCTATTTTGTGTCCTTCTTTTGCTCCGTGAAAATAAATTTTATTTTCTTTTGCTGAATATTTGTAGTTTATAGGGATTCCATAAGGATAACCATTATCACCAATAACAGATAAAACACCTCTTACTTCATTACTCAAGACTTCTTGGCATTCTTCAAAAGATAGTTGTTGTTTTTTTCGTCTCATTTCTCTAAACATGTTGAACTCCTCAATTAATTTTAGCATTAAAATTTATACTTTAAAGATTTAACTAAAAAAATGATGTTTCGATATTAGAGTTTTAATATTATTTTTTACTTTTATTATTGAATACTTCTGAAAAATAGGTCCCAATCCTGCAGTTGATGCAATAATTGAATTGATAAAAATAGAATTTTGGGTTGGTGATTTAAAAATTTGACATTTTCTGCTGACAAAATCTAAGCCAACTCCAAATGTAAACCAAGCAGTAGTTGTTGTTAATGCTTTTTGAGTTTTGTTTGAGATTTTAGTTCTTTCTTGTCTAGTATTAAAATTTTGCTTAAAGCTAATTTGTATATTTTGCATGTTGATATCCCTAATTAAATTATTGTTTATAACTAAAAAGCTGGATAAGAAATAGACATCTCAGCCTACCTCTTATCCAGCTTATCATTTCAACGAATGATTCACCCTCCGAGTGATAATTTTATTTTATTTATTAAATATTCTTAGTAAATAAAAAAAGAGTCCGAAGACTCTTTTTAAAAATGGTGCCATTGTAAATTAATAGTCGGTTTGAGAAAAATTAACACAAAGATTGATTATTCAAAATCAAAAGTTTAACTTTTTGTGTAAAAATATTCAAATGAAAAAATTATAACAAAGCACAAATATTTTGATATGATGACAATACTCTTAAAATACAAATACAATCATTTTCAAGATTGTAGACTACAAGATAATGTTTTTTTACAACAAAAAATCTAACATCTTTGTATGTAAAATCTTTTCTTGAAATTCCTAAATTCGGAAATTTAGCGAGTTTATCAAAAGTTTCATATAAAACTTGAACAAATTTTAATGCAGCTTTCTCATTATCTTCTCTAATACGGTCAGCAATAATTGTTATGTCTTCTAAAGCCTTACTCTTAATTTTATAAGCTTTATTCATACTTACTCATTAAATTTTTCATTGTTTCGCGTCCATCTAAAACGGTTGTGTCATTTAGTCCTTCTTCAATATCTCTATTCAAGCGAACTAAATCTTCTTGCGAAATCCCTTCTTTAGAAATTAACAACCTAATAGCTTCTCTAATTACTTCGCTAACAGAATTATATAAACCGGATGCAACTTTATCATTTACAAATTTTTCCAATGCTGGAGTTAAAGAAATATTCATATAATACCTCATTTATAACAATATATATATGAATTATAACAAAGATTGTTATAAAATTCAATTATATAAAAATATTATACAACAATTAGTAAATCAGATGTAAAATAACAACCTGCTCAATCAGCTTAGTTGTAGGTTGGGTGAAACCCAATAATCTACTCCGAAGTGTCCGATTGAACGCAATAAAAAAAGAACCACGAAAGGTTCTCTTTTTAAAAATGGTGCCGCAACTCACTCTGCCGAGTGAAACAACTAAGTGTTGTTTTGCGAGAGGGAACCAAGGATACAGGGATTTTCAGTTTTGATGTGGTAAATCAAAGATTTACCACATCCTACTTGCTATTAATAGCAAAAAATATTTTTCAGGAGTTTTAGTTAAGTGTAAATAAAAAAGGAGTACAAAATATGCAAATCAGGCCTATTACACCATCTTTTAAAGGATATATTGAAGTTTCTGCAAGCCCTGTTAAATATGACAAATACGAGCCAACAACATTTAACACAAACTCAATAATCGTTACAAATGCAAATGTAGATGAACGTGGATACCAAAATTCTGGAATTACACATATCTCTAATGGCGGTGAGGCATACGTAACAAACTGTCCTTACTATGTAGTGCAAAAAGCTTGCATTTTTGCAGATAAATATAAAGATGCAATTGTCAGCATAAATTCTGAAGACAAAATTTCAATAAAAAAGCTTAATTTAGACCAAATAAAATAAGCTTATCCGCAAAAACAATATAAATTAAGAGAACAGTTTGTAGGATGTGGTAAATCTGTGATTTACCGCATCTTTTAATATATGCTAAAATATATCTATGAATTACAAAAGATTATATATTCCAAATAGTTGTAGGTTGGGTGAAACCCAACAATCTACTTGAACGCAATAAAAAAGAACCCCGAAAGGTTCTCTTTTTAAAAATGGTGCCGCAACTCACTCTGCCGAGTGAAATAACTAAGTGTTGTTTCACGAGAGGGAACCAAGGACTCGGAGCTTTGCTCCGTAGTGTCCGATTGAACGCAATAAAAAAAGAACCTCGAAAGGTTCTTTTTAAAAAATGGTGCCGCAACTCGGAATTGAACCAAGGACACAGGGATTTTCAGTCCCTTGCTCTACCAACTGAGCTATTGCGGCTTAAATTATTAACTTGTCATCTGGGTTGTTGGTAGAGCCTTGCTCTACGATTTCTAACCCCGTCGCTCTCGCTCCTCAAGGGAGCTATTGCGGCTTAAATTATTAACTTGTCATTGGGTTCGTTGGTAGA
>CASFGO010000012.1 GCA_949294335.1 uncultured bacterium | reverse complement strand
GATCAAAAACATTCGATGTATATTTAGATAATAAGCTAATGCACTGGAAGACAGAAGATGAAACCAATCAAAAAATAGAAGAAAAACAAGAAACCAAACTAGAAACTGAAACAGAAACAGAAGTACAACAACATCAAGAAAGTGTTGTAAAATATATTTCGCCAGAAGAATTAGCAGAGCTAAAAAAGAATAACCCATCTTCAATACAGGAAATGTCAAATGGTGATGTGTTATTAATAGGAGAAGATTTTTCATTTACTAAAATAGGTACAACTAAAAAACATATAGGAAATACTTCAGTAGATTTTTCAAGTATAAGTTCTGATGAAGCTAGAAAAATAATTAATGATTTTATTCAAAATAATAAATTTACAGATATTGAAAATCCTTTTGTTAAAAATAAGTTATATGAACTTCAAAATGGAGAATTAAATGGAAAAACAAAACAACATGCAATGGCTTTATTAAATGTAATTAAGTCTATGAAAGATTATAATTTAGAAAATAATATTTCTCTAAATATGATTGATTTTATAAAAAATGATAATTATAACAAAGTAATTGATTATATTAAAAATAACAAAAATAATTTTGATTCAGAAAAATGTGTTGCAGATATTAAAACTGATATTGTCAAATCCAATAAATCAGTAACTTCTTTATATGAAAAAGCAATGGATTTAGCTGATAATGATAAAATGCGAGATAAATTTACAGATCTTATTTACAATACAATAAATACAACGACGAATGATAGATTGATGTCACAGGTTTCATTAATATCACAAATGAACGATAATGTTTTAAAAACATTCCTAAATTCAATGAACAACAAATTATTACGAGTTGATGAAGAGCTTGTTCAGATTTTAAATAATATAGAACCAACGGTAGTTGATAATCTAGTTAATCAATCTTTTGAACTAATGGGCGATATCCCATTAGATGAATTTGGGAAATTAATAAAAGGTTTCCAAAATATTCCATCTGAAATAGTTCCACATATTAATAATGATATTAATAGTCATATTGTTGAATCAATGTTGTTGGGTAATAAAGGAATTATTGATGTATTTAATAAAATATCCCCAGAAGAATTTCATAAAATTCCTATAGATGTACAAATCGAACTTTCAAATAAAACTAATATTTATACTGATAAAGAATATATTTTAAATGTAATTAAATTTGTAGAATCTACTAAATTTAAAGAAGTAGAGAATGTAGTTAAGTCTAAATTCCCACAAATAAATAATGATAAATTTGAATCAAAATTAAAAGCATATTTTATTGCAAATAAAGTTGGAAATCCAGATGAACTTATTAAATATATTGAAAATATAGATGCTGCCCAATTAGTAAAAATGGCACCTCGATTAGAAAATTTTGAGGCAGAACAGTTATTAGAATTTTTGAACTATCATCAACAAAAAGGAACAGAATTAACCTCTGAAAATCTTGCATATAATGGAAATTTAACTAAAGATTTACAAAAAGATTTAGTTGGATATGATCAGATGAGCCAAATATTATCAAGATTTCCAAATACAGACAGAAGAATTGGGCATCTTCCACAAGAATGGATGAATGAAATACCAAAGGAAAATCAAAAGGATATTTCAGAAAAAATTTATCAAACAATAAATTCGTTTGTAACTTCTACTAGAGATAATACTTCATTAAACCAATTAAAGAATGAATTACAAAAATTATTAGGTAAAAATGTAGAGATTCAAGAACTTTCAACAGGAGAATATGGAACTGGTTATAAAATAACTGTAGAAAATCAAAAATCTTTTGTATTAAAAGCATTTAATACCCCACCTAAAACATTTAAAGGTTACAATGTTCATGGAAAAACAATAGAACCACAAAATGCAATGTATGCAAAAGGCCGTTCTAATGGATTTGCCGGCTTCTATTTTGGACAAGTAGCAGACAAATTTGATAATGATGGGTATATGTTTGTTGAATTCCTTGCTAAAAAAGAAGGTAAGCCAAAGATGAAAGATGCATCTATAACCACACTAAGTTCTGCGGATTATAATGCCACAGAATTGCATAATTTCCGAGAAGGTAAAATTATTGATTATGGTGCAATGACAATAGAAAATAAGCGCCTTTTAGAAGATAAGGGTATAGCAAAATATGTAAGGATTATAACAAGTAATATAATTGCACCAAAAAATTCTGAAATTTATGGATTTAATGATGCAAGATTAGCTATTGTAAAAAATGCAACATCAAATGCTGAAAATCCAATGCAAGTAGTTGAAGCTATAAATATTATTGAAGAAAGTGTTACTCAAAAAATTGATGAAAGGACTATAAATGTTCTTAAAGAAATTAAAAAAGAAGCATATATAAAATATATCCAAAAAACTAATCCTAATATCGACGCTAATAAAGCTTTTGAAATGTACGAATTAAATAATTTGTAATTTTATATTCTTAACAAATTAGACCTCATATAAATAGAATGATAAAATTTTATATGAGGAGTAACTAAATGCGTAATTTCGTAATTCTATTATTTATTATAGGAATGGGGCTTTCTATTGCAGATAAAGTATTAGCAGATACTTTATATGGCTTGTATGGAGATAATTCTTCTAATGCGATAAATAAAGTTCTTCAAAATAAAACAAGTTCAACAAAAGAAAATAAAAAAAAGAAAAAAACAAAATCGAATATTTCAAACCAGACAACTCAATATAATAGTAATTATATGCCTAATTATAATCAGCTTAAATCAAATTATTCAAATTTATCTACAAAAAATATGGATGAATTGGTAAAGCAAGGAAGTCCCAATTACGGTCTATATGGGAGAAATTATCAAAAAACAAATCCAATAAGAATAGATAATAGTTATAATAGATTTAATGATAGTTATCGTTTGAAAAATCAACAAGCAGCAGCAAATGCAACTGTAAATTTTGATGGTGATGCTGTGAGGTTTAAACAAGGTCCTAATGGGACAATATATGGTTATAATAAAAATGGGAAAAAAATTGGAGTATATAGGGTAAATAATAATGGTACGACTACCCAATTTGACTCATATGGTAATAAGATGGGGACATTCAAGTAAATTTTCTTATAAAAAAATAGGTTATGGATTCCATAACCTATTTTTTAACTTTTAAAATTATTATTTAACTAATTTAGCAACTTCTGCTGTAATGTCTGTTCCTCCATATATTACAGCACTTTTTGCTATAACAATAGAATAACCTTTTGCTTTAGCATATTGCGATACAGTTTTAGTTATACTTGAATCAATTGAAGCTAATTTGCCAGAGAAAGCTTTATTATTAGCTGCTCTTTTATTTAAAAGTTCTTTTTCATATTTAGCTTTTGTTGCTTGTTTTGCTTGAGGTGTTTTTTGTTTATCAACATCTGCTTGAGCATTTTTTAACCATGATTTAAGTTCTGAAGCTTTCGCTTGTTGTTCTTTTTTTAATGCTGATACTTGTGCAGATGAGTTTAATAGTTTATCAATATTAACTACTGCAATACTTGGAGCTGGAGCTGTTGACATTGCAATATTTGCAGTTCCTAATCCGATACCAAATGCAAATGCAACAGCCATTAAAACTTTAACTTGATTTTTCATTTAACATACCTTTCATAATCTTAAAACCATATAAATTATATCAATTATTAAAATTTTTTCAATAACTTTGATATAAATTTATTATTGTTAATTTTTTGTACTAACTTATTTTGTATCAATTCTAATAAAGACTTCTTAGGACCTGTAATAATTCCTTCAGGAGAGATATTAATTTTTTTTATTTTATAATGAGAAGTAATTACACTATATTCTTTAGAACCATCAGCTTTAATACTTTTAGTTACATCGCCTTTTAATTTATAATTTCCAATATTCAATGTTCTGGGTTGTCTGTAAGTTTCTTCCATAAGTGCGAATTTATTATCATGTGTATATAGGGAAATTCTACTTTTATCTGTTGTTATATCATATAATTTACCATTTTGTGTTGCGGCATCTTTATATTTAACTACAGAATAATCATAAACTTTTTTTATATTTTGCCCTGCAATATTAATATTTTGTGGCTTCTGGTAGATAAAATGGGTTCGCACATCATTTTCTTTAAAAGCAGTAATAGTTATGGGTTTTAATGGGCCTTTTCGTGGCTGAGTAAGGGATAATGTAATTTGCTTGTTAGGGCTTAATGTTTTAGCTAAGTCTATATTATAACTATTCATAATCAACTCCTTTTATTTATAGTTACAATATAAGAAAAAATGTAAAAAATATTTTTGCTAGTTAAAAATTATTTATTAAGAATATTTAACTATTATCTACCACCTAAAGAATACCCAAAGATTCCGCTTTGAATATTACCAACAAGCATTTGTTGACAAGATTGAATTTCTTGGTTAACTGCTTCTAATTGTGTTTGGAATTGTTTTTGTTGCATTTCCAATTTCTTCTCAATTAAATTTAAACGTTCTTTTTTTACTTTCAAGTCTTTTAAAGCATCACTATCAGGGTCTAAGTCGGCACCTATTGTAACTAGTTCATCAATTTGAGATTGTAAACCGATTAAACTTTCTGTTACAGATTGAATACGCATTTCTAACTGATTTTTATAAGCAGTTAGTGTTAATAAACGCATTGATGATGCTATTAAACCCATAGTACACCTTACCTTGTTTCGTTGAGGTTCTTACCTTTTAAGAAAGTATGTTCATTGTTTTCTGCTATCAATGACTCCATTTTCATTAATTGATGTTTGTGATAATTAACTCTATATTGAGCCATTTTTAGTTTTTGCCGAATACTTAACATATCTTTCAGATTTCCAACAATTCCTTCAATAAGCATTTTAAAAGGATTTTTCCTAATAAAGAATGATCTTGAAAAATTGATGAAATTTCTTATTCGTCTTAGGGAGGTCTCTATTGATTCGTTCATATTCTTACACCCAATTCAAGACTTCCATATATTATAAAACATGTTAAATTGAATAATTGCTTAAGTTTTCACATGTTTGTAACATGTCTTAATAATTTATTGGCAGTCTATTTTATCACCTGTAATACTTTGAAAAAATATATTTCTCTTAGTATCCAACATGCTTAACGACAAATTTTGATTGTTCTTTAGTCGTTTTTCTCCAAATATACTATATTCGTAACAAAAATTAACAAGGGATATAATCGTTTTAGATATAATGTTGTCTCTTAAAATGTCATTAAACATTATTCTTAAAAAAGTTCTAATCTTCATCGAAATACCTATATATACTTAAATTTTATCGGAGTATTAGGAAATTAAAACAAAATTTATTTACCCCTACCCCTATAAGTTTTGAATAGCTTTGCTGTCGCCATCCATTTGTTCTTTTAACATTTTTCTTACAACTTCACCTTGTGTATCAAGCATTTTACAAACAGTTTCAATGTTTGCAACTTTTTGAGAAAGAATTGTATCAGCATTTGATAAAATATTACTTGATACATTTTGATAAGCAGATAAAGCTGCTGATGAAGTTCCTTGCATTAAATTACCCATAACGATAGCAGGTAAACCGAATTCTCCTAAATAAGGTGCAGCAGCTGTCATAATGCCACCCCAACCAGAAACTAATCCAGCTAAAGGCATAAGAATCCCTGATGCTCCAATTCCATAGCCGTTAGCAGTACCAATACCATATGCAGCAGCAGATGCAACATCCGCAACACTTCCAATACTTGAAGCTCCGCCTGTAATTGTACCACTAGCAGAACCAAGTCCTGATAATAAACCATTAATACTAGACGCACCTCCAGTTGTGGAACCGCTTCCTAAGCCCCACTTAACATTAGCGGCACCACTAGGGAACCCTGAATAGTTCCCTAGTCCGCTAAGTCCAAAAGCGCCATAACCCCCACTTACAGTACCTGTACCACCAGAATATGGTGACCAATATGAAGTACCTGGGATATTAAATGATTGAGTCCCGCCCAATGTATTCATAAAAGAGGATGGAGCGAATAGGCTGGCAAGTTGGTATAGGAAGCCACCACAAGCCTCAAAGCCTGTTCCAGAGCTAGCAGATCCTGAAACTGTTAAGTCTCTTAACCTGTCATAAGTTTCGTAAAGCATACATTTTGCATCAGCGGATGCTGCTCCAAACTTATTCGCTATAACCAGTAAACCATCATTCTTATATGCCATTGTGTCCTCAATATTATGCTAATTGAATAGTAACAATATTTAATACTAACTAGTATTAACCGCCGAATGTCTTGAATCCAAGTTCTACGTGCTTGTCTACTACCTTCTTAACTGCTTCCATTTCGTTTTGTAAAGCAGATTGTTCAGTATTTAACTGTTCTAGACGTAGTTCTAGGGTTCTATCTTGCGCCTGTATGATTTCAGTTTTAGCATTAATGTCTGCAATCATCTTTTCATACTGGGCATTTTCATAATAGTAACGATTCATTGCATCATTATATGCATCATCATCTGTTACTGTTTGAGCATTCAATGAATAAACTACTGAATCATCTTCAAATTTAACTGTTTTAAATCTACCTTCTCCATCAGTTTCTAATAGAGCTTTTTGAGTATCTTCTACTTTAGTTTCTAAATATGAAGCATTATAGTAATTTAATTTTTCTTGTTGGACGTCTATTTCATTATCTACAATAGATGTTCCTAATGAAGTATCTAAATCATTCTTAGTTGTGTAATATGTAGTTCCACCCATTTGGAAGGTATATATTCCACCTTTGTAAATTAAATCACCATTTTCATCAGTGTCAAAACAAGCAGCAAAGTTAGCAGCAGCTCTAGTATCTCCATTTGGACCTTTCATATCCTTCATGATTTGATCTAATTCTGCCCAAATATCTTCATCTTCTAAGTCTGCAGCTCTTAATTCTGTTAATTTACAATTACCTACTGCTGAATAATTAGAGAATGTAGGATCATTAGATGGAGTTATATAATTAACTTCATTTGGTTCTCTCTTACCTGTTTCTACATACTTATTATATCTAGCTACTGCATTTTCTAAATCTGTTCTTGTAATGAACTTTTTACCATCGGTAAAGTAATTTTCAGTTGCAGGATCACCTGTGATTGTTTCACCTTGAGCTTCTCTAATTTCAAATGAAGCAGTTGGGTCAGTACCTGCGTCATATTGTGTTTCAGCTGCTTGAAGATCTGCATCTGTTATTACACGACCATTTGCATCTACATAATAATCATTACCGGTTGGATTTTGAATTACTGAATCAATAATTCCTTGTATTGATGCATCTGCATTATCATACTCATATTTAGTAAATGTAGATCCATCATACTTAAATGAATTAACGTCTTGAGTAGCAAAGTCAGTACCATCAATATCACTAATTCCAGTAAATAAGCCGTTAGTTGCTGGCGCATCACCTGCAGCAGCTTGATCAACTAAAACGCCATTACCTTTGTTAATAGCTTTTACTTGGTCTTCTTCTTTT
>CASFGO010000011.1 GCA_949294335.1 uncultured bacterium | reverse complement strand
GCATTAATATCCATATCTATTTCCAGTCCTAAATCAGGTATTGATATTTTATTTACTAATATAGGCATGATAAACTCCATATTTTATATAATTTTACACTAAATATCATGTTTTTATAATAAAGTTACATAGCTTGTAATAAACAATTATTTTATGTCTATTATCCACTATAACATTTCTACAGATAAAAATTCATGTAGCTTTCGTCGATTGTGTCTTGTTCGATGCCGATGTAGCGAAGTGTTACTGATGGTGAGGAGTGGTTAAAGATTTTTTGCAGGAGTACTATATCATTATATTTTTTATAATGATGATACCCGAATGTCTTTCTCAATGTATGAGTTCCGATTCTCTCCTTCACCCCAACTGCTTGTGCTGCCTTATTCAAAATTCTATATGCCTGTGCTCTATCCAGCCTGCAATGTTTTTGAGTATAAAAAAGAGGTTGCTCTCTCGGCAAACCCTCTACAAATAAATTAATCTCCTCTTTCAAAAACCTATTAAGCGGGAATTTCTTATGCTTGTTCGTCTTTTTCTCTCTAATTTCAATATAATCTCTGCCTTTTACATCCCCAACATCAAGCGATAATATATCAGATATTCTGAGTCCCGTATTTATCCCAAAACTAAAAAGCAGTGCATCTCTTGGCTTTTTTGCCAAATATTTTTTAATCTTTTGAATATCTTCTAGTTTTTTTATAGGTTGTACTACATTCATTTTCAAACTCGCTTAATCACAGACAATGATTGCTTCTTCCCTATAAAAAGTAAAGTCGAATGACACAAAATTTAAACACCATTTAAACACCATTTAAACAGCGTTTAAATATCGTTTAAATAGCATTCAAAAACTTCCGCCTACAAAACTCTATTTTATCCAACCTGTATACATTTACCCTCAAAATACAACACAACTTCATTATGTTGTATTTTTCGATTTATTAAACATTGGATAATATATTATCTAAATATTGACTTTTTAGTTAAAATGGTATAATATATTATCTATGAATAGTTTTTTATTTAATCCTAAGACACCTAATGAGATAGCAAAAGAATTGGTTAAAAAAATTAAGCAACACAGGAAAAAGCTTAAGATTTCTCAGGCTAAACTTGCGTCTAAATCAGGTGTTAGCCTTGGCTCCATTAAAAGGTTTGAATCTAAGCATGAAATATCTTTGAATTCTTTTATAAAAATTCTAATAGCTCTTAATTTAGAGCAAGATTTAGAAAATTTATTCACGCAAAAAAGCTATAACTCAATTGATGAGGTTATAAATGGATAACTATAAATATTTAAAAGTTTTTTATAATGATATTTTAGTTGGCACTCTGGCTAAAACTCCAGATAGAGTTGTTGCTTTTGAATATGATTCAGAATGGTTAAATAACGGGTTCAGCATTTCACCTTTTAGCTTGCCGCTCATCAAGAAAGTCTTTATTCCAAAATATGATCCATTTGGCGGATTATTTGGAGTTTTTAATGACAGTTTGCCTGACGGTTGGGGGCGATTGCTTGTTGACAGATTATTTTTGAAAAATAAAATTAACCCTGTAGAAATAGATAACCTCAATCGACTTGCTGTTGTGCAAAAAAGCGGTATGGGGGCTTTAATTTATAAACCTGAGCATAGATTTGAATCAGAAAATAGCATTAGTGATTATGATATTCTTGCACAAGAGTGTTCAAAAATATTAGAATCGCAAAATTCGGATAATTTGGATGAACTTTTTCAGCTAGGCGGCTCATCAGGTGGTGCAAGACCAAAGATTTTAACATCAATTGACAACGAGGATTGGATTATTAAGTTTCCTTCCTCATCTGATCCTAAAAATATTGGGGAAAAAGAATATCAATATTCCTTATGCGCAAAAGATTGCGGAATAAATATGACTGAAACAAAACTTTTCCCATCAAAAATTTGTTCGGGGTATTTTGGAATAAAAAGATTTGACCGTAAAAATGGTAAGAAAGTTCATATGGTATCCGCAAGCGGGCTGTTAGAGACAAGTCATAGGCTTCCTAACCTTGATTACAATACATTGATGAAACTAACACTTGAATTAACAAGAAATTATCAGGATATTGAACAATTATTCAGGTTAATGTGCTTTAATGTGTTTGCACACAACAGAGATGACCATTCAAAGAATTTTTCTTTTCTTTTTGATGATACAAAAAAAGAATGGCACTTATCTCCTGCGTATGATTTAACTTACAGTTTTTCATTTAATGGGGAACACGCAACAACAATTAATGGCGAAGGCAAAAATCCGGCTTTAGATGATATTTTGGCTGTAGCAAAAAATATAGGACTCAAGGAAAAATTTGCAAAAGATGTTGCCTTAAATATTCAAGAAAAATGTTCTAAATTATTTAATTAATCTCATATTTTTGTGCATTTAATCTTTAAACAAAAGTTTCTTTATATTAAATTAAGAATAAACAAATTCTTCTGAACCATCTTCATTCAAAATTAAGCCGCATAAGTGTGCGTCTTTATATTTACCACAACCTAAGTCTATACCAATTTTTCCTTCATCAATATAAGGTGCATCGAAATCAGTATGACCAAAAATTATCTTTTGAGGGAGGTTATGTTTAGAATAAATAAATTTCCCTCTTATATAAACCAAATCTCTTTCAGATTGTTCCTCTAATGGTAAATTCGGCTCAATACCTGCATGAACAAACAAATATTTATCAGTTAAATAATAAAATTTTAAACTATTAAAAAATTCTTTATGAGTTTTATAAATGTTTTCAAAACTGCCATAGCTTTTTACTGTTTGAGGACCTCCATAGTTTTGAAATAAATAATTGAAATATTCATCATCAGTATGCAAAAATGCATATTCATGTGAACCCATTAAATAAATACATTTGTGAGTTTCTGATTGCTTAATAACTCTATCTATAACTCCTTTTGAATTCGGACCTCTATCGATATAATCACCCATAAAAACAAAAATATCATCAGGTTTTGTTTCTATTTTTGATAATAAACTTTCTAACTTACTTAGTTCTCCATGAATATCAGTTATTGCTATATATCTCGACATTGTTCTTTTATCCACTCCATAATAATCTCAACTAGATATTCTTGCTGAGATTTAGTTAGTTCAACACCTTTTTTAAAACCGTACCATTTTTCTACGCATTTCCGACAACAGCAAGCAGTTGCATGTTGTGCAACAAAGACAGGATGATTTCGCATTGGTGTTTGCTTACCATCATTTTTTATGAACGCAGGAGCTATTCGTTTTGCTATAAAATCCTCTGCATGTTTTTTTATTAGATCTAAGCCTTTTGTTTTAACATAATTTTTATCATGTATCGATAATTTAAAACGGCTTCTGAATTCTGACTTTGCTAATTTATCTAATATAGTTATACTCATAACTATATTTTAATACTAAATATTTTTATATAAACTAATCTATTATTTATTATCTATCTGCTTAATAGGTTTGCAAGGGTTACCAACTGCAACAACATCTGACGGAATATCTTTTGTTACAACACTACCAGCACCTATTACTGAATTATCACCAATAGAAACTCCAGGAAGAATAGTTACATTCCCGCCTATCCAAACATTATTCCCTATATTTATTGGTTTTGCTGATTCTATCCAAGTATTTCTTTCTTTTGCATTAATAGGATGAATAGCAGTATAAAAACCGCAGTTAGGACCTACAAAAACATTATCTCCAAATTTAATTTTGGCACAATCTAAAAACACTGAGTTATGATTTATATATACAGTTTCTCCAAACTCTAAATTATATCCATAATCACAAAAAAAGTTTGGTTCTATAGTTAAATTATGTCCTCTTTTCCCGACAAGACGAGTTAATATTTCATTCTTTTTACCTTTATCATCAGGATATAAGGAATTGTATTCAATACATAATGATTTAGCTAAAAATCTATCTTGTAAAAGTAACTTATCCATTGCATTATAATTTTCGCCATTAATCATTTTTTCTTTTTCTGACATAAAACACCTCTTTTTTTTGAAATAATAACACAAAAATTAATAATAATTGAATTGTTAACATATAAGTGATAAAGTTATTTTGATTAATAAATATTTAACTATTGAAGGCATAATATATGGAACACATTTGGTTATTAATAAAAGCTACAGCCCTAGCAGGTATTGGCGGAACTGGATTAGGTGGGATTATAGGAGCTCTATTTAAAAGAGATTCTAAAAGAACCGTTAGTCTTTTACTAAGTTTTGCTGGTGGCGTAATGACATCTATTGTATGTTTTGACTTAATAGAAAGTGCAATTGGGACAAATACAAGTATCTATATTATATCATTAGGAATCTGTTTTGGTGTTGCAATGGTTTATTTACTCAACTTATATATTGATAGAGTAACAAACCATGAAGTTAGACATATTGGGAAAAATCACCCAGCAACAGCTGATGACTTAGATGAAATTATTCACAGTAATCACTTGTCAGTTCATATGCGAAAAAGAGATACAAAACTATCATTATTTATTGCAGGGTTGATAATGGCATCAGCAATTGCTTTACACAACTTGCCAGAAGGAATGACAATCGGTGCATCATTCGCAAATAGTAAAGGGCTTATGGAAGGTTCTGCACTTGTTCTTGCTGTTCTAATCGGGTTGCACAATATCCCAGAGGGAATGGCAATATCAGTTCCTTTAATTAATGGTGGTGTAAAAAGAAGAAAAGCTATACTAATTACTGCTCTTAGTGGAGCTCCAACAATTATCGGGGCATTAATTGGGTATTTTATAGGTGATATTGGGGCTCTAGGATTGGCTTTAAGTTTAAGTTTTGCAAGTGGAGCAATGCTTTATGTTACCTTTGGGGAAATTTTACCTCAATCCATACTTATGTATAGAAGCAAACTTCCTGCTTTCTTCGTTATCATAGGTATGTTAGTAGGATTAATAGTTATAAATAATTAATTATGGATAGAAGTTTTTATAACCAAAATACAATAATTGTGGCAAAAGAACTTTTAGGCAAAAATTTATGCCATAAAGTAGAAAACACTATCTATAAAGGTATGATTGTTGAAACTGAAGCTTACAAACAAGAAGATCCAGCTTGTCATGCTTATTGTGGTTTAACTCCTCGTAATAAAGTAATGTTTGAAAATGGGGGGCTAAGTTATGTATATTTTATTTATGGGATGCATTTTTGTATGAATATTGTAACAGAAAGAAAAGGTTATGGTTGTGCTGTTTTAATAAGAGCTTTAGAACCTATACAAAATATAGATAATTCAAATGGACCTGCAAAACTAACAAAAGCAATGCATATAACTAGAAATGAAAATGGGCTTGATTTAACAAACAAAAAATCTAATTTATGGATAGAAGAAAATCAAAATATCTCAGAAGAAAACATTATTCAAACAACAAGAATTGGAATAAATAAAGCTATAGATTATCCTTGGAGATTTTATATAAAAGATAATCCTTGGGTATCAAAAAATTAGTCTTTGGGAAGACAAAAACCAAATGTACAAGTTTCATTTACTTCACTATTAGCATATATTTCACCATTATGAGCATCTATTATTTGTTTAGATAAATACAAGCCTAATCCAGAACTTCTTGTTAAAGAGTTTAATCCTGACATGGAATAATACTTATCAAAAATCAAATTAATTTTATCTTTAGGAATATATGGACTATGATTATTTATTGTTAAATATAAATATCCTTCTTTTTGAAAAATTTCTATTTCTATAGCAGAATTACTAAATCCATAGTTAATTGAATTTGATAAAAGATTAGTTAAAACTCTTTGTATTTGGAATTTATCTGCAAATATTTCTGTATTTTTGATTGAACTTATTATTATTTCTTGTCTTTTTTCCTTTATAAGATTAGATAAATTTGAAACAGTTAATTGTAAAATATCTATTAAATTAAATTTTTCTTGATATATATGAGCTTTACCGTCATCATATAGATAAGTATCTAATATATTAAAAATTAAATCAGACATATATACACAAGAATCTTTTATTTGCATTAAAAATTCCATTTGATTATTATTAACAGGGCCAAACTTTTCTCCTATGACTAAATCTAAAGCTTTTATTTGAGCAATTATTGGCGTTTTTAAATCATGTATTAAAGTAGACACAAATGTATTTTTCCTATTTTCTAATTCTTTTTCTTTATCGATATTTTTATTTATACAAACTATTCTGATAACATTACCATCGGAATCAAATACTGGATATTTCATTACGCTATAAATACCTTGCAATCCTTTTAGTTTTAATTTTCTTTCTATAAATAATGGCATTTTAGTTTCTTTTACATAAAGATTTTCATCTATAATCTTAGATAAATGTCCATCTTCACAATAATCTTTTAAATTTGCACCAATAAAATTATCAGGATTTGATTTGAAAATTGAAGAAAAATTTTTATTAACAATTAAAATTGTCCCATCAATATTACATAAGTATGTAATAAAGGAAGTATCATCAATAATTGTTTTTAACTGAGAGTGCTGAACCAATATTCTTTCTTTAAGTTCTTCTATCTTTAAAAGATATTTAAATGTACAAAAAATAGAAATAAATAGACAAAATAATGATACAAAAAAGAATATTTTATATTGCAAAATACTAAATTGACAATTTTCACCTAAAAATGCCAAGACCATAATTGACGAAATGGCAATTATTGAAAATCCTTTAATTTGCAAAATATCTCCCTTCAAATTATTAATAATTTATGTATACACAATTTTTTTTAAATTGGGTATTAGCCACTTGTTTAATTTAATTTATTTACGTTTTATCTAAAAAAATACAACTTATTAATTATCCCCTCAAAGGCTTATTAATAGGCTATTTAAGTTAAAAACCATTAAATATTATACATAAGCATATTTTATTTTTTTACAACATTTTTTTACAAAAGTTAACAGTTAAGAGCAATTAAATAATAGTTGTAGATAGGTAGAAATTATAGAAAACCAAAACTATAATACTTATTATCATGGGTTCTAATAATAATACAGAGAAAAAATTTGGAGCAAAGCTTGCCTACGTTAGAAAAAGCAAAAAGCTTTCCCAAATAAAACTAGCAGAAATAGTTGATATGAATTTTAATTACATTGGTCAAATTGAACGTGGAGAAGCTAACGTTACAATGAAGACAATGATTGCTTTAGCTAATGCATTGAATGTTGAATTAAAAACACTATTCGATTTTACGTTTTAATTTGTTATAATCAAATTATGAATAGAATTTTATGCTTTGGAGATAGTAATACATTTGGCTTTAACCCAAAAGACGGTTCTAGATATAGTACAAATGAACGCTGGTCGGGGATTTTAAAAGAAAATGTTAAAAATTCATATGAAGTAATTGAAGCAGGTTGTAATAATCGTACTGCATTTTATAACAATCCTTCAGGCAGAGATCAATCAGGACTAAAAATTTTTCCAGAATATTTAAACAAATATAATCCCGATATTATTATACTTGCTATAGGTATTAATGATTTACAATTTCAATATAATTCTTCAAATAAAAATATTGAAACAGGACTTGAAAAATATCTGAATCTAATAAATGATAAGAAGTTTATTCTTTTAATACCTTCTATTATTGAAAAAAACATTCTTAAAAGTTTTTTTGCTCAAATGTTTGATGAAACATCCATTGAAAAAAGTAAAGAATTACATAACATCTATAAAAATTTTGCGATAAAAAATAATTTAATATATATCGATTTAAACAAAATAGTAAAGCCATCATCTATCGATGGCTTACACTATGATATAGAAATGCACAAAATTATTGCAAAAGCTATTTTAAAAGTTTTATAAATTCAGCTAACCAAGCAGGATGTGCAGGCCAAGCAGGAGCTGTTACTAAGTTCCCATCCACAACTGCATTTGTTGCATCAGCATTTGGCTCAATCCAATCACCACCAGCTGCTATTACATCAGGTTTTAAAGATATATAAGCTGTACATTTCTTATTTTTTAATGCTCCTGCAGTTAACAAAACTTGTGGACCATGACATATTGATGCAATTGGTTTATTACTTTCAACAAAATGTTTAACTGTATCAATTACTTTATCATCTAATCTAATATATTCAGGGGCTCTGCCTCCTGGAATAACTAATGCATCATAATCTTCTGGATAATAATCTGAAAAATTTTGATTTAGTTTAAAATTATGTCCTTGTTTTTCTGTATAAGTTTGATCTCCTTCAAAATCATGAATCGCTGTTTTTATATAATCCCCAGATTGTTTTTGAGGACAAACAACATGAACATCATGCCCTAACATTAATAATGCTTGATAAGGAACCATTAACTCATAATCTTCTACAAAATCGCCTGCAATAATTAATATTTTTGACATAAAAACCTACTTTCTAATTTCAAAAGTGTTATTCTTGTCTTCATCAGTTCCTGCTAGGAAAGATGCACCCATTACTTTTACTTTTGCAGTATTTAATACATCTTTTAATCTTGTTTGTTTTGTATAAACATCAACTATAATTTTTCTTGGATGATTTGTTATACTAATAATTCTATAAGAACAAGGGTAAGTTGCTAATGATGGTGTATCAATATATAAAATATTATCTTCTTGGATTAATTTTGTACCATGATAATGACCAGAGCATACTATAATAGGATTTTTATATTTATGTAAGACATCCATTATTTCATATCGATTTAAAAGTCTGTGACTCTCACTTACATATGGCTCAATGATTGGAACATGCATACATATTATAACTACATCATTCTTTGATTTCTTTAATTCCCTGTCTAACCAATCTAATTGTTCTTGAGATATTTTACCGTTTGTTGTTACTCTATCTAGGATAATTGTATCTAAACATATAACCTTATAACCTTTTTTAGGAATAAACGAATAATATGGCCCTTTATGAGAAAAATTAGGATTATGTCCACATAGAATGTCAAAAAACTCGCTTTTTGACATTACACAATCTTGAACATCGTGATTGCCTAATAATCCATACCAAGGTGCTTTTAAACAATTAGCTCTTGATATAAATTCTAATAATTGGCTCTTTTTAGGTTTATTTACTAAATCCCCTGTAAACATTACAAAATCAACACAAGGGGTATCATTTATTTGCATTATTACATCATCTAATATTTGAGGAGAAGAGCTTAAAACTTTATAAGTTGTATCTTGTTCTATTGATGAATAGTGTGCATCACTAACTTGAGCAAATTTCAAATTACTTGCATTGGCATCTAAAAAATAAAACCAAATTCCTCCTGCTAATAATAAGGTAAATGTCCAATTAATTAATCTTTGAAAAAATGTTTCTTGCTTTCTATAGTGTCTCTTCATTTATTTAATATCCTGTCAATATCGTGTTTTGTCTTTAATACTCCTTCATTATCAGAAAATTTTGAATAAATATTTAATTTTACTTTATACAATTCTATATCAGAAGGATTTTTCTTTATAGCTGAATTAATTATATTTATTGCATTTTTTTTATTATTCAAATCGGAATTTATATAAGCTAAATCAATATAATCATTATCAGACTTTGGTATTATTAATTCTATCTCTTTTATAGTTTTTTTATAATTAGTTACATCGTTAATTTTTTGATAAATTTTTGCTACATTATATAAATATATAGGTCTTGATTGCTTTCCATTATAAGCATCACTATAAGCAGTTAATGCACTATTATAATCTTTCAATTGAACATAACAATTACCTAGCTCATTTAAAACTTCAGAATTTGGATCCTTTATAGATTTTAAAACTGCGACTGCTCCACATGTATTATCCAAATATTTTTCTATTTCTGCTAAACAAAATCTATAATCTAAACAATTATTTATTGAAGCAGCTTTTACAATGTAATTTTTTGCAACATGATAATCTTTCATAGCTAAATAATTACGATATAACATAAAATATGCATAATCATCTTTTGAATTAAATTCAATATATTTATCTAATGTTGAATTGGACCAAGAATAATCTTTTGTTAAATAATATACATCTGCTAATTGAATATATGACAATGAAAATTTTGGAGATAATAAAGTTACTTGATTAAAGCATTTTATAGCCTGTTGATATTTTCCTTGCTCTTTATTTAAAAGTCCTAGTAAATAATATGCACAATAATCATTTTTATTATTTAGAATAACTTTATTCAAAGTTTGATATGCAGATTTATATTCTTTGTTTTCTATTGACATTTGAGCTAAATTATTCAAAGGAGCAACAAAAGAATTATTTATTCTATAGGCTTTTTCAAACATTTTTTTTGCAAGAGTATATTTCCCTAATTTCCAATACGTTAAACCTAAATTATTATATGCATATGCATTTCTTATATTATTCTTTATAGAAGTTTGAAATGCTATTTGGGCGTTTATATAATCTTTTTTAGAATATAATTCTTCACCTTTAAAATTATATTCATCTGATTGTTTAACTCCTGTTTTTAATCCTATTGGTCTTATGTTGATAGTTTTATTTAAATTTAAATCGTCAATACTTCCAACAGGTTGAGTTAATATTACATTCAAATAATTTGCACCAAAGTGTGTTGGGCTATCTTTTAAGATTTGATTAGCATATTCTAAAGACTGTGAATAATCACCTGCTCTATAAAAGTTTTTTGCCATATCAAAATAGTCTTCCACAACATCTGTTGCATATCCAGGAAGAGATATAAAAGCCATAAGTGATAGTAATACAATATGTTTTTTCATATTCAACTCTCAATTATCTTATGGCTTTTATTATACTACAAATTATTATTTTCAAGCAAAATCATATTATTTTGTAAGATTTTTTAAATAATTTGGTAATGCAAATCTTGCATTATGATAATCTTTATTATAAATCTTACAAGATTCAGTTATTGCTTGTTCTCTATCTTCTGCATAATATGATAAAGGTTCAACTTCTTCTGAGCAGAAAGCCCAAGCCCAATATCCACCTGGATATGTTGGAATATTTGATGTATAAGTTGAACAAATAGGGAAAACTTTTTTTAATAATTTATACATTTTGCTAATTTCTTCTTTATTTACAACCGGTGATTCTGATTGTGCAGCTAATATTCCGCCTTTTTTCATTGAACGTTTAACATTTGTATAAAATTCTTCTGTAAATAAGCCTTCTCCTGGTCCCATTGGATCTGTTGAATCAATAAGAACTATATCATATTCATCAACTTTATCTTTAATAAATTCTATAGCATCTTCTACTTTTATTTCAACTTTTGGGTTGTCTAATTCACAAGACATTGATGGTAAATATTTTTTACAAGCATCAATAACCATTCCATCTATTTCGCATAATACAACTTTTTCAACTGTATCGTGTTTTAGAACTTCTCTTACTGTTCCTCCATCACCACCACCAATAACTAATACAGATTTTGGAGCTTTATGATGCATCATTGGAATATGAGCAATCATTTCGTGATAATGATATTCATCACCTTCTGTACACATCATTAAATCATCTAGTGTTAAAAATCTACCTAATGCACTATCTGATTCTATTACTTCTACTTTTTGAAATTCTGATTTATCTGAAAATAGTACATTTTTTTTCTTAATTGCTATTCCAAATCCTGCTGGTGTAATTTCTTGATAAAATTCTGTCATAATTTAATATCTCCTGCTAAAATGTGTATGTGTAAGTGAAAAACTTCTTGTCCTGCATCTCTTCCCGTATTTATAACAGTTCTATAAGATGGTATTCCTTCTTGTTTTGTAACTTTTCTAACTATATTCATTAAACGACCTAATAATTCAACATTATCAAGTTCATTTAAACTTTCGACGTGTAGACGAGGAACAACTAATAAATGAGTATTAGCCTTAGGATTTATATCATTAAATACTACTGCATCCTCATCTTCATATATAAATTTTGTTCCAAAATCGCCATTAATAATTTTACAAAAAATACAATCTGTCATTGATCTCTCCTTGTTGTGAAAAGAATACATTAAACATAATAACAAGTAAATAAATGTAACATTTTTCATTAAGAGAACAAATTTATTTTTTAGGAATGTTATACATTGTAGAGGTAAGTATGATTACAATTTTAAATACAAATTTATATTCAACCAACAATAACAAAGTTACTTTCAAACAAAATAAAAATATTCCCAATAACAGCTATATTAACAATAATAATAAGCAAAAAGTATATGCTAGCAATCTAAACAATATTCACTTTGGGGCTAAAAATATTAATCAATTATATGAAGAGTATAATTGGTATATAAACCATGATCATACCCCAGCAATAAATTCATTCTTAAAAATTGATGCAGATGAAAAAACAATGGACAGTTTTTTAACAGCAATTTTAAATACAGAAGATAGAAGTTACCAATTTATTGATAGCTTAGTAAGACAACCTAGAAACATGTCAGAACTTACCAACAAACTAACTGATAAAGTTGGACCTCAATCCAAAAATGTTATGCCATTTTTCTTTGATAGTCCATACAATAAAGCTTATAATAAATATATTGATAAAAAATATCAAGATTCTCATACAATATCTGAATTGTTAAAAGTAAGACCTGATTGGAAAGGAGATGTTTTATTACAAAAACATCAACAATTAAAAGGTAATACTAGCTTTGAAATAGGAAACATACCAAAAGAATTTCCCAATAATCATCTTTTTTTAATAGCTGATTATCTAAAAGATAAAATGGAAATTGGGTTAAAACAAAATAAAAAAATCGAAAATCTTAAATTAGATAATAGAGAATATGAATTTAAATTCTTTACAGAAGGAAAATCAGATAAAAATGTATTTGGGGTATTTACACCTGAAAGAAAAAAATATGTACTTAAAATGAGCGATGAAAAATATAGAAGTCTTGATAATCCTTTTGCTTTAGGAACTTTAGCAAAAATCGATACATATTTAACAACTAATAGAAGTAGAAATTCTGCTCCATTATGTTATTATAACCATGATAGAAATATGTCAGTATATAAATATATTGAACATAACCATGTTCCCCAAAAAACAAATAATCTCAACGAAATTTCTGAACATCTACCAGATTTTAAAGCATTAGGTTTAACATACAATGATAATGTTGGGGATAAAAATTACTTTCAACTTAAAATGAACTCAAATGAAGATCTACATAATACAGAAGGTTTTACCGAGGGAATTATGAGAAATGAATGGATTTCTGTAGATAATGATCATGTTACTTTTAGTAACAAATTTCAACCTTCAGTATCTAAGTACCATGCACCTTTACCAAATGCAATGCAAATGTTCTTTTAATAAGTAATCAATTGTTAATTCGCTTTTTGTGCATATTGAGGATTTACTGCCAACCAACGGAAGGTTTGTTCTTCAACATCTGGCATGTCTATAACAAATGTCCCACCATAGCGTCCTCTTGCAAATCGTAGAATCCCTTCAGATGCTAAATTATTCAAGGCTTTTCTTATTGTATTTGGGCTTAAATCTAAACTTTGTGAAAATTCTCTTATTGAAGGTAATTTTGAACCTATACCATAATTTTCTGTAATTATTCTCTTTATTTTATTCTGAACTTTCTCATAATGATAAAATGCTGTATCTTGAGCAGGTGCAAAAATTGACATCTCTCGTCTTGGTTCAAATGCAGAATTCTTTGATGTGTTAATAACTATTGTTCCATATGTTCCTCTGCGAGATAACAACATATTCTCTTTTTCAAGTTGTTTGATTGAATTATGAATGGTCTTTATACTAACCTTAAATTTTTCAGCTAATATATTATGAGATGGTAATCGTTCTCCGATTTTATAATTTGCTGATATAAATTGTTTTAAATCTTGAGTTACTTTATTTACTAAACTCTCAGCATTTAAAATATCATTTGTTTCAAAATCATTATTAACTAACACAACACTATCTCCAGTTTTCTCTAATATCCCATCATTTATTAATTTATTGATTGACAAACGAACTGAATTTAAAGACAACTCAGTAATTTGAGATAATTTTCTTGATGATATTAACTTATCACCAACATTCATTCCTGATGTCTGTATATATTTTTTTATAACATCAATTGCAATATCAATTTTTGAAGTCTGTTTGCGTAATATTTTATTTTCTGTTCTTCCTTTTATTACTGCACCTATTCTTTGTTTTAAAAATATATAACCTTTGTCCTCCAAAATTTTATATACATTTTGGATTGTACCCAAACTTACACCTAAAGAATATGCAAATTCAGCTTTTGTTGGCAATAAAACATTTTCAAAATCGTGATTATTTAACCAGTTAATAAGCCAATCTGATATTACTACAGATTTATTTGTATTTTTTAAATCCGGACAAGGCAAATCAATATCAGAAACCTTTATTTTATCTAATTCATTCTTTTTATAATTAATATAATTCATAAAAATCCTTTTTTAATAGTATACTATAAATATAAAAACAAACACAAATTCTTTACATCTTCTTTACGCTATGATTTGCTTTTGTTTTCTTTCATTTTCTAATTTTTCTCTGATTCTCTTTGTTGTCGCAAATTCTGTATCATTTGATAAAATTCTCTTTGCAAGCATTAAACCAGGAAGAATTACACCTAGAGCTCCTATAGTTGATCCAATATTCATCTTGATTGAATTTCTTTTTAGTTTTCTTACTTGCTTGAAGAATGTATCTACATCTTGCCCAGATGCTTTAAATTGACCATAAAGCTTTTTGATATTGGCATGAGTTTCTCTCATTGAATTCATATCAATATACTTTCTTGTATCAATTTTTCCAGTATTAATTTTCTTCTTAAAGAATCCTAAAATACCTTTTTCTCTTACTTTATAAGTTTCAATTATATCTGATTTTTTTGCAGCTTTTACTACTACATTTTCTGGGTTATTATGTATATATTCATATAATTCAGCATCTTTAGCCAACATTTCTGCTGTTGGCTTTGGAGGATTAAAGAATTCTTTAACTCTTTGAACAAATGGTGTTTTCTTTTCTGTCAATTCATATTTAGGGAATTTATCTAAGCTATGTTCAATTTCACCAGATTTGAATAACTCCTTAAATTTGTCATCTTCCAGAACTCTTGAATCTAGAGCAATCGATTTATTATGTTTTTTATCAGCTCTATTATTCATAAAGTCTTGAATCTTACCGCCTGCATAATACATAAATAACAAGAAACCGCCTTCTTTTATTGCATACCCCATAAATTCTTGCGGATCTCTTGATTTTGCAAGTCTTTGACTTGTAATTCCTGCATCTAATACATACATATTTTTTACAGGATCTAAAATAAAATCGCTCAATCCTCCTTTGAATGAAAGGTTATTATGTTTTTTTACAGCTGAAAAAGCTGTTTTATTAATATTTTTCGAAACAACTTTTTTACTATTATTTTCTTCTTGTTTCATTTGATCTCTTATTCTTTTTTCAACTTTTTTATCAGTATACTTTTGTTTCATATTAGTTAAAACATCATAAGAGACTAAAGCTAATCCTGTAGCTATAGCAACCTTAGCAAAATTTAAAGCTCTAAAATTCTTCGGATTAAGACCTATTTTTTCAATATTTTCTCTAATTTTATTAGTTGGAGCATACTTCTTTGTTTTTTCGTAAATAGCTTTATTTTCTAAATTTCTAATATCATATTTAGGATCATATCCTGCAATTTTAAATAAAGTTTTATCTATAACCTTTTTAAAAGCAGGTATAGCACCTAACCATATAACTTCTGTACCTACTTCATCAATAAATCTATCTTGAGCTTCTTCTTTCTTACCTGTGATATATGATGCAGTTGTTAAACCTAAACAATTTGCACTATCTTTTACCCCCAATGGGACAAGGGATTTTGGATTCCCTAATACTGAATATATTTTTGCCGGTGATATCATTTCCTTTTCCTTACTATATTAGCCTGTGTATTACAAGCCCCAAATTAAATTCATTAATTCGACGATTGGAGCATTCGCCTTTATAGTAATTCTTCGTCGGATATTCATAATTTTATTCATAATTAACCTTCCTTTTTTATTAAGTCCCTAGAAAATAAAAATTTACTACTTTACACTTAAAATTTAATAAAATTTTACAAAAAAATAAGACCCCATAAGGTCTTGTTTTTATTAGCACAAATTAAGATGTTTTTTAATAAAAACAAGCCTTAAATTCTATATGCTAATCGTCGTAAATTTCTAATCATATAAAAATACTAACTTAAATCGCATTATTTGTAAAGCCTATTTATATAACCCAACTTCTGTACTTGACATTTAATCATATCTTTTTTAACATGATAATCAAATGGCGACATGGCCAAGTGGTAAGGCAGGAGCCTGCAAAGCTTTTATCCCCAGTTCGAATCTGGGTGTCGCCTTTTTTATTTTATTTTTATTGAAAAAATATCATTCGTGAACTAAAATAAACATATGAAGAAGTTGTTTGTTTTAGTTTTTATCTTTTTTATAGGTCAGATTGGATTTTGCCTTGATAAAACAATCGAAACAGAACCTTCTATAATTAATAATCCTGAAATCATTAATCAAACTGAAACCAAAGAAATTAAACCATTAGAAGGTAGTGTTCAAGTTAATGAATTTGAGGAGATTTCACTAGATAAATCAATTGAAAGACCCACCCTAAACATTAAACCTAGCAATACAATTCTACCAGTATACACTCCAAGTCTTGCTGATTCAAGAATTAGAACAAGAAGTGCTTTAGCCAAATCTTCTAAATTAACAGGGGAAGAATATTATATAGCTCCAGTGTTTAATATTGTTCAAGAACAAGCTGGAAATTTCTCTTATGGAACATACTATGGCGCTTCATTAGATAACGCTCAAATGACATACTCAACATCTTGGTTTACAAGATATGATGGAAAAAAATATGCAATAACTGGTACATATAGTACAGATTCTCAAACTATAAATAGTTCTTACCAAAATATGCTAGGAATATCACCTGAAATAAAACTAACAAAATCTTTATCATTAAGAGATACTGTTAAAACATATATGGGAGTTCCTGTTAAAAAGAATCAAATATCTCTTATATACACTCCGCAACTCAAAAAATATATTGATAGTTTAAGATTTGAATTAGGACTTTCTCAATCTTTTTATGAAAACAGCGCAGGTAATTCATCTTCTATAGAATTTTCTACTAAATTTAAGTTGTAATTGAATACAAATACATATATAATTATCTTATATTATGAAAAAAAATAAAATTAAAAATAAAAAATTAGCAGCCATAACAAAAAAAAGAAATCAAAAAAGACAAAGTCATACTCAGTTCTATTATTCTTTTTTGACTATAATTTTGCTATTGTGTCTTGCACAAATTTCATTTAGTGCAATTTTAAATATTTCTAAGATTATTGCGTATAAACAAAAAATTGCTACAATTGCCAAAACAGCAGAAGAAGCTGAAAATAGAAATATTGAGCTTAAAAAAGATATTAAAAATTTCTCATCTGTTGCAACTTTAGAATCTATTGCGAGAAATAATTTAAAGATGGCTAGCAAAGATGAAGTACTTATTATTGTAAACTCTAAAAAAGAAGTTCCTCCAAAGAAAAAAAGTATTTTAGGTAACAAAAAAGAAAGTAAAAATAATGAAACAGCTAATGATTGATGCCTTTGAACTTAAAAGAAAAGGCTATTATAAACAAGCAATTGAATTATTTTATAAAATGTTAGCAAAAGAAAATGATAATATTGAAATATTATCTGAATTGGGAAATATTTATTATCTATTAAAGAATTATGATAGAGCTATTCACTATACTATGAAAGCATTAGAAATAGATAATACTCATATTAATTCTTTAAATAATGCTAAAGAAATATATTCTGCAAAAAAAAATTACCCTGAAGCATCAAAATATGCTAATAAAATCTATGTTTTAACGCAAACTCAAGAAGATTTATATGAATTTATTAAGTTATTAAATATTCAAGAAAAATATAATGAAGCAACAGGATTTGCTGATTTTATAAATTCAACATCAGTTGCAAAAGAAATTGCTTATTCTTATTACAAATTAAATAAATACAATGAAGCAATTGAAATTCTTTCAAAAATTAGTGATAATGAAAAAGACAAACAATACTTAGATTTATTATGCAAAATATATTTTAAAACAAATCAAATTACAAAAGCTAAAGAGGTATTAAAAAAATTGGATAAAACAACAACTAAAGATGCTCAAACACTTAATTATATTGGGTTAGCTAAATTAGATGAATTACAGTTTGACAGTGCTATTGATTACTTTAAAGAAGCTGTAATATTAGAACCTAAAAATCCAAAATATAATTTTAACTTAGGGCAAACTTATTTTCTAAAGGGTTGGTTAGAAGAAGCGAAAAAATATTTTATCAATGCAATATGTCTTGATTCTATAAATAATCATTATAAATATTCTTTAGCATATGCTTTATATAGAGAAGGTGATTATAAAAATGCATTAACACATTTAAACAATGATTTACTTGAATGTAAAGTATTAAAAATGCTAATTAAATATCAAATGGGAGATTTAGCAACTGCAAAATCTGAATTAGAAAAACTTTATAAGGAAAATCCAGATAATGAAACAATAGTTTTCGCATTATCTCAAATATACTTTGGATTAGAAATGAATAAATTGTCATTGGAAATGATTAACAAAGCAATTGAACTTAATCCAAAATCATTTGATTATAAATCATTTATGTGCAAATTAATGATAAAAATGGAAAAATTTGAAGAAGTTAAGCCATTAATTGAAAACTTAGATAATACATATCCAAATTATTATGATGCTAAAGTTATTCAAGCTGAATATTATAATAGTATTAAAGATTTTGAAATGTTATTTGAAACAGCTCAAGAGTTGATTGATTTAGATTTAAACCAATATGAAGGTTATTATTATAATGCATTAGCTTTATTAGAAAAAAATGATATTAATTTTGCTATAGAAAGTTTAAAAAAAGCTATTACATTAGATGTAAATAATGCATCTTTATATGTAAAAATGGCAGAAATTTATCAAGCAATTGGACAATATGAAAATGCATTTGCATACATTAAAGAAGCCAGTGATATTGATACATCCGCTAAAAATAAGGAACTGTATATCCAAATAGCATCAATTCTTAGAAAAAAAGGTATCAATTAAAGCTAATTTGATTTTGTTAATAAATCAATTAAATTTGGATATTCTTTGATTAAGTTTTCTAATGCTTCTTGAGGAGAAATTCCAATTGATTTTTTTACATTAATTTTACATAAACCATATTGTTGAGTATCTTCTATCGTCACAAGATTTATATCAAATCCATCAACCGCAACAATCTTTGTCCCATTCAATACTGCCATTATGTAAAACCAAATATCATCTTGAGTTGGAACATATTTTTTTATTTTGTCTATATCAAAAGCATCTGAATATAAACATTTTGGAGGATATAATACTCCACCACAACCAATTATAGTATTATAAAAACTAGGATTTCTATATTTTTTATAACTCAAATATAACTTAGCAGACTTATAGAGTTTTATATTATTATTTTTATCAAAATAAACTCTATTTGCTCGATGAGTATAAATATTATTTGGATTTTTTAAATATTCATTATAAAGTTTTTCAACAACATCTGTAGGATAATAAATATCATCGTCGAAAGTAATTATTATATCTTCTGGATATTCCTTCAATGCAGGTAATAGTTTTTTATAAGATCTTATATCTTCACACCAAGATATTGTTAAACCCAAATCTCTTAATCTTAATAAAGACTCTGGCAAACTTTCTTCTCTTTGAGGGAATTGGCTATCAGCTAACCATAAAATTACCTTATCAGGTTTTACTGATTGAGTTAATAAACACTCAATAGTCTTATGAACCTTCTCTATTCTTTGAGGAAAGGATGTTAAGCTTGCGATTATTTTTTTATCTCGAGGTTTTGTGTTTAAGCCATAAGATTCTACTTTTCTTTCATATTTTTTATAATTAACATTTTTATTCTTTATTCTTAAAGATATTCCTAAAAATGATATTACCAAATGAGTATCAACATTTTTTATAAAAAACATTTATTTTTCCTTCTTCATTAAATTATTAATAACATCTAAAACTTCATTAACAGAAGGGGAATAAGTACATTTGTACTTCCCTTCTTTTAATTTACATTTTCTTTTATGGCAAGGGATACAATTTTTACTACTTATTGTAATATATTTATCTTTATCCCCAATAGGCGCATAAAATTCTGTTGGAGTACAGCAAAAAATAGAAATAATTTTGGTTTTTTCTGTCGTTCTTGCAAGATGAGTGCTGCCACTATCTAAAGATATAACAAGTTCTGCTCTTTTAAACACTTCTAATAATTCTAATATTGTTGTTTTTCCTGCTAAATTTGTAAAATTTGAACCATCTATTATATATTCAATTAATTCATTATCAGTTTTACCACCTGTAAATACCAATGAATATTTATCTTTAATTTGTTCAACTAAATTTCTCCAATTATCCTTATTCCAATGTTTTCCAATCCAAGTAGTTGCAGGTGATATGACAACTAAAGGTTTCGTTTTATCAAGATTTTCTAATAATTTATCTACTTTATATCTTATTTTTTCTGTTGTTTCTGGTAGCGAAAATTTTAAATCGGTAGGATTTATTTTTAGATAATCAGCATACATTAACGCCTTTTTTACAGCATTCTTTTCATTATTAAAAAAGCTTTTTTTAATAATTTCATTTCCACAAAGACTTGAAAATTCTCTTGCATCTTCGGCTATAATACGCCTTTTCGCACCACAAAGCAAAAGGAAAATACCGCTTTTAAATAACATTCCATGCGTATCAAGTGCAATATCAAATTTTTGTTTTCTAATATATTTTATTAGTTTTATATATTCAATAATTGATTTAAAAAAATTTTGTTTTTGCCATTTTTGAACAGGGACAAAAATATAATCATCAATAGCTGGATTATCTTTTACAACATCTAATCCTCTTTCACCTATCAACCAAGTTAGGTTATAACCACATTCTTTCAATCTATTAGCCAAAGGAATATTAAAAATAACATCCCCTAAGGAAGATGTTCTTATTAATAAAATCTTTTTTCCATTCATTAATATAACCTACTAAACCAAAGATGTGATAATAACAAAAATTATGATAACATAAACAAAATTTTAAATAAAAATCAAAAACTGGAGCGGGCGACGAGACTCGAACTCGCGATCTATTCCTTGGGAAGGAAGTATTCTACCACTGAACTACGCCCGCAACAATTTCTATAAATTAAATAAAGGCTTTATGGTAAATCTTTTTACCTTTTTTAATTTTTATTCCATTTTCTAAATCTTGTTTTGAAAGTTTATAATCAATTCCTGGAACTTTATTTTCATTAATACTAACACCATTTTGTTGAATCAGTCTTTTGGCTTCACCCTTACTAGAGCATAACCCACATTGAACTAAAATGTCAGTAAATAAAATGTTTTCACCATCTAATTGGACTTTTGTTGATGGCATATTTGAATCATCACCACCTGAAACAAATAAAGCTCTGGCAGAATTTTGTGCAATTATTGCTTCTTCTTCACCATGAATCATTTTAGTAAGTTCAAATGCTAAAATTTCTTTTGCTTTATTCAAATCAGCACCTTCCCATTTAGCCATTTCTTCAATTTGTTCAAGAGGTATGAATGTTAATAACTTAAGACATTTTATAACATCGGCATCTTCTACGTTTCTCCAATATTGATAAAAATCATAAACAGAAGTTTTATTTTTATCTAACCATACAGCACCTGATGCTGTTTTACCCATTTTTTTGCCTTGAGAATTCATCAATAAAGTAATAGTCATAGAATGAGCATCTCGGCCTGTTTTCTTTCTTATAAGATCGCTACCTGCAAGCATATTAGACCATTGATCATCTCCACCAAATTGTAAATTACAATCATAATGAGTATTTAAGTAATAAAAATCATAAGCTTGCATAATCATATAGTTGAATTCTAAAAAGCTTAAACCTTTCTCCATTCTTTGTTTATAACATTCAGCTCTAAGCATATTATTAACAGAAAAACAAGCTCCAACATCTCTTAATAATTCAATATAATTAAGATTTAATAACCAATCAGCATTATTAACCATAATAGCTTTTCCATCTCCAAATTCGATAAATTTTTCCATTTGTTTTTTGAAGCATTCGCAATTATGCTCAATCGTTTCTTTAGTCATCATAGAACGCATATCTGTTCTACCAGAAGGATCGCCAATGTGGCCTGTTCCACCACCAATTAATACAACCGGAGTATTATTAGCCATTTGTAACCTTTTCATTAAACAAAGAGCCATAAAATGACCTACATGCAAAGAATCAGCAGTCGGATCAAAACCTATATAAAATTTAGCTTTGCCACTATTAATTAAATTTTTAACTTCTTCTTCATTAGTAATTTGAGCAATTAACCCTCTTGCTTGTAATTCTTCGTAAATATTCATAATATCTCCTTTTAATTTAATTATACATAAAATGAAAATATTTACATAATCATTAAGTTTATAGCCTATTAATAAAAAGACAACCTTTTATTAAATATTTATGCATTAAAAAAGAGCCTTTCGGCTCTTATCTTTAAATGGTGGAGGTTAGGAGATTCGAACTCCTGACCCCCTGCGTGCAAAGCAGGTGCTCTACCAGCTGAGCTAAACCCCCACGAGGTCGCAATCAATTATTGATTACATTTATTATAATACATGGTGATTTTTTTTTGTAAAGTACCTTTTAAAAAATAATTAATTAACTGATAAGACTATTACTATTTATATTTTTTTGATATACTTATTTAGTAATTATTTTTATTAGGAGTGCTTATGAATAAAAGTCAATCCGTTGGTATGTACGTTATATTAGCTGTAATGGTTTTAGCGTTTATATCAATGTTGTTTACTGGTCCTACAACAAATACTAAAGAATTAACTTATACTGAATTTGTTCAAAAACTTGAAAATCATGAAATCAAAAGTGTTCAGATGGATAAAGATTCATTATTGGCGCTTCCTATTAAACAAGAGAAAGAAATTAAGCAACAAAATGTTAATCCTTTGTATGGTGCTACTAAAATAGCTCCAACTCTTCAATATCATGTTTTAATACCTAATTCTTCGGATATTATGAAAAAGTTAGAAAGTGCGAATGTTAACATAAGTGTAAAAAAACCAAGTGAGTCTTCTCAGTTAATAAATATTTTTGGTTCTTTAATATTACCATTGTTATTTATTATATTTTTAGTTGTTATGGCTAAAAGTATTCAAGCAGGCGGGTCACAAGCTATGTCATTTGGGAAAAGTAAAGCTAAAATGCTTTTGGATAGCAAAGTAAAGACAACATTTAATGATGTTGCTGGTATTGACGAGGAAAAGAAAGAACTAGAAGAAATTGTTGATTTCTTAAAACATGGTGAAAAATATATGAAATTAGGAGCAAAAATTCCTAAAGGAGTTTTATTAGTTGGTGCTCCTGGTACAGGTAAAACTCTTATGGCAAAAGCTGTTGCAGGTGAAGCAGGAGTCCCTTTTTTCTCAATTAGTGGTTCTGATTTTGTTGAAATGTTTGTTGGGGTTGGTGCTAGTCGTGTAAGAGATTTATTTGATCAAGCAAAAAAACATCAACCTTGTATTATATTTATTGATGAAATTGATGCTGTTGGCCGTCAGCGTGGTGCTGGTCTTGGCGGTGGTCATGACGAAAGAGAACAAACTCTTAACCAACTTTTAGTTGAAATGGATGGTTTTGATAAAAATACAAACATCATAGTTATTGCTGCAACTAATAGACCTGATATTTTAGATAATGCTTTATTAAGACCTGGGCGTTTTGATAGACAAATTGTTATTAATAAACCTGATGTTTTAGGTCGTGAACAAATTCTTAATGTTCATGCTGAAAATAAACCTTTAGCTAGTGAAGTTGATTTAAAAGTTTTAGCAAAAAGAACTCCAGGTTTTACAGGGGCTGATTTACAAAATTTGCTTAATGAAGCTGCTCTTCTTGCAGCAAGACATGATAAAACAGAAATTAATATGCCGGATTTAGAAGAAGCTATTGATAAAGTTATGGCTGGACCTGAAAAGAAAAGCAGAATTATATCAGAAGAAGAAAAAACAAATACTGCATACCATGAAGTTGGTCACGCATTATTAGCAAAACTTCTTGAAAACTGTGACCCGTTACACAAGGTATCCATAATCCCTCGTGGTATGGCTTTAGGTATAACACTTACATTACCAGAAAAAGATTATCTAACAATGAAAAAATCTCAATTATTAGATAGAATAACTATGACTTTAGGTGGTCGTGTTGCCGAAGAAATTATTTATGGAGGAGAATCTGTAACAACTGGAGCATCTAATGACCTTGAAAAAGTTTCTGATATCGCAAGAAAAATGGTTACTTCTTATGGTATGAGCGAAAAAATGGGTAATCTTACTTATGGTAAATCTGAAGAGCATGTATTTATGGGACGTGACTTTGGACATACAAGAAACTTCTCTGAAGAAATTGCCGCTGAAATAGATAAAGAAATCAAACGCATTGTTGATGAAAGATATCAAATTGCTAAAGATTTATTATCTCAAAATAGAGATATGTTAGAATTTATTTCGAAAGCTCTGCTTGAAAGAGAAACTCTTGATGAAAAAGAATTTGATGATTTAATGAACGAAGTTTATAGAAGAAGAGAAAATCATATAGAAGGATAGAAGATTATGTACGAATCAGAAAAACTAAATTTAATAATGCAGCAATATAAACTTTATACTGAGCAAAAAGATGCTTTTATAAAGAGAAGCTTCCGTGTTAATCGTTTTTATATGATCCTTGTAATTGTTTTGTTATTACTTGTTAATCTAACTAAAAATGTTGCTTTTGTTTATTCTATATCATTACCATTTATTTTTTCAATTATAGGGGTTGGGGTTTGTGTTTTGTGGTGGATGAATATGGATTCATATAATCTTCTTATAAAAATAAAGTTTTCAAGGGTTATTGAAGAAATCGAAAAACAACTACCTGTTCAACCATATACCATGGAGCATAATGCTATTGATGAATTTAGAGAAAATAAAAAAGAGTTTTTATTTTCTGATATGCAAAAAGTTTTTGCAACAATCATGTTTATAGCATTTTTTGTTTGCTTTATTGATGAATTAATCCCATTAATAATTAAACAATTTATTTAGATGTAAAAGAATGTATGTTATAAGGATTATTAACACCAAGAATTTTGTCGTGTAATCTTTTAAATCCTTTTCCATACGTATACTTTAATTCTTCAAACAAGGTTTCTTGTATATCTAAAAGGTACATATCATGGACTATAAGTTCTTTAATTAGAAATATAATATCTGTATTTTTAGTCCACATAACATTTGTTGCATCAGGTTTAGAAGAATGTATTTTTCCCATTAATGCTTCTTTGTTATCTACACATAGAATTATCATTCTTCCATCCAATGAGTTTTCTATATTTTTAGAAAAAGGATGCTCATATATTAATCCAAAATTAGGCTTAAGGTTACCATATGCAACAACTCTTACTTCTACGTTTCTATCATATGCTTTAAATAGTTCTTCTTCTATTTCAGGGAAATCTTGTGGCCAAATTTCAACATAAATTTCTTTTTGAGCTGATTTTATAATTTCATTAGCTTTCTTTTTAATATTAATTTCGCCTTTTAAATTTAAAACAGGTTCGTAATAATCTTCTCTGACTTCTGGCAAGTGAGAATCAAGATATTCAATAGTAGAAAGCATTTTTCTTTTAAATTGTTTAGTTAATTCCTTAGGATTAATTGGGGAATATTCTGCAGGTTTGTTGCTTGTTGATATGATAACCTTTTTTTCTAAAAGGGCTTTTAAGGTATCATATGTTCTAGCTTGAGGTATATTTGCAATTTTACTTACTTCGTATCCTGTTGAGGGATGCTTCTTTAATAGAGCAACATATACTTTTGATTCGTATGTATTAAATCCTAATTCTTTTAAATTCTCAATTAATTTATCCATTCTTATATTCTATCAAAAATATTAAAGAATTATAATAAGATATTAAGATAATATAAATGCATATTACCATTGTGTTAATATGAAAATATGAAAGTAGCAGATTATTTAATTGAAGTATTAGTAAAACTTGGGGTAACTGAATATTTTGGATTGCCTGGTGATTATAATTTTGATATCTTGTATGCAATTGAAGATAACGAAGATGCATCATGGATTGGATGTACAAATGAGTTGAATGCAGGTTATGCAGCAGACGGATATGCAAGAGTAAAAGGCTATGGTGCTGTTGTAACAACATATGGGGTAGGAGAGTTAAGTGCTATGAATGCTATTGCAGGAAGTTTTGCTGAAAATATTCCTGTAATTCATATTGTAGGAGTTCCTGCAACTAATCATATAGAAAATAATGTTTTGTTACATCATAATTTTCAAAATCCAAATTATTATGCGTTTCAAAAAGCATTTGAACCTGTTGTTGAAACAACTGCTTATTTAACAAAGGATAATGCTAAAAAAGAAATTGATAGAATTATTGAAATATTTAGAAGAACAAAAAGACCTGTTTATCTTGCTATCCCAATGGATATTGCTTTAATGGAAATTGAAGGAGAAGTATCTCTTACTGAAATTAAAAGTGATGAAATAGTTTTAAAAGAATTTTTAAATTCAGCTTCAGATATGATTAATTCTGCAAAATCTCCTGTAATAATTGGGGATACATTAATAAAAAGATATCAATGCGAAGAATTGTATAGAAATTTTGCAGAAGAATCTAATATTCCAACAAGTAATTTCTTAATGGGAACAGGTATTATTGATTTTAGTAAAAAGAATTATTTAGGTACGTATATAAGTGCTTTTGGTAATGACACTGCTTGTAAATATTTAACAGAAACGGATTGTGCAATATCTGTTGGACCAATATATAGTGATTTAAACACATTCGGTTTTTCTTTACCATACAAGCCAGATGACCATATTGCGATTTATGGAACATATTCAATCATTAATAATAAGAAATATGACAATATAATGATGGAAGATGTTTTAAGAGGTTTGATTGAATTTGTCAAACCTAGAGAAAATGAAATATATGTATCTGATATTGGATATAAAAAGTCAGAGTTAAAAGGAGAAAAATTAACATCTGAATATATATATCCAAGATTACAAGAATTTTTTAAACCAAATGATTTGTTGTTTATTGAAACAGGTATAATAATGCATGGATTCTCAGGAATGAAATTACCTTCAAACATAATAGCAAATACTCAAACTCTATGGGGTTCTATAGGTTGGGCAACACCTGCAACATTAGGAGGTTGTTTAGCTGATAAAGCAAGAAGGGTTGTATTATTTACAGGTGAAGGCTCTCATCAATTAACAGCTACTGAAATTGGTAATATGATGAGACAAGGTGTAAAGCCTATAGTGATTGTTTTAAATAATTCAGGCTATACAATTGAAAGAATTTTATCTAATGATCCTGAAGATGAGTTTAATAATATTTCTGATTGGAATTATTCAAAGCTTCCTGAATTGTTTGCAGGAGATGTATGGACTGCACAAGCTAGTACGGATAAAGAATTTGATACAGCATTAAAATTAGCAGAATATCAAGATAAGCTTTGTTATATAGAAATATTTACTGATAAAATGGATTTGCCTTTTATTACGGCAAAAACTATAGAAAGATTAAATAAACAAAAACAAGATGCACTTGAAAAAACTCCTAGTTTTAGCTAAAATTCAAACAAATGAGTACAAATAGCAAAACAAAATTACTAGTTATATCAGGTTCATCTGGAGTTGGTAAGGGAACAGTTATAAAATCCCTTTTAGAAAAGTGCTCAAATATTAATTTATCAGTTTCTTGTACAACAAGAAAACCTCGTCCTGGAGAAGAGCATGGAGTAAATTATTTCTTTCTATCTAAGGAAGAATTTAAAGAGAGTATTGCTAATGATGATTTTCTTGAGTGGGCAGAGTTTTCTGAAAATTTTTATGGTACAAGAAAATCATATATAAAAAAGTGTTTAAATAATAATCAGAATGTATTGTTAGAAATAGAAACACAAGGAGCATTACAAGTAAAAGCTAAAATGCCTGAGGCTATTTTAATCTTCATTGCGCCACCATCTATTGAAGAATTAGAAGCAAGATTAAGAGGACGTCACACTGAAACTGAGGAAGCTATTCAAAAACGTCTTAATTTTGTGAAGTTAGAAATGGAAAACTCAAAAAAATATGATTATATCGTCATAAATGATGCTGTTGAAAATGCAGTAAACAAAATTATTGAAATTATTGGAGTATAAAGTGTTAAAAGGTAAAACGATATTAATAGGCATATCAGCAGGTATTGCTGCATACAAGATTTGTGAACTTGTAAGAATGTATAAAAGGGTAGGTGCAAATGTTAGAGTTATGCTTACTCCAAATGCTTTGAATTTAGTAACTCGATTAACATTGGAATCTCTTTCTCAAAATGAAGTGTTTGTTGAAAATTTTGATATAAAAGAATATAAACCAGAACATATTTCATTATGTGATGAAGCAGATATATTGGTTTTAGCTCCGGCAACAGCAAATACTATTTCTAAAATAGCGAACGGCATATGTGATAATCTTTTAACTTCAACAGTTTGTGCATTTAATAAACCTATAATTATAGCACCGGCAATGAATACAAATATGTGGAATAATAAATTTGTTCAAGAAAATTTGCAGAAATTATCTGATAACAATTATTATATATGTAATCCAGAATCAGGTTTTCTTGCGTGTGGAACAGAAGGTGTTGGAAGACTATGTAAGTTGGAGACAATATTTGATAAAACAATTGAAGTTTTAAATAACAATAAAAAGTTGCAAAATAAAAAAATAGTTATTACAGCAGGTGGAACTCTAGAAAAGATAGATCCAGTAAGATATATTTCAAATTTTTCATCAGGGAAGATGGGAGTTGCCCTAGCTGATGTTGCATATCATATGGGGGCTGATGTTACTTTGGTTTCAACCTTTAGTATTGAAAAGCCATATAATGTTGAAAAAGTTCAATCTACAATTGATATGGAAAAAGAAGTAACTAAATATAATAACAATGTGGATTGTATAATTATGGCTGCTGCAGTTGCGGATTATAGAGTAAAAGATTATAGAGAACAGAAGATGAAAAAGACTTCTGATGATGAAATAGTAATTCAGTTAGTAAAAAATCCTGATATATTAAAGAAAATTTCGGCAGAAAAAAATACAACAAAAATTGTTGGTTTCTGCGCAGAAAGTGAAAATTTACTAGAAAATGCTAAAATCAAAATTAAAAATAAAGGTTGTGATTACTTAATAGCAAATGATATCTCAAGAAAAGATATCGGTTTTTCAAGTGATGAAAATGAAGTTTATATATTAGATAATAATTTAAATATCGAACATATAGAGAAAGATTCAAAACTGAATATCGCACATAAAATTTTGGAGAAAATTTTTGAATAAGTATGAATTAGTATCAAAGATAGAAAAAATTGCACCTTTAGAAACTCAAGAAGATTGGGATTGTTCTGGTTGGATTGTTGATACTAAAAATTCAGAAGTTAATAAAGTAATGTTAGCATTAACTATTACTGATGATATTGTAAATCAAGCAAAGCAGAGAGGATGTGATATTATAATATCACATCATCCAATGTTTACTGTTCCATTAAAATATAAAGACATTAATATTTATGCATCTCATACCCCAATGGATAAAGCTAAAGGTGGAACTACAGAAACACTTATACAAGAGTTAGGTTATAATGATATAGAATTTATTAATGATTTTGTAAGAAGAGTTCAAACAGATATAAGTGTAAATGATTTCAGAAAAAAATTGGACCGAATATCTAAAAATGTAAGATTAATTAATAATAATTCTGCTGAACATATAAACAAAATAGATTTTTGTGCAGGTTCAGGAGCTGATTTTATTGAATGTACAGATGCTGATGCTTTTGTGACAGGAGATTTAAAATATCATACAGCAGTTGAAACAAGTAAAGTTGTTTTTGATATTGGTCATTTTGAAAGTGAAATATTGGTTCTTAAAAGATTTAAAGAAATTTTAGGAATTGATGTGGAGATTGCAAATGAAAAAAGTCCTTTTATTTAGTATAATTTTATCTTTTTTTATCTCACTTACTGCGCTTGCATATGAAACAATTATTATAGACTTTCCTAAAAAAACAAAGTGGGATGTTGCTTTTTACAGAAATATTGGAACAGAAGCAATATTACAATATGTTCCAAATGGTGAAAGTTATAATAAATGGACACAAACTGTAATTGTTCACTCTTATAAAGATTATACATATTCTGCAGGTCAATTATCAGATATTTTAACTGCTCAATTACAACGTCAAAATCCTACAGGTAGATATAGCTATCTTGTTTATTCAAGTATTGATGCAATAGCTGTTAGGTCAACAAGTTCTTATAATAAAATCCCTGCTCAATCTGAAATATTTAGGACAACAAAAGCTGCAGAAGGATTAATGACTATTCAATATATTGATAGGAATAAGGTTCGTTTTAAAGAAAATTATAATATGTGGTTGAAAATTATAAGAGATGCAAGAACATATAATAGTTACTGGAGAGATAATAGGATTTTAAACAAAAGTGAAAGCTATGAATTATAACAGTTACATAAAACTTTATGCGTATTTGTTATAATTTTGTACTCAGGTTTCTTTTCTAAGCAATTTTGAGTTTTATATTTACATCTTTCGTAAAATTTGCAATTATTTGTGTTATCAAAAGATATTTCTGATAAATCGACTTTTTTAGGTGTTTTATTAATATTAGGAATAGAATCTAATAGTAGTTTAGTGTATGGGTGTTGCGGGTTATTAAAAATTTCCTCTTTTGTTCCAATTTCTACTAATTCTCCTAAATACATGATACCCACTCTGTCTGCAATATAACGAATTACATTTAAGTCGTGAGAAATAAATAATATTGTAATATTATGTTTATTTTGTAATTCTTTTATTAGGTTAATAACTTGTGCTTGAATACTGGCATCTAATGCACTTACAGGTTCATCTGCAATAATAAATTCAGGATTTAGCATTAGTGCTCTGGCTATTGCAATCCTTTGTCTTTGTCCTCCGGAAAATTCGTGAGGATAAAGCGATAAATGGTATTCTGAAAGTCCGACTTGTATTATTTTTTCTATTACTATTTTGTTTATTTCGTCTTTTTTCAAACTTGTATTAATAATTAAAGGCTCTGCAAGAATGTCTTTGATTTTCATTTTGGGATTTAAGCTTGCATATGGGTTTTGAAAAATCATTTGAACTTTTGGAGTAAATTGTTTAGTTTGTATTTTATTTAGTTTAAGAATATTATTTTTATTATAAAAAATTTCTCCAGATTCTGGTTTAACAAGTTTAATTATTGTTTTTGATAATGTTGATTTACCACAACCTGATTCTCCGGCAATAGCAAAAATTTCACCTTTATTTATAGATAAAGAAAAATTATCAACAGCTTTTATACTTGTTTTTTGTCCAAGGTTTGATGAAGTATAAGTAACATTTAAGTTTTTTATTTCTAAAATATTTTCAGACATATTAATATAATTAAACTATAATTCTCTTCTTCCTTCAATTGCCTTAGCAAGGGTAACCTCATCGGCATATTCTAAATCTGCACCAACAGGCAAACCAAAAGCAATTCTTGATATTTTAATACCAAAAGGTTTAATTAGTTTAGTGAGGTATAAACTTGTAGCTTCTCCTTCTACCGATGGTGATAGTGCGAGTATAACTTCTTGAACTCTATCATCTGTTAATCTTGTTAGTAGTTCTTTAATTCTAATATCATCAGCACCAATTCCATCCATTGGAGAAATTAATCCTTGTAAAACATGATATAGTCCGTTGTATTCATTTGTTTTTTCAATAGCAATTAAATCTTTAGTTTCTGCAACGACGCATATAACAGATTTATTTCTGCTTGAAGAAGAACAAATTTCACAAGGACTTGATGTTGATAGATTGAAACAAATTTCACAAGCTTTTGTTTGTTCTTTTGCAACAACAAGAGCTTCCGCAAATTTTTGAACTTCGCTCATAGGCATTTTTAATATATGAAAAGCCATTCTTTGAGCTGATTTAGGTCCAATTGACGGAAGCTTTTGAAATTGTTCTATTAAAGCTGCGATTGCTTTAGGATATATCATTAGCAAAGCCCTGGAATACTAATACCGCCAGTTACAGCTTTTAATTTAGTTTCCATTTCTTTAGAAGCTTTTTCGCTTGTTTGTAAAATTGCAGTTGTAATTAAATCTTCTAAAGTTTCTAATGTATCATCATCTACAGATTCAGGATTTTCAGGATTTAGTAATTCTTTAGATAATTTAATTGATTTAAATTTCCCTTGTCCATCACAAGTAACTTTTACTGCTCCTCCTGCTGCTTCTCCATTGATTTCAGCAGATGCTAATTCTTCTTGTACACTTTTTAATCTTTTTTGTATGTTTTGTGCTTGTTGCATCATTTGCATCATGTTCATAACAAATTACCTCCTGAGTATTTTTTATTATACAATAAATATTATGAAAAACAAAACATATCTTAACGAAAGTGTAAAAAACGGGTATCTTTTAAAATGGCATAAAATGCCTATAAATGTATATATTGCGCCTATGAAATTTTATTCAAAACAAGGCGAAGATTTAGTATATAGAAAAATGGTTGTAGATGCTCTTGAAGAATGGGAAAATGCCAGTGAAGGGCTTGTACAATTCAATCTTGTTAATACTTTGCTTGAATCCCAAATTAATGTTGATTGGAAAAGAGTTGATAGAAGCGCATTAGGACATTGTACATACAATTATGATAATTATAAAAGATTATATGGTGCAGAAGTTTCAATTGGTTTAACTGATGGATTGATTCATGAAAAATATAATTCTAATGAAGAAGTTTATCATACAATTCTTCATGAAATAGGTCATTCTATTGGTTTAGGGCATAGTCCTTATGATACTGATATTATGTATACTCCTCATAAATATGGAGTTGTATCATTATCTCATAACGATAAATATTCTGTTCAATGGTTATATAGATTACCAGCTGCGACAGAAGTAAGAGCTATAGGACAACAATTTTCTATAATGACTGATTCTGATATTGATATGATTATTTCTAAGATTGATACTCAAGATGATTTTGAAAGTTATGAAGATAATCAGCCAAATAAACCAAGTAGAAATTTATTGGATGAAACCGATAATATTGCAAATGTAAAACGATATAATATGATGATTCAACATGTTGGAATATCAGAAGATATGCGTCAATTTTTTATTAATAAAAATAGAAAAAAATAGAAATATATCTATTCTTATTTTGTTTTTAGCATTTCTCGTAGTTTTTTGAGTTGGTCACGGATTTCAGCAGCTCGTTCAAAGTCTAGAATTTTTGCAGCTTTATGCATATCTTTTTCTAATTTATCGATTAATTTAGGTAAATCTTTTTTATCGATATTCAAATCGACCATTTCTTCTGCAATAATATCTTCTAAATCTCTGTAACTTGCAACTAGAGATAACAAGTTATTTTCAATTGGTTTCTTGATAGTCTTAGGAATAATTCCATATTTTGTATTATATGCAATTTGAACTTCACGACGTCTATTTGTTTCATCGATTGCACGTTGCATAGAGCCTGTAATTTTATCTGCATACATTATAACTTCACCACAAGCATTACGAGCGGCACGACCAATTGTTTGAATTAAACTTGTATCAGAACGTAAGAATCCTTCTTTATCAGCATCCATTATCGCAACTAATGAAACTTCTGGAATATCCAAGCCTTCTCTTAATAGGTTTACACCGATTAAGACATCAAACTCTCCTAGTCTTAAATCTCTTAGGATTTCAACGCGTTCAATTGATTTTATATCACTATGCAAGTATCTTACTTTTATATCTTGTTGTAAGAAATAATCGCAAAGTTCTTCTGCCATTTTCTTTGTTAATGTTGTGATTAAAACCCTCTCATGCCTGTCAACTCGTTTATTTATTTCAGTAATCAAATCATTAATTTGAGTATCAATAGGTCTTACACTAATTTTAGGATCTACAAGTCCTGTAGGTCTGATGATTTGTTCAACTAATTGTTGCGATGTTGATGTTTCAAATTCTGCAGGAGTTGCGGATATATATATTTTTTGATGAACTCTTTCAAAAAATTCTTCATCTTTTAATGGTCTGTTATCCTTTGCACAAGGGAGTCTAAAACCATAATCTACAAGTACATTTTTCCTTGCTCTATCTCCATGATACATTCCTCTTAATTGAGGAATCGTAACATGGGATTCATCTATTACAGTTAAAAAATCACCTTGAAAATAATCTAATAATGTTGCAGGAGGTGTTCCTTCAGGACGGCGTTCTATTATTCTTGAATAATTTTCAATCCCTGAACAGTATCCCATTTCTTTTATCATTTCGATATCATATTTAACTCTTTGTTGTAATCTTTGTGATTCTAGTATTTTGTTTTCATTTTCTAATTCTGCAACTCTATTTTTTAACTCCTGTCTAATTATAGCAAGCGTTTCATCAACATTATCATCGTCAGAAAGGTAGTGAACAGCTGGGTATATTACAACCTTATCTGGAGTTTCAAGTATTTCGCCTGATACAGGATCTATTCTTACAATTTTTTCTACTTCATCGCCAAAGAAGCAAATTCTTGTAATAATTTTTTCGTATGCAGGCATGATTTCAACGACATCACCTCGAACTCTAAACATTGCTCTATCTAGTGCAACATCGTTTCTTGAATATTGAACACTTACCAAATGTTTAATTAAATCGTCTCTATCTATTTCATCTCCTAAATTAATTTCAACAGAGCCTTTGAAATAATTTTCAGGCAAGCCCAAACCATATATACAACTAACAGATGCAACAACTATTACATCATTTCTTTCGTACAAGCTTCTAGTTGTATTATGTCTGAGTTTATCTATTTCATCATTTATACTTGCAGATTTTTCAATATAAGTATCAGTTCTTGGGATATATGCTTCTGGTTGATAATAATCATAATAACTTATAAAATATTCGACTGCATTTTCTGGAAATAATTCTTTTAACTCACTGTATAACTGTGCTGCTAATGTTTTATTGTGAGCAATTACTAATGTCGGTTTTTGAATTTTTTCTATCACATTAGCAATAGTAAATGTTTTACCCGAACCTGTAATCCCTAAAAGAGTTTGAGAATCATAACCATTTTTAATCCCTTGAACTAATTTTTCAATTGCTTTAGGTTGATCTCCTGCAGGTTTATATTTAGAATGTATTTTAAATTTCTTATCCATAAAATTATTATACAACTTGTAAATTTTTTTACAAAAAACTAGCAAATTATTTTTTGTTCATGTTTTTATCATAATATAAGTGTGTAGAAAATAAGGAGACTGGATAGTTGGTAGGAATAAATAATAAATTCCAAGGACTTGAGACTTTCAGAAGTACTCAAAAAGGAACTGGACAAATAAAAGAGTCTAAAAAAGTAAAAGTTGCCAAAGATGATATATATATGAAATGGCCATTAAGAGGGCTTGCTTATTCAAACGAAATAGGTGAAGTTATAAGACCAATGAGTGGTTTATTGGCTAATTTATTATGGATTCCAGCTATCGGCTATATCGCAGCTGATGTAGGAGACAAATATAAACATAATGAATATGGCGAACATGAGCCAAGCAAAAAAAGAGCAGGAAAACAATTATCATTCCAAATGCTTGCTAGTGTATTCTTACCTACTGCAGCAGTAAAAGTTGGTCAAAAACTTACAAATATTATATCTTCTAAAGGAAAAGACAAATTAGCATTTAATCATAGAGAAGATATTACTAATAGAATCCTTGATTCAATGAACAAAGGAACTCATGAGAAATTTGTTGATGCTGCTACTGGTTTAGTAGATAGAGCTAAATATACTCAGCATATAATGGAAAATTTTGCAGAAATTGACAAACATAAGAAAACACATAATAAAATGTTTGAACCAATTGCTAAGGTTATGGACTTTATAAAAAGACCATTTGAAGCAAAACCTAAAACTGAAAATATCAAAAAATATGTTGCTAAAACAATTGATAATGTGATGGATATGCGTGAAGCTTTACTTGAAGGTAAAAAACCAACAAATATTTCTGAAAAATTATTCAAAGCATTTAAAAAAGCTGCTAAAGGTGGCAATTTAGAACAAAAGAAAAGTGCGGCATTTAATGTTATCAAAAAAGCACAAGGTAATAAATTATTTAAGAATAATGCCTTAAAATCATTAGGCGGATTTATTGCTCTAGGTCTTGCAATGAAACCTATTGATAATTTTGTAGAACATGTATTAATAGAAAAATATATTGGGCCAACCATTGATAAATTAGGTTCAAATAAACCTTGGAAACCTTTATCAGAAGTAGCTAAGGGTGATAATAAACAAAATAAACCATCAGCTGCCTAAAAGTAAGGTTCCATCAAGGGTTAATGTAGTGGTTTCTTTAAGTTGCGGGTAATCATCTAATTGGTTATCCGCAACAAATTTTATAGCCTCATTTCTTGCAAGTTCAAGAATCTTAGAATCTTTTACGATATCAGAGATTATTAAATCAGGAAGCCCACTTTGCCTTACACCTAAAAATTCTCCTGGTCCTCTTAGTTGCAAATCTTTTTCTGCTATAACAAAACCATCATTTGTTTCTGTCATTATAGATAATCTATTTCTTGTTTCTTGTGATCTTGACGAAGTTGAAATTATACAATATGACTGTAAATTACATCTTCCAACTCGACCTCTTAATTGGTGTAACTGAGGTAGACCGAAACGTTCAGCATTTTCTATAACAATAACTGTTGCATTTGGAACATCTACTCCAACTTCTACAACTGTTGTTGAAACTAAAATATCGTATTCTTTGTTTTTAAATTTTGCCATTACTTCATCTTTTTCAGAGTTTTTCATTTTTCCATGCAATAAACCAATCTTAAGATGTGGGAATACACTATTTTGTAATTTTTCTGCTTCAACAGTTGCAGCTTTAGCGGCTAGTGTTTCACTTTCCTCAATTAGAGGATAAACTACATAAGCTTGATGTCCTGCTTTAACTTCCATTTCAATTAAGTCATAAATTTGTTTTTTAGGAACTCCCATTTTTGTTATAATAGGTTTTCTGCCTTTTGGAAGTTCATTAATAATGGTTAAATCTAAATCACCATTCATTGTAATCGCAAGTGTTCTAGGTATTGGAGTTGCTGTCATCGTAAGAATTTGTGGGTTTTCTCCTTTTTTTCTTAACGATAATCTTTGTTTTACACCAAATCTATGTTGTTCATCTATTACAACTGCCCCTAGGTTAGCAAAATCTATATTTTCTTGTATTAATGCTTGAGTTCCAACAGCAATATCTAATTGCCCATTTCTTAATGATACTTCTGATAATTCTCGTTGTTTTTTACCTATGCTTCCAATAAATAATCCAACGCTCAAGCCTAATGGTGTTAACCAATTTACAAAGTTATTATAATGTTGTTGTGCAAGTATTTCAGTAGGTGCCATTATTGCACCTTGATAACCGTTTTCGATGGCTGCTAATAACATAATACAAGCAACAACTGTTTTTCCTGAGCCCACGTCACCTTGTAATAACCTTTGCATTGGCTCTTCTGAATTCATATCCGATAAGATATCATCCACAGCCTTTTTTTGAGCATTAGTTAATTCAAATGGTAACTGCTTTATAAATTTATTTACTAACCCATCAGATTTTATTTTTAGTGGAATTGATTTATTTTCAATTCTATTACGTTCTCTAATCATTGCAAGTTTTAGTTGAATTAAAAAGAATTCTTCAAAAACTAATGTATATCTAGCTTTTTCTAACATTTCCATACTATCAGGGAAATGTATTTGTTCTATTGCAACACTTTTATTCAATAAATCATATTTTTTTATTAGATAATCTGGAATAACATTAACAATACTTGATTTATAAAGTTGAATTGCATTATATATTGCCTTACGTAATGTTTTTAAATTCATATTCTCACAAAGTGAGTAAACAGGAACAATTCTTCCGATGTTCAAATCGGTCTTTGTTAGAAAATCTTCTGACATTATTGAATAACTAACATTTTCAAGTGTTTTTGAATAATCATAGTTATTTATTTTAACAGTTCCCGAAATAATTATTCCTGCGCCTTGTGGGAATTGTTTTTTAGTTCTTTCAAGGGCATATTTATTACTTTTATTGAAGAAATTTAAAATAAAACTACCGGTTTCATCCTGTATTTTGACTTTTACAACCCCTAAACCTTTTGGAGTGGTAAAGGCTTCAACTCTTTTTATATAGCCAAAGACTGTAGTATTTTCGCCTTCGACTAAATTTTTGATTAAAGTCCTTTTGGAATAGTCAATATGTTTTCTTGGTAAATAAAATAGTAAATCACTTGCTGTAAAAATTCCTAGTTTATTTAATATTGCTGCAACCTTAGGACCAACACCTTTAACATAAGTAACTGATGAAAAAGGATTTAGTTTTGCATCTATTTGTTTTTTATCTTCTTCTTGTTGTTTTAATTCTGTTTTAATTGCATTTATTAGATATTCGATAGACTTTTTCCTTTGCGGCATTGTATCCATTGAATATTGTTCAAAATGAGCTAAAACAAATTTCCACCTTTCCGGTATAGAAGATGTTTTGATGAATTTTCTAATCTCGCTACGTATAAAACTAGAAAAACATTTTGTTTTTCCTCTAATATCAATATATTTATACTTAGCTTCTATCTCAATAGCTTTTTTGATTTGTTCAACATTACTATCCAATTAGACTGATAACCTCATACAAGTCCATTTTCTTAGATTTACCTCTAATTGTAACATTAGAAATTTTTATTACATCTACAATATTTTTAACGCAAGCATAAGTGGAACTGCTGATTAAAAAGTTTGTTTTATATGTTTTGTTGTAACTTTCAATTCTGCTTGCTAAGTTTACCATATCACCTATTACGGTATATTCCATTCTTTTTTCAGAACCAATATTTCCAACGAAAGCCTCGCCTGTGTTTATACCTACTCCGATTTCAATTTTAGGTTTCCCTTCGCTTAACCATTTTTGTTGTAATTCATTAACTTTTTCAAGCATTTCTGCGGCACATCTTATTGCATTAACAGGATGATTTTCATCTTGAATTGGCTCTCCAAATATAACCATTACCGCATCACCAATAAACTTATTTATAACTCCATGATGCTTGGTTACAATAGGTTCCATTTCTGTAAAATATTCGTTTAAAATTACAGAAACTTCATCTGCAGACAATTTTTCACTGATAGATGTAAAACCTCTAATATCAGAAAATAAAACTGTTACATTCGCTTTTTTACCTCCAAGTTTTAATTCATCAATGTTTTTAACAACACTTTTCATTATATCTTCAGAGATATACTTACCCATAGCAGTTTTTATTTTTTCTTTGTTTTTACCTTCTAAAATAAATCTATGTGAATAAGCAAAAATCATCGTTATTAATTCCAAAGAAATTGGAGTAATAACACTAATAGCAATTCCATTATAGAAACAATTAGAGCATATTAAAAGGTAAGTAATCGTAATTAATAATATCAATGTAGCAGATGCAAATACAGAAAAATTTCTAATTAATAAATATGCAATAATCATTAAAGCAAATGTAATTAGAAAATTTTTCCCTGCATCTATTTGAGTCATGAAATCTTCTGATAATAAGTTGTCTAAAACTGTCGCTTGAACATCTACTCCCGAATGTTCATTACTAACTGGAGTTCTTTGAATATCTGATAATCCTGTTGCTGCTGCTTTAACATTTGCACCAACAAATACGATTTTGTTTTCAAATTCTTTTGGATTGATAATTGGTTTTTGACCGGATTTTACTTGATCATATGATTCCATTATATCAACAGCAGAATATGTTTTATGAGAGTAATTTGTACTTCCATATCTTTTATAATATTTAATTAAAGAATATATTCCCCCAAAATCATTATTCCTTGGAATTTTAATTTCAGAATTTTCACCTACGATATAGTCATCATAAACAATATATCCTTCATCCCCATGTAGAAAGGAATATGTTCTTAATGCTAATGATTGATATAATTTATCATCATATTGAATAACATACGGAATACTTCTTAAAAAGCTGTCTTTACTAACAGGAGTTTTTACAGAACCTACCATTCTTATAGAATTAAAATATGATTCAGGGAATGGCAAAATTTCTTTGTAGTAGTTTTCAGATTTAGTAGTTCTTTTATCTTTTATATCTAGTTTAAATTTTTTATCAAATTTTCTATCATATTCTTTAGATTTTTCGGTTCTTGGATTGATTAATAAATCGAAACCTGATATAAGATTGTAAGTTCTCTTTATAGAATTAAAATATTTAATATCCGATTGAGGATTATCAATATCTGGGGTTACAAAAATAGAATCGCTAACTATCGCAGTCGGTTGAGCATATTCATTAAGGTAATCAAAAATTTTACAATATAATTCTCTTTTCCAAGGCCAACGATACTTTCCAATAGATTTATCATCAATTACTATAATAACAGTATCTTCTCTTGCAGGTTGAGTAGCTGTAAAGTTTTTTACCATAAAATTAAAAGCTTTAGGTTCAAAGAAATTATTAGATATAGAATATGCAATGAGCATAAAAATAAGTATTGATATGAATATAATTAAAGCTTTTAGAAATTTCATAAAAAAAGTCCTTTTTATTCTTTTATGATATAATAAATTTAAGAAAAAGGATAGATTATGAGTAGAAATTTAATAAAATTAATATCACAAGAAAAAATATACCCAATTATTCGTTGTAATGATGCATCCAAAGCCGAAGATATTGCAAATGCATTAATAGATGGTGGCATAAAAGTATTAGAAATAAATATTGAGAATGCTTCTTTATATGAAGTCATAGAAAGAGTTTCTAAAAGAGCAGTAGTATGTGCCGGAAGTATAATTACTAATCTTCAAGCCACACAAGCTTTTAAATCAGGAGCGACTCTTTTTTCATCTCCAATATTTCAAATGAATATGGTAAAGATTTCAAAAAATATAGGTGTTCCTTTTATTGCAGGTACATCAACTGCTAATGAAGCTTATACAGCTTGGAAAGCAAGAATTCCTTTAATAAAATTATTCCCAGTGACAGCAATGGGGGGCGTTCAATACTTTGAAGAATTGATGCGTCAAATGCCATTCTTAAACCTTATGCCAATGGGGAATATAAAATTAAATGAAGTTAAAGGATATATTCAAGCCGGTGCTACTTCTGTTGGTGTTGGACGTGACTTTTATGAAAATTTAACATTAAATGAAATAACAGAAAGAGCAAAGAATATATTATATGAAATTAAGGAATTATCTTAATGGAAAAAACTCTTGATATTATTGCAATCGGAGAATGTTTGCTTGAGTTATCTACAAACCAAAGCTTTGAAAACTCAGATACTTTTAATTTATCTTTTGGTGGTGATGTAATTACTTCTGCTGTAGCTGCTAAAAAATTAGGCTCAAGAGTTGGCATTATTTCATCTATCGGAAATGATTATTTTAAAAATGTATTATTAGAAAAGTTGAATCAACAAGGTTTTGATATTTCTAATATTGCAATATGTAATGAAAAAAATGGTTTATATTTGTCAGGTCGTTCTGATAAAAATGAATTAATTACATATAGAAGAAAAGTCGCAAGTAATAATTTAAGTTTAAATGATTTTAATGAAGATTATATTAATTCAACAAGAGCGATTTATTCTACAGGGATAACTCAGTCTTTGTCAATGCAGTCAAATCAATTAGTTAAAAAAGTTTATGAGTATGCTAAAGCTAATGATATATTAACTGCGTATGATCCTAATTATACATCTTCTTTTATGACAACTTACGATACAAAAGAGTATTTGGAAGATATAATTGAGAATATAGATGTTTTATTTATGAGTTTAAAAAATGATGTAGAGTCTTTATATGAACTTACATCTATAGAAAAAATTGTAAATTACTTTACTGACTATGGTGTAAAAATAATTGTAGTAAAATCTCATTTAGATAATGGGTATTTTATAAACTATAATGGTAATACAGAGTTTTGCCCGTTCTATAATGAACATAAAGCTATTCATACAATGGGCGCAGGTGATGTATTCAATGGTGGTTTTTTATCTGCAATAACAAATGGATATAAGCCTTTAGAAGCTGCTCAGATAGCGGCAAAACAAGCTGGTATATATATAGATAGAATGGGACAAATTAAAGATATTCCTACATCTGAAGAATTATTGAGGTTGTAATGAAAAAAATATTAATTTCAGGATATTATGGGTTTGATAATTACGGTGATGAAGCAATTTTAAGTGTTTTATTATCTCATTTAAAAGGTAATGAGATAACTGTTTTATCTGCTAATCCAAAGAAAACTGCAAGTATGCATAAAGTAAATGCTATAAATTCTTTTAATCCTGAATTAATAATGAAAAAATTAAATGATTTTGATGTTTTAATATCTGGAGGTGGAAGTTTACTTCAAAATGTAACAAGTAATAAAAGTTTATTGTATTATTGCGGTTTGATATTTATGTTTGCATCTTTAAAAAAAGATGTAATTATATTTGCTCAAGGTATTGGTCCAATAAATGGCTTTTGGGGTAAATTTATTGCAAAAAGAGCATTAAAAAAATGTAAATATATATCTGTTCGTGATGAAAAAAGTTTAGAACTTTTGAAAAGTTGGGGAATTAAACAGGCTAAGTTAGTTTGTGATCCAATCTTTGACTTACAATTACCACAACGTCACAAAACTAGAAAAATAGGTATTCAATTAAGAAAATTCCATACTTTAACAGATGAATTATTTGATGAAATTATAAAACAAATTGCTTTGAAATTTAGTGATAGAGAAATTGAATTGATTTCTTTCCAAGACTCAGAAGATGTTGGAATATCACAAGTTTTCATAAATAAATTGAAGAAAAAGAATCCTACTGCTAATGTTAAATTAATTCAAAATCTAACAAATGAGCAGATAATTCAAAGAGTTTCTGAGTATGATTATTTAATTGCTATGAGATTTCATGCTTGTTTATTAGGTTTAAAATATGGAATAAAAACATTGGCTATATCATATGATCCAAAAGTAGAAAATCTTGCAAAAGATGCTAAAATACCATATCTGTTAATGGATTCTAATAAAAATAATTATACAAAAGCTTTTGAAGATTTAGATAATTTAACACCTTTTAATTTATTGAATTATGCGAATACAAAAATGTTTAATTGGGAAGATACTGGTATTGATTCTATAATCAATGATAATTAATCTTTAATTGCAGATTTTGAACGTAATTTTCTATGGTATGTGATTGCAAATCTATGTGCTTCATCTCTTATTCTTTGGATTAAAAACATTACGTTTGAATCCATTGGAATCCTTATAGATTCTGATTGATGAGGTAAAAATACTTCTTCTTCTCTTTTTGCTAATGAAACAAAATCAATATCATTCATTCCAATTTCTTCAACTATTTCCATAACTGAAGATAACTGTCCTTTCCCCCCATCAATAATAATAAGATTAGGTTTAGCCCATTTAGGTTCTCCCATACGAGCAAGTCTTCTTGATAAAACTTCTTTCATTGAAAGAAAATCATCTGGTTTCCCTTCTGTTATTTTAATTTTAAAACGGCGATATTCAGATTTTTTTGATTGCCCATTTTCAAATACAACCATTGATGCAACTGTATTTGTACCTTGAATATGGGATATATCATAACATTCAATTCTGTGAGGAAAAGTTCTTAGCTTAAGTTTTTCCATTAGATATGAGCCAACTTCATTAAAATCATTTCTTATGCTTGTAAGTTTTTTTATTTTTGCGGTTTCTAATAAATTTTTAGCATTTTTATGCGCAAGTTCCGTTAACTCTTTCCCTCGTTGGGTTTTACCATAACTTATTTTTATGCTTTTACCTGATAATATTTTTAACCATTCTTGATAGAGCTCTTTTTCTCCAATATTTTCTAAGTCATTTGATACGATTTTATCAGGAAATTCTAGCATTAAATTAGAATAATATTCCCTAAAAAATGTTTTGAATAATTCTGTTGTATCCTCATTCTCTTCAAAATATGTAAAATCTTTTTTATCTATTAGTCTACCTTCTCTAATTAACAGAATTGTAATTGCTAATATTCCATCTTCATGGATTGTGGAGATGATGTCTTGATTTAATTTAGTATTCTCAAAGACTACTTTTTGACGCTCTAATGTTTTTTGTAAATCCAAATAACTATCTCTTAGTTTTGCGGCTTTTTCAAACTGCTCATTTGATGCATATTTTTCCATTTCTTCTTTTAATTTTTTTAATAGTTCAGATTGTCTACCTGCTAAAAATAATTCAACTTGAGAAACTAGAGCTTTGTAATCTTCTGATGAAATTTTATTTTGACAAGGAGCCATACAACGACCGATATGGTAATAAAGACAAGGTCTATTAGAAAATTTAGGGGTTTTGCATTGTTTTAGTGGAAATATCTTTTTTAGAAAATCCAATGTAGAATGCATAGCTCTTATATCAGTATATGGTCCATAATATTTCCCTTTTTCTGGATTCATATTCTTTTTTCTTACTATTGTAATTCTTGGATAATCTTCTGCTGTAATTAGAAAATATGGATATTTTTTATCATCCTTTAGTAAGATATTGTATTTTGGTTTATATTTTTTTATTAAGTGAGATTCTAGAATTAAGGCTTCAACTTCAGAATCTGTGATAATATATTCCATTCTTTCAATTTGTGAAACAAGAACAGCAACTTTTACACTATCATGTTTTTTATGGAAATAGCTGTATACTCTTCTTTTTAAATTTTTAGCTTTTCCGACATAAATAACTTCATTTTCGTTATTATAATAGATATAACAACCAGATAATGTCGGAATCAGTTTTAATGTTTCAGCTAATTGTTCGTTCATATGTTAATTATAGCATATTATTTAACAATCATTTCTGATAGTAATTTTTCAGCTTTTTCTCTTTGAGGGTCTTTATGTGCAATAAAGTCTTTTTCACTATATTTAATAATGTAGTCAGGGGTAATACCTTTTTTATTTATATCAGAACCATTAGGGGTCAAATATTTTGCTATTGTAAGATTTAAACCTGTTGAATTTGGTAATGGTATAATTCTTTGCACCATTCCTTTACCAAATGTTTTTGTTCCTACAAGGACAGCTTTATGATGGTCTTTTAATGCTCCTGATAAAATTTCACTAGCACTTGCACTTGCTCCATCTACTAATATGACAACAGGCTTATCAATTATAATTGAACTGTTTTGAGCTTTGATGTTTTCAATTTTACCATCTCTTGACACTATATTAACTATTGTTCCTTTGTCTAAAAACATATTAGCAACAAAAATAGCATTTGCTAATAAGCCTCCTGTGTTTCCTCTTAAGTCTAGTATTAGCCCTTTAGTATCTTTTGTTTTTTCTAACGCTGTTAGAAATTCAGTTGGTGTTGATGTTGCGATAAAGCTTGATATTTGTATGTATCCAATATCTTTTTTTACAGAAGATTTAACAGATTCAATTTTTATTGATTTTCTTTTCACAGATTTTATAATCTTTTTGTTTTTTCTTTGAATTTCAAGAGTAACAGTTGAGCCTTCTTTGCCGCGAACTATGCTTGCAACATCTGCAATATTCATTCCACTAACATTTTTACCATCAACTTTAATTATTATATCGTTTGCTTTAATTCCTGCCTCTTTTGCGGGAGTATTATCCAAAACACTGAATACTATTATTTTTCCCGCATCGTTCATTATGTTTACTCCGATACCAGAAATTTTAGATTCTATAGAACTATTTTGGTCTGCATATTCTTTTTTATTTAGGTATTTAGAATAATCATCATCTAAACTTGCAATCATCGTATCTATTGCAACTTTTGCATCTTCATCTGTTTTTATTTTACCTTTATAATGTTTTTTCCAGTATGACCAATCTTGAGAATTTAAAGTTGAATCATAAAAACCTGAATTTATCTCTTTCCAAGTTCTTTCAAATAATTTTTGAGGTTTAATTTGTGTTTTATTTGTAAGAGTATCAGGATTAAGACTTGGTGGTCCTGATAAAAAGCCTACAAATAATTGATTGGCAATAAATAATATCAATATTGTTAATATGAAAATGAAACCTTGTTTTTTTATCATAAGTTAATTTAACATCAAGGAAAAATATTAATCAATACACAATAAGGTAATTATTTTTATAGTTCTTGAAAACCTGGAGATGTCAATGGTAGCCCTTGATATCCTTTATTTGCATATACTGCTTTTTTTATGTATTGATTTGTGTATCCACCTTTTTCAAATAATTGTTTTAAGGTATTTTCACGTTTAACTAAAGGATCATCTTCTTTGTTTGATTCAGGGTATAAATCTCTCATTTCACACCATACTGCAGCTTCCATAGTCCAAGCATAAGTTTCTTCAGATAATGAATTATATTCATCTTGATGTAATGCCTCATGCGCTAATAAAGCTGCTAATGCTCCTGGTGGTGCATATTGATGTTTTGGATTGATATATATGTATAATTTTTTCTTTTTCTTCCATCCAATCGCATCAAAATCAGCATAATCTTTATTTATTGTTGATAAATCTTTAAATTCAATTTTTACTGGATATCCTGATAAATTGTTTCCTAATAATGCTTTTCTTGAAAAATCTCCTTCTGTTCCTTTCAACATATCTATCGCTACATATATAAGTTCATGTTTGCCAGTACATTTGTATTCTTCTGTTATGTACTTAATATATTCTTGGGTATATTTAGATGGTAATTTAACTGTTGGTGGAACTGGCTCAGGATCTCCCCAGCTGAATGCAGGTGTTGATACAAAAAATATTGATAATAATGTTAATAAAAATCTTTTCATACTCACTCTCTTAATAAATCGCTATATTTTATTATTATAACTATTTTATATGAAAAGACAAATGGATAAAATTAATTAAATAACTTTTCAATTAATTCAATATCTTGTGGGTTATCTATTTCAAATAGTGTTTTATCATTCATTTCCCAAAAATCTACAGGAGGAGTTATTCTGCATTGTGATTTTAAAATATTTTCTCTTGATGAAATGTAAAATGCTCCATTTTCAATGTAATATCCATCCCAATCTTGTCTTCTTGGTCTGTTGTTAGGGTTATAATTTAATGGTTCTCCATTTACTCCCCATATAAATTGAGAACGTTTTACCGCAGAAATTAATGATTTTTTATCTGATTTTAAATATTTTTCTAATGCTTTATTTATGTCTACTGCAGTAGTTAATGGAGATGTTGCTTGTAAGAATACGACATTGTCAAATTTATAATTCTCGCAGAATTCTATCAATGCTGTTTCTGAGGTTGCTGTATCAGATGATGAATATTCACTTCTTGGTATTACTTCAACTTTATTAAATCCAAATTCTTCAACAGTATTTTTTATATCTTCTCCATCAGTTGAAACGTAAACTTTATCAAGGTTAGAAACTTGAGCAGCTAATGTTGTCCAGTATATTAATGGTTTATGATTTACTGGGCTTATATTTTTATTGATAATTGATTTACTACCTTTTCGAACAGGAATGAAAGCTACATTATACATCTACATAACCTATATATGGAATATTACGATAAAATCCTTCAAAATCTAAACCATAGCCGACTAAAAATTTGTCTTCTACAATAAAACCTGAAAAATCTGCATCTACATCTACCACTCTTTTTGATTTTTTGTTTAATAGAGAGCAAAACTTTGTAGTTTTTGTTTTAAAATTATGTCCAATAAAATCTAATAAAAATTTCGCAGTATGCCCTGTATCAATAATATCTTCTACGATTAGTACGTTTTTATCATTAATATCCGGTAAAGATAAATTTACTGCTTTAACTTTTCCTGATGAAGAGTAATTAGAACCATAACTAGATAATCTAATGAATTCCATTTTCAAAGGCATTGTTAAATGTTTAACTAAATCAGTGAAGAACATTACAGAACCTTTAAGCACACATACAGCAAAAATTTCTTCTCCGTTATAGTGTTTATTTAGTTCATCTGCCAATGCTTTTATTCTTTTTTGAAGATCTTCTTCTGAATATAAAACATGTATATCATCTGGTGTAATCATCATAGTTTTTTACCTCTTAAGCTAATTTTATGAGTTGGTGTATCTTTTACATGAATTTTATTACTTAAACCTAATCCTGCAACCCAAAGGACTTCATTATCTTTGCATAATAAAATTAAATTATCTTTTTTATGTTGAGGAACTGATTTAGAAATTAAATATTTTTTTAATTTCATGCTTCCTGCCATCCCCAAAGGATTGATAATATCTCCATCTCTTCGAGTTCTTAAAGTGAAATCTAAATCTATATCACCAAGATTTATAAATGCAGTATATGAGTTGTCATCAGGGAATTCTTTAATATTTTCACCTGCGTATGTTGAAATTTCAAAAATTTTATTCCCTATTTCATAAGTTCCTTCTAATCTAACTAAAATTTCATCTTCTACTTTTTCTGTTTTAGTAATAATTTCTATAGTTCTAGAACTTACATATAGCCATAATCCTTTAGTAAGAGAAGTTTTAACTCCACTATTTGAAGATATATTATCTTTTATAAATTCATACAAATTATAAATTTTTTCTGAATCGTAATCAATATTATATGATGTTATCAAATCATATAATAATCTTCGTTTTACAGGCTCAGATAGTGCTAGATAATTATGAGTTAATATATTCCCATCTTGTATTACTGCAGATTTTACGTATTCCATATATTCATCAATAATATTTGACTCATCTGTTGCAATTTTTGATAAAGAAACTATAGAATCGATTGCATTTTCATTAATTTCTGTTGCTAATGGTAATAATTTATGTCTTATAAAATTTCTTTTATATTTTATATTTTCATTAGATGAATCGTTATTAGGAGTGAGGTTATTATTTTTACAATATTTATCAATATCATTTCTTGTAATATCTAATAATGGTCGATATATATAATCTCTTTGTTCGGCAATTCCCTTTAAACCTTTTATTCCAGTTCCTTTAATTACCCTGTACAAAACAGTTTCGGCATTATCATTTTTATTATGAGCAGTTATTAATCCATCTGCATTAAATTCTTTTATTGCCTTATCGAAGAAATCATATCGCATAGCTCTTGCAACTGCTTCAGATTGTTTCATATTAAGAGAGGCTGTTTTGGTATAGAAAATAATATTTCTGTCTTCACAGAATTTTCTACAGACTTCTTGTTCTTGTTTTGACTCTTCTCCTCGCCAATTGTGATTGAAATGTGCTGCAATTAATTTTATATTTGTTGTATTTTCTAATTTGTATAATATATCTAAAAGGCACATAGAATCGTGTCCACCAGAAAAACCAACAATAAGTGTTTTATTATAAAGATTATGCTTATTTAGAAAATATAAAATCTTATCTTTCAAAATTATTCAATCTCTTTTAATATACCATATTTAATTTCTACAGCATCAACTCCAAGTTGTTCTAATATTTTCATTGCTAGAGCTGATGGATCTGCAGTAATAGCAAGTAACAAATCTTCTGATGCAATTCGTTCTCGATTTTCTTTTTTAGCTAGTTCCCAAGCTCTTTCAAGAACAGCTTTAGCACGTTTTGTAAATACAATTTCACTATCAAAATAATCGTTTCCATAACCTAATTGAGATTCGATGATTTTTCTTGCATCTTGTAATGTTATTTCTAATTTGTTAAGAACTCTAGCTCCAACACCTGCACCTTCTGAAATTATTCCTAAGAGAAGCATTTCTGTACCAACTACCTTTTTCCCAATTCTTCTAGCTTCTTCTTTAGCTAATTTAAGTATAACAAGTGTTTCTGGCATTTGTTTTTCAATAGGTTTTATTATTGCATTAACTAAATCTTCTTCTTTTACATTTAATTGTTCAAGAACTTCGTATGCTACACCTTTTTTGCTTTTTAGAATACCTAATGCTAAATGTTCTGGTAAAACTTTTGAAGAGCCTAATTCTTTTGCAATTTGAAGAGCTGTACTCATAGCAACAAATGCTTTTGGAGTAAATACAACCCTTTTAGAATCATATTCTGCAGTCCTAGAATTAATTGTTTTTAATTGCTCATCAAAACTTAATGCTGTAACTCCAAAAGTTTCAAATATTTTTGATAAATTTGAATCAGAATCTTCTAAAATAGATGCTAGTATTTGTTCTGTGCCTAATATTTCATAATCAGATGTAGATAATTTTGATATTGCTCGAGCAAATATTGGAGCAACTTCTGAATCGTCATAAATATAATCTACAATATTTTTTCTCTCTTTTTCCTCTCCTTCTGGATGTTCTAAACGCTTTTGTTTTTTTTGAACAAGTTTACTTAGTAAATCTTTTGCTTTGTATGTATCAAAATCAAATTCTTCCAATATTGTTTGAACATTAGATACTTTTTCTGACAATAAAGCTAAGAATAAATGTTCAAACATGATGTTTTGATGTCCTGAAACTTTTGCCATATCCATAGATTTTTTTAGGATTTCTTTATAATTATTATTAAATGGAAGTTGTGAAAATTTGTTAGAAGATTGAGAAACATATTTTTTTATTTGTTCATCAATGTTTTCTATTGTTATGTTTGCGTTTTTAAATAATCTTAAAGGAATTCCTTTTGCTTCTTTAACTAAAGCATATAATAAATGCTCTGGAGAAACTTCAGAACTTCCTAGTTCTATCGCGTAATTTTGCGATTCTGATACTGTATTTACAGATTGTTCAGTAAACTTTTCTAACAATTACTTATTCCTCGTCATCTATACTTTCAATATATTCTGATACTCTTTCAAATTCATCATCATCGTCAATTGTTTCAAATAAATAGTCGTCTTCTTCTTTAGTAAGACGCATTAAAACAATTTCATCTTCATCACTATCATCTGTATCAACAGGTAATAATAGCGCATATTCTTTTTCTTCAAATTCAATGATGTCAAATAACTTAAATTGAACAACTTCACCATCTTCTGTCATTGTTTCAATTATTTGGTCTTCGTTCATATCTGCTGTCATATTATATCTCACTTTCTTAAATATTGTTCTAAAATTATACAAGCACTTTCAATATCAACAAGTTCTTTATTTTTTCGAAAATCAATTTTTCGTTTTCTTAGATTTTCTTCTGCTTGTTCTGATGTTAATCGTTCATCTTCAAATACTATATCAAAATCTTTTAATTTACCAGCAAAAGTTTTGCAATCCTCTGATTGAAATCCATAAGTCCCATCCATATTTACAGGAACACCTACAACGATTGTTTCAACTTTATTTTCTTTTGCTATTTTAATTATTTTATTTATTGCTTCTTTTTCAGGTTCTCTTAATACACAAGAATGAGCATTGGCTGTTATATGGAGAAAATCACTTAATGCAACTCCAATTCGTTTTGTACCGATATCTAAAGCCATAATTTTGTTCATATTATGCTTTAACCCATATATTTTCAATTGATGCAATAATCATATCAAGTTGCATTAATTCAAGTCCAATAGATCCTTTATCATTGTTTCTGTTAAACATTGATTTTGTATTCTTTGTATTTGCTAGTAACCAACGTTGACCAACGTAATATTCATAAATACTTTTTCTTAGAATATTTCTTAGAAATTCAGTGTTACCTTGTAATGATAATAATAATTGAGACTCAGAATTTTTTGCTCTTAATTCACTTAAGTATGCTGAAAAATAGAACCTTCTATCCCATAACATTTTTTCTTCTTCAGTATATACTGTGTCAAAGTGGGCTTTAATATAATTATCATAATCTACATTGAATTCATTTTTTAATAGCTCTTTGTTCAACTTTTCAATAAAAACTTTAAAACCATCTGATGTTTCTGTATCATAGAACCAATGTTGAACAAAATCTAATAATGCTATCGCATCGATTTCTTCTTTAGTTATTTCTTTTTGTGTAATACTACAATGAGGTTGTTTAGTTTCTATATCAAGTAGTATGTTTTTCCAACAAACATATTCATAAGGTAGAATATCCATGTTGTATCTTGATAATTTTTCAGCTTCATCAATTAGATATTTTAAAACTCTTGGATCTATTTCAACTTTTCCATTGTCTCCAAAAAATCTGTCAATAATTCTACTGAAATCAAAATCAGTTATTTCGTTAAATCCAAAGCAATCTAGCACACCATATTTATCATTGATTACCATTGCGACAAATTGCAATGTCTCATCAGGTCTTTTTCTCGAGAACACTATTGCATTGTTTCCGTGTCCATCAGGATAACTAATATATGATTTATAAGGCTTAGACGCTTTTAGTATTTCTTTGTAAAATTCAATAGTGTTATCAACTCTAATACCTGCTATTTTTAGAGTTGATAATCCTTTATTAATTAATGGAAATAAATCTTCTGATACATATTCTTTAGCATCTTCAAAAGCGTGAAATGCTAATTGAGATTTTGAATTTGCTAATAAACTAATAACTTCTTTTGCCAAATCTGATTTTGGATTATATAAGAATATTGGTATTAGTATATTAGCAAGAGCATCATGGCTATAATCTTCGTTTAATGATTTAATTAAAATCATTTGTTCTTCAGGAGGTAATGCTAATAAGAAATCCATAAAATCGATTTGAGCTTCAGGATTCATTATTGCAGTATTTAGAAGTTGTTTTGTTTCTTCGTCTACAATTTGTTCAAATTCGGTAAAATAACCATTTACTTCATCATATTGTATTTCACTTCCAATATCTCTTAAAAGATTGAATGCTACCATTTTGGCATAATCATTAATTTTCGGGGTTCTGATAAATTCTCTAAGAGAAGAATTAAGCATATCTTTATTAAATAATCTTGTAAGCATATAACAAATTACAAAAGCTTTTTGTTCTTTTGCTCGAGCAAGTTCTTTTAGTAAAACATCCATAACGGCCTGTTTGTCTTCTTCTGCATCAAGAAGAGCAAACATTTCATCTGAAACGGCTGTAGTTGTTTGTAATTTTGTAATTAATGTTAAAATTTCTGCCTTAATTTGAATCTTATTCATTTATCACCTACATTTACCCCAGAAAGCATCAAGTATTGCTTGTGCTTCAGCTGAAGGCATTCTATCATTTAATATTAAGTATTGAACAGCAATCATTGTACATTCAGAACATATATTAACACCGGGTCCTTGAACCATTTTAACAACTTGTGTGTTTGGGCGTCCGCAAAAACTGCAATAAATAGGTTCTTTAATGTGATTTTCTTCATGTGAATGATCATGCTCAACTTCATGTTCTTTGTGTTTTTTTTCGTGTTTTTTTGAACCTAAACGTACTATTTTGTCTTCGCTCATTATAAAGCTCCTTATTTGTTCCTATTGTAACTCAACAACGTGTTCTTGTGAAGAGGGTTTACAAAATATGTATATAATTGACTTCTTTTGTCCCTTGAAGTATATTCAAAGGCATGAAAATAATAATATTTGGTGCGACAGAATTAGGTTGTTTAATCGCAACTGAGTTTTTCGAAGACCACGACGTTACAATTATTGATAACGAAGATAACATCACAAAGGATTTTAATAAATTAGATATCGGATATGTTCAAGGTAATGCAACAAGTATTGATACCCTTAAACAAGCTGATATAAGAAATGCTGATGTGTTCTTGTCTTGTACAGATTCAGATGAATTGAATATTGTTGCTTGTTTGGCAGCTAAAAGGGTTTCTGGAATCAAGACTATTTGTTTTGTAAACAAGGAAGAGTATAAATCAACCTTGGAGAATAAAGAGAGTGATTATTCTTGTGATATGTTTATTGACTATATAATTTGGTCTGCAGAATTATTAACTCAAGAAATTTTTAGAATTATAACTGTTGCTCAAGCTTTAGATGTAGAAAATTTTGCAGATGGTAAGGCTAGATTATTAGAATATAAGCTTAATGAAAATTCTGTTTTACTGAATCAAAAAATTAGAGATTGTGCATTTCCCGAACATACTATTATTGTTGGAATTACAAGAGATTCTGAATTGTTTATTCCAACAGGAGAAACAATTTTTGAAAAAGAAGATAAAGTTATATTTATGGGGTTAGCTCACCAATTAGATAAGTTAGCTGGTACTTTTTTCCATGAAAAAGAGTTTGTTAAATCCGTATGTATAATTGGTGGTGGAACAATTGGTTTAATGCTTGCTAGGAATCTTGAAGAAATAAAAATTAAAGCGAAAGTAATTGAAAAGAATATACAAAGATGTGAAATTTTAGCTCAAGAATTATCTAATACGCTTGTTATAAATGGTGATGGTACAAATTTATCATTATTAGATGAAGAAGAAATTAGTGATTGTGATGTAGTTGTAAGTGTAACAAACAATGATGAGAAAAATTTATTATGTTCTCTATTGGCAAAGCAATTAGGAGTTAAAAGAGTTATTTCAAGGGTTTCAAAGAACTTGAACATACCTTTATTTGAAAAAGTTGGTATAGATGTTGCAGTATCTCCTAATAATGCTGCATTAAATGAAGTTAAGAATGATTTATATGAAACTAATGTTGATATTCTTGCAACTGTAGAACAAGGCCAAGGTGAAGTATTAGAAATAATAGTTCCTGAAACATTTGAAGATATAAAAATTAAAGATTTAAGAATGCCAGTTAAAGCAATTGTTGGTACTATTAAAAGACGTAATAGAGTTATTATTCCTAAGGGTGATACACTTGTAATGAAAAAAGATATATTAATCATTTTTACAACTAACACAAATGCACCTCAAATAAAGGAATTTTTTAAGGGGAACTAATGAGAATAAGTTATTTAATATATAGTTTTGGGCTAATATTAACATATTTCGGAATTTTAGTTTGTTCTCCTATTATTTTTTCAGTAATATTTCATGAATATTATTCAATGTTGCCGTTCTTGTTTACAGCAATTTTAGCTATTTCATTTGGTTATATTCTAAAAAAGATAGGTATAATCAAAGGTGTTAAAAATTTAAATGATATTAAACGAAATGAAGGATTGTTTATAGTAACTACTTCTTGGGTTTTAGCAGGGTTAATCGCTGCATTACCTTATTATTTTGGAGGAATGCCATTTATTGATTCTTTATTTGAATCAGTATCAGGAATTACTACAACAGGAGCAACTATATTAACGAATTTTGCACAACCTCATGCAATTTTATTTTGGCGTTGTTTTACTCAATGGTTAGGTGGTATGGGGATTATCGTGTTATTTATTGCCATATTGCCTCAATTTGCTATAGCAGGACGTCAAATGTTTTTTGCTGAATCTCCTGGCCCTACAGAAGATAAATTTACTCCTAGAATTCGAAGTACAGCTTCTTCATTATGGGTTGTTTATGCCGGACTTACAGTTTTAGAAATAATTCTATTATTAATAGGTAAAATGCCAATATTTGATGCAATATGTAATAGTATGGCAACCGTTGCAGCGGGTGGGTTTTCTCCAAATCCAGAAAGTACAATGGGATATCATTCTAATTATATTACCTGGGTTATAATGGTGTTTATATTTTTAGCAGGTTCAAGTTTTAATTTACAGCATAGAGCATACACAAAGTTAAATCCATTATTGTTTTGGAAAAATGAAGAGTTTAGAGTCTATTTTGGAATATTTGCAGGTATATCTGTTCTTGTAATAACTTCTCTTGTATTAAATGATCATTATAAAATATTTGAGGCAATTACTCATGGTTGTTATCAAGTAATTTCATTGATGACATCAACAGGAAGTGCTAGTATAGACTTTGCAAGATGGAGTTTTGAATCTCAAGTATTATTGTTTTTAGCAATGTTTACAGGTGGCTGTGCTAGTTCTACAGGCGGTGGTATAAAAATTGTTCGTTGGATGCTTATATATAAAATGATGAGAATGGCATTAAGAAAAATAATACATCCAAATGCTGTTATTAATGTCAAAGTTAATGATAATATTGTGCAACCGGATGTTTTAAATCAAACAATTGGCTTTGTAATGTTTTATCTAGCTATTATATTATTTTCAATGTTTGCAATAGCAATTCTTGAAAAAGATATTGTTATAGGAATATCAAGTTCAGTAACATCTATAGGTAATATTGGCCCTGGATTCGGACACATAATTGGACCGATGAGTAGTTTTGCATCAATGCATTCTTTATCAAAGTTTATATTAGTATTTAATATGCTAATTGGAAGGTTAGAATTAATACCATTTTTAGTATTTTTAGAAAAAGATTTTTATAATTTTAAATTTGATTAGACTATAATGAAAGTAACGGAGGCTAAAAATGACAAAATGTTTATTTATTACAGCAACCGGAACTGACATAGGAAAAACTTACGTTTCAGCTCTGATTGTCAAAAAAATGAGAGAGTTGGGTTTTAATTGTGGATATTATAAACCTGTTTTGAGTGGGGCGATAAGAAAAAATTACAAACTTATTCCTGGTGATTGTAAACAAGTAATTGATACATCAGGTTTGAGTTGTAATCCTATGAACTGCCTTTCATACTGTTTTGAAGAAGCTGTATCTCCTCATCTTGCAGCAGAAAGACAAAATATAGAAATATCAAAAGATAAAATACTGGAAGATTTTGATAATAAAAAAAGAGAATATGACTATCTTCTAATTGAAGGGGCTGGAGGTATAACTTGTCCTATCAATCTAAAAAATAATTATTTAATGAATGATTTAATAAAAGATATGAATACCTCAATTATTATAGTTGCAGATGGAGGTCTTGGAACTATAAATTCCGTTCTTTTGTCTGTAGAATATGCTAAAAATAGAGATATTCCTATTACTGGAATTATTTTAAATAATTATGTCGATAATTTTATGTATGAAGATAATGCTAAAGTTATCGAAGATTTAACAGAGTTAAAAATTTTAGCAAAAGTTAAAAAGAATGATATTGATATAGATATCAATAATACAATATTTAAGGAAGTGTAATTATGAATAAGTGGCAAGAAGAAGATTTGAAATATATATGGCATCCTTGTTCTCAAATGAAGGATTATGAAGGATTTCCTCCAATTATCATTGATCATGCAAAAGGTATAAATTTATATGATATAGATGGAAAATGTTATAAAGATGTTGTAAGTTCGTGGTGGTGTAATTTATTAGGACATTGTAATTCTAGAATAAGTAATGCAATAAAAAAACAGTTAGATTCATTAGAACACGTAATTTTTGCTAATTTTTCACATAAGACTGCAATTACTTTATGTCAAAAATTAATGGATAAAATACCTAAAGGTCTATGTAAATTTAATTTTGCAGATAATGGTTCATCATCTATTGAAATGGCATTAAAGATGAGTTTTCAGTATCATAAGCAAACAGGTAATCCTCAAAAAATTCGTTTTATGGCAATGACAGAAGCATATCATGGGGAAACACTTGCGGCTTTAGCCGTTGGGGATTGTGACTTATATACAAAATTATATAAGCCTTTGTTGCTAGATATTATAAGAATAGATAAACCAGATTGTTATAGATGTCCATATTGCAAGCATTATAAAACTTGTAATGCTGAATGTTTTGAAAGGACAGAAAAAGCTTTTAAAGAATTTGGGAATGAAACTGCTGCAATGATTGTTGAACCTTTATTACAAGGTTCTGCTGGCATGAAAATGTATTCACCTGTTTATTTGAAAAAATTAAGAGCATTATGTGATGAATACAATGTTCATTTAATAGCTGATGAGATAGCGACAGGCTATGGACGAACAGGTAAAATGTTTGCGTTCGATTGGGCAGGAGTATCTCCTGATATTATGTGTGTATCAAAAGGTTTAACCGGTGGTTATATGCCAATGTCTATAGCTATAACAACTCAAGAAATATATGATGCATTTTATTCTGATTATTTAGAAGGTAAAGCATTTATGCATTCGCATACTTATGCAGGAAACCCTCTTGGTTGTTCAGCAGCTATTGAAGTTCTTAATATTCTTGATGATGAAAATATAATTGAAAATGCAAATAAAAAAGCTCCAATATTTAATAATATGATTAAAGAAAAATTCTCAAAATTACCTTATGTTGGAGATATTAGAGATTTAGGATTAATTAATGCGATAGAACTAGTGAAAGATACCAAAACTAAGGAATCTTTTGATGGAAAACTAAGGTTAGGTTATCAAATATATAAGAAAGCTTTAGATAAAGGGGTTCTTTTAAGGCCATTAGGTGATGTAATTTATTTCAATCCTCCTCTTATAATAGATGAGGAGGATATGGAGTATGTAACAGATGTTGCAGTGTCGTGTGCAAAAGAAGTTTTGAATATATAACTTAATACGATAGGTAGCTTAGTATAACCATATTAGAATTTGTGTTAAACTCGTAAGTATGAATTTGACTTTAGTGCCTGTATCAAATCACTTAGAGTGTATAAAATCAAGACTTTTGAATCTCAATGTTGATTCATCTGAGTTAAAAGATATTCTTTATAATTTTTTATCTCAAGAATCTAAAATGATAAGAAGTCTTTTAGCTTGTTTATTTTTTAAGGGTAATATATCTGAAGAACAATATAAAATTCTTATCGCCACAGAATTAATACATAATGCATCATTAATACATGATGATACAATTGATGGAAGTCTTTTAAGACGTGGTAATAATTCAATAAATTCTAAATATGATAATAAGCTAGCAGTAATTGCAGGGGATTATCTTATTTCTCTAGCAACAAAAGAGTTATTGGAATTAAACAATAATGATATTATAAAAATATTTTTTGAAACAATTTCAAAAATGTGTATAGGTGAAAGTCAACAATATTTTTCAAAGGATAAAATACCTACATTAGAAGAATACTTAATAAAAACACAGTATAAAACAGCTGAACTTTTTAAGGCTTGTATGTTTTCAACAGCATTGTATAGTGATATCAAAAATACTAATGAAGTAGGAGAGTTTGCATTAAATTTTGGTATTGCATTCCAAATAAAAAATGATTTAGATGATTATAAAAAAGGGTTAGAAAATTCTCAAGATATAAAAGGTGGTGTTTATACTGCACCTGTTATATTGTTAAATTCTATTGAATATAATGATGTTGCTATTGAAAAAACTTTAGATTTAATTCATAATTATTGCGAGAAAGCAAAAAATATTATTCAAAATTATAAAGATGATATATATAAGGGTTATTTAATAGGGCTAATTGATAAATTATGGAAATAGAAAAAATAAAAAAAGAAATTAAACCTTTTTTAAAAGAAACAATAGATACAATTGTTTTTGTAGTTGTAATGGTTACAATAATAAGATTTTTTATCGGAGAGATTAGATGGATTCCATCAGGCTCAATGCGACCAACCTTAATAGAAGGTGATAGAATATTTGTTGAACGATTTTCAAGGTTTTATTCTACTCCAAAACGTGGTGATATAATGGTGTTTTATCCTCCATTTGTTGAATTAGATGAGTCTGCTGGTGGGATATTCAGAAGATTAACAGGTTTTTTCTGTAAAGATATTGCATATATAAAAAGAGTTGTTGGTATGCCAGGTGATAAACTTGAAATAAAAAGAAATTCCCGAGGAAGATATTTTGTCTACATAAATAATAAGCCATTAGAAGAAGATTATATCTTAAGTGATTTTGATTCAATTCCTTGTGATGATAAAATGTATTGTGGGCCATTTATAATCCCTCAAGGTCAATATTTTATGATGGGTGATAATAGAGGTAATTCTCAAGATAGCCGTTTTTGGGGATTTTTACCTGAAGATAGATTTGTTGGCAAAGCAGTATTTTTATTTTGGCCGCTTACAAGGATGAAAGTATTATAAATTATGCAAATATATCATAATAAATGCTTTTTAGCGCCAATAGATAAAATAGTAGCTTTTTCAGATGAAGAGTTTAGATTTGTTTTCTCAAAAATTGAAGAATATAGGAATAAAGGATTTTATCTATTAGGTTATATAAGATATGATGCAAAAAATGTTTTTTTGAATAAAAAAATAAAAACAGAGTTACCATTATTGTATTTTGAAGTTTATGATGAGTTCACAGAATATGTTTCTTATATTCCGCGGAAACAAATCAGTATATATACGGAATCAGAATTGAGTTATAGCTCTTATAAAGATGCAATAGAAAGAATAAAATTGGAGATAGCGCATGGAAATACATATGAGGTAAATTATACTTATCCTTATAGAGTATATTCTAATGCTGATAGTTTATCTTTATATAATTATTTATTGCCAACTCAAAAGACTCCATATAATACATATATAGCAAATGAATGGGAAGAATTATTATCTTTCTCTCCTGAATTATTTTTCAAAATAGAAGGTAATATAATAACAACAAAACCAATGAAGGGAACAGCTCCAAGAGGTGAAACAGAAGATGAAGATTTTAAACAGTATAACTTTCTGAAAAATGATGAAAAAAATCTAGCCGAAAATGTCATGATTGTTGACTTGCTAAGGAATGATTTAAGTAAAATAGCTAAAACCGGGACTGTAAAAGTAGACAAATTGTTTAATATTGAAGCCCATCCAACAGTATTTCAAATGACTTCAGAAATTTCTGCCGAATTAGAGGATGATATAAATTTATATGATATTTTAAAAGCAATATTTCCTTGTGGTTCAATTACTGGAGCTCCTAAAATATCTACAATGAATATTATAGATGATTTAGAACAATATAATCGAGGTATATATTGTGGAGCTATTGGTTATTTATCAAAGGATGAGTGTATATTTAGTGTTCCAATAAGAATTTTACAAAAAAATAGATTTTATGATAAAAAATTCTATAATTATTTTGTTGGTGGTGCTATAGTTTGGGATTCTGATATTTTAGAAGAATGGGAAGAAACTGTTACTAAAAAGAGAATATTAGATAAGGAGGTTAAATTTAATCTTCTTGAAACTGTTTTAATTAAAAATGGTGAAGTTCAATTATATGATTATCATAAAAAGCGAATTAAAAATTCAGCAAAAGAATTAGGTTTTGATTTTAATGAACAGGATTTTATTTTTGATACCTCAAAAGATTGTATCGCAAGATATGTACGATCTAAAAATGGTTTTTCAAAGATTGAGTATAGAAAAATAAATGAAATTAAAACAAATAAAATAATACTATCAAATAGTTCAATTAATTCAAATAATATTTTCCTGAAGCATAAGACAACGTTTAGACCTTGGTATGAATTTATATTAGATGATTATTTTGATATTATTTTTTATAATGAAAAAGGAGAAATTACAGAAGGTACAAGGACAAATATAGTTGTGCAAATTAATGGAATTTTGTATACTCCTCCAATTGATTGTGGTTTATTAAATGGTTGTTACAGACAGTATTTAATTGATAACAAAAAAGTAAAAGAAAAAGTTTTATATAAAGAAGATTTAGAAACTGCAGAAAAAATATATTGTGTGAATTCTGTTAGAGGAATGGTTGAGGTTGAATTATGATTTTAATTGACAATTATGATTCATTTACGTATAACATTGTTGAATATTTTAAAATATTGGGACATGATATAAAAGTATTTGAAAATGATAGTATAACAATTGAAGAATTAAAAGAAATGGAGTTTGAATCTATAATTCTATCTCCAGGTCCATCAAATCCTAAAAATGCAGGTATAACATTAGATGTTATAAAAAATTTTTATAAACATAAAAAGATACTAGGAGTATGTTTAGGTTTTCAATCTATTGCAGAATTTTTTGGAGCAAATGTTGTTGAAGCAGAACAACCAATGCATGGTAAATGTTCAGAAATATATTTTACAGAACAAGAACCTTTATTTAATGGCTATAAACAAGGCTTTAAAGCAACAAGATATAATTCTTTAATAGTAAAAGATATAAAAAGTCCAATAATTCCTATTGCATATACTAAAGATAATGTATTAATGGGATTAAAAATAGCTGAATATCCTGTTTATGGTGTTCAATTCCATCCAGAGGCAATTTTAACAGAAAATGGTATAAATTTATTTAAAAATTTTATAAATATATGTTAAAAATATTACTTATTTCATAATCTTCATGGTATCTTAAAATTAAATTGGAGATAGCTATGAAAAAAATATTATTAACATTAATTTTAGTTTTATTTTTATCCGCAAATAATTCTCAAGCCCAAATGGTTAATGGGAATTGGAATAATGATTTAAGAAGTCTATTTTTACAAAATGAGTCAATTATATATGTAATTAATATAAGGACGTTTAATGCAAAAGATTTAAATCAAAATGAAATAATTGATAATGATGAAGAAAGCGGAAATTTTCTAAATGCAATAGATAGACTTGATGAATTAAAGAAAATGGGTATAAATACATTGCATATTTTACCAATTACTCCTGTAGGGAAATTAAAAGCTTTAGGAAATGCTGGTTCATTATATGCAATTTCTGATTTTACAAGCTTGAATCCGCAGCTAAAATCTCCAGATTCCTCTTTATCAGTTGAGGATCAAGCGAAACAATTTATAAAAGAATGTCATAAAAGAAATATAAGAGTAATTGTTGATTTACCAAGTTGTGGAGCATATGATTTATTTATTACTCATCCTGAGTATTTTGTAAAAGATGAATCAGGTCAGCCTATAATCCCATTAGACTGGACAGATGTAAGAGTTTTATACACAGGTAAAAATGGTCAAATAGATGAAGATATGTATTATCAACATAAAAAATTTGTTGATTTAATGATGGATATAGGTGCAGATGGTATAAGAGCAGACGTAGCAACTATGCGAACTGCAACTTTTTGGAATAAATTAATTAAATATGCAAGAGAAAAAGATTCTGAATTTATGTTTTTAGCAGAAGCATCTAATGTCTGGACAGAAGCTCCATCTAAATATGCTCCTTTTACAACTTATGATAAATTGTTAAATGTAGGTTTTGATGGATATTATGGTGATTTTTTCAATTTGAAAGATTGGAAAACATCTAAAGAATTGATGGATTCTATAAAATTTAATCAAAAAATATATGATAAACAAAGAAAAACAGTTATTGGAAGCTTTTCAACGCACGATGAAACCAGTCCTATATTATTGAAAGGGGCTGATTTTTCAAAAATGATAATATGGTTAAATAGTACATTACCATTGAATTCATATTATGTTGATGGATTTGCAACTGGGGATGATTATGATTATTCTTGGGCTAATAAGAAGGCTACAATAACATATACAGATGACGAGTATTATTTTAATCATAAGGGGAAATTTGATTTATTTAATTTCTCAAGAAAACCAGGAGGAAATGATAAATCAATATATGATGAATTTATAATGGCTAATAAATTTAAAAATTATTATGCAGAAGATTTATCAACAATGAAATTTATTCCATTAAAAACAAATTTAAAGAATATATTTGCTTATGCTCGTTCAAATGGAGATTTTTCAGTAATTGTAATTGGAAATTTAGATTTCTCAAATCCTGCAAAAGCTATTGTCAAAGTTAGAGGTTTAAGTTCCAAAAATAAATATATAAATCTTCGCTTAACAAGAAATATTAAACCAGAAATACAATCAGGTAGAATTGGAACAGAATTAAATCCTGGTGATATTCAAGTTTTAATGTTCAAAAATTTTACAGTAAAGGGGTAAATGGGTAAATATTTTATAAGTATGAAATTAGGTAAAGGTATAAAATGAAAAGTGGTTTTGTATCAATAATAGGTCGTCCAAATGTTGGCAAATCTACAATGTTAAATCAAGTATTGGGACAAAAAATTGTTATAGCAACAGATAAAGCTCAAACAACAAGAAAACGAATAAAGGGAATATTAACTAATGAAATAGGACAAATTGTATTTGTTGATACTCCTGGAATTCATAAACCCATAAATAAATTTGGAGAATTTTTACTTGATGAAGCAAAGGTTTCTGTTCCTGATTCTGATTTAGTATTATTTTTAGTTGATGGCTCGGAACCTGCAGGAAAGGGTGATAAGTGGATTGTAGAAAATGTTATTTCAAAAACCAATGTTCCTGTTATTCTTGTTATGAACAAGTTGGATAAAATTTCTAATCAAGACAAAATAACAGAAAATTATAAGTCATATCAAGCATTATTTGATGAAGAAAAACCTGTAATAAAAATTTCAGCCAAAACAGGCAAAAATAAAAATAAATTAATAGATATGATTATGAGCTATTTACCTGATGGAGAATTATTGTATCCAGAAGATGTAGTAACTGAAGAAAGTATGAGAGCAATAGTGGAGGAAATTGTAAGAGAAAAAATTCTTTTAAATACAAAAGAAGAAATTCCTCATTCTGTAGCAATCAAAGTTGAAAAATATGAAGAAACAGATGAAATTGATAGAATTTATGCAAATATTTATTGTGAACATAAAAGTCAAAAAGGAATTTTAATTGGTAAAGGTGGTTCTTTATTGAAGAAAATTGGAACAGAAGCTCGACTAGATTTAGAAAAGATAGTAGAAAAGAAAGTATTTTTATCTTTACAAGTTAAAATAGAAAAAGATTGGCGTAAAAATGATAAAGTCCTCAAAAACTTTGGATATGTTTCTGAATAAGATTGATTTTATTAAAAATTTACGATAACTTAGTGGTATGTTAAATAAAATATTAGTTCAAAATTATATATTAATTGATAAGCTAGAACTTGAATTTTCTAATAAATTAAATATTATAACCGGAGAAACAGGTTCTGGTAAAAGTATTTTAATTGGTGCAATCGATGTTGTTTTTGGAGCAAAAACGACAAAAGAATGTATCAAGACAGGTTGTGATAGAGCTTATATAGAACTATCTTTATTTTTAAATCAACCAATAAACGGGCTATTGGAAGAAAATGGAATTGAAAATTATGGAAATGAACTAATAATATCAAGAGAAATCACTAATTCTGGTTCTCGTTCTCGTGTTAATGGGACATTAGTAAATCAAGATTTTATAAAACTTTTAAGAGATAAGTTTATTGATATACATTCTCAACATCAAACGTATTCATTTATGCAGCCTAAGTATCATATCAATTTATTAGATTCTTATGCTAAAGCTACTTGTTCAAATTTATTTGAAGAATATTCTTCATTATATTCCGATTATGTCGAAATAAAACAAAAATTAGATAATGCAAAGAATGCAAATACTTTGTCAGAAAATCAAATTGAATTTTTAAAATTTCAAATAGATGAAATTGAATCTGTTAATATTCAATCATTAGATGAGGATGTTAAATTAGAAAATGAACTTGCAGTATTAGATAATGCTGAGAAACTAAAAGAATTAACAGGTTCAGTTGCTTGGACTATAAGTAATGATGATGATTCTATTTTAAATGCATTATCACAATTAAAAATGAATTTATCAAAAGCATCACGTATGGATTCAAATTTAGAAGATTCTGAAGCTGAATTAATAAATGCAACAGAAATATTGAAAGATTTAGCATCATCTCTAAGAGATTATTCTCAATCATTGGATAATGATACAGAACGTTTAAATGAAATACAAGAAAGATTATTTAATTTAGATAAGCTAAAAAGGAAATATGGTTCATCATTAGAAAATGTTTTAAAAACGTTGGATCAACTGCAAGAGGAATATTCTTCAATTGAAAATTACGAATCTAATATTGAAGAATTAGAACAAAAACTTTTAATTATAACTTCAAATTTAACTAAATTAGCTAAGGAAATTTCTGAAAAAAGAAAAATGTATTCAGAAGTTTTGTCAAGTTTAATAGTAGAAAAATTAGAAAAATTAGAACTTCCTAAAGTTCAATTCAAAATTGATGTTCAAGAAACAGTATTAAATAAATATGGAATGGATGATGTTGAATTTTTAATATCAACAAATATCTCTGAACCCCTAAAACCCTTAGCAAAGGTTGCTTCTGGAGGTGAAATTTCAAGAGTAATGTTGGCTTTAAAAACAATATTTGCACAACATGATGAGATAGATACCGTTATATTTGATGAAATAGATACAGGAATTTCAGGTAAAACTTCTCAAAGAGTTTCTGAAGAAATATCAGACTTATCAGAAAATTGTCAAATCATAATGATAACTCACCAAGCAATTATAGCTTCAAAAGCTGATAAACATATATATGTAAAAAAGGTTCAAGGTGATAGTACACAAGTTGGTATATACATATTAAATGAATCTGATAAACTAAAAGCATTGGCAGAACTAGCAAGTGGTGAAGTTACAGATAAATCTATTGAATTTGCCAAGACCCTTGTTCATTAAATATCCCCACAATGTATTAGTTAAGTTGTAGATTATTAAACAAAAAACTTCGTGTATCCTTAAAATATGAATACAGGAAGTATGAAAGTATTATTAATCGTCTGCTTATTAGGGATTTTATCTCCCGTATATTCTGCCTGCTCAATTGATACCTCAACTTATTGTTCCGGAGATATTGACAACGGGCAGAATATATTCCTTAATCGGGAGAATATATTTATAACTCCATATTTAAAAAAATCTTATATTTATATACCTAAGTTTGACATTTTTTAGAAAATCCTTAATACATTTAGTGGATATTTAAACGTGTGTATTAAAGATATCTGTTAAGAGGTCGTCATCTTAATTGAGGTGAGGTAAGGTACATGTTTTCAGAAATGTTACAAGGGTTATTAAATTCAAGCGGACAAGCTAAAGCTATGCAACGTTATACTCAAATGAATAATTATGTTAATAGTTTGACTGGTCAGCAGGCAATTGTAAAAAATAATCAAATCAATTTACCTCCAAAAGATTCTGTTCAATCATTTGATAATGTTCTAAAATCAACTGCTAAATCTCAATTTGGAATGTTATTAAAAAATAAAGCAGCAGAAAAAGTAAATGCTTCTTTATACAATCCAGGGATACCTTCAAATATTAATATTTCAAAAAGACCTTCTAAAACTGAGATATTAGGAATTATAAACGAAGTTTCAAATAAATATGATGTTGATCCAAAATTAATTGAAGCTTTAGTAAAACAAGAATCAGGATTTAATCCAAATGCAAAATCAAAAGCAGGAGCTTTAGGATTAATGCAATTAATGCCATCAACAGCAAAAGGACTAGGTGTAACAGATCCAATGGATGTAAGACAAAATATTGAAGGTGGAGTTAAGTATGTTAAATCTATGCTAGATAGATTTAATGGAAATATAATTTTAGCATTAGCTGCATATAATGCAGGTCCAAATGCAGTAAAAAAATATGATGGTGTTCCTCCATATAAAGAAACTCAAAACTACGTAAGATCAATACTTGCTAACTACCTATAATAATTAATGTAAACATTTGTAACTGTACATATCCAAAATAAGGCAATTATTTAAAAAGTATATACTTTATATATATGTAACCCTTATTTTACGGAGGATAACCTATGAGATATGATGGCGTACAATCAACAGGTTCAAGATTTGATTATTCTGGAGGAGTAATTATACGTAAAGATAAAGACGAAGAGGATGACCCAATAAGAAAATCAACAAATCCATTGGCTCATTTTGTAAGTCAACTTGGCAATTTGCTTTCGCAAGGAATAATGAATCCAACAGCATCTGATGCAACGAATAGTTCATCATCAGCATTTAATAGCTAATAATATTTACAATAATAATGTTTGATATACAATAAACCCATAAAGGGTTAGGTATGTTATTAGCATTAGATATTGGAAATACAAGTATAACGATTGGTATCTATAGTAATGATAAATTGTTAGAAATAAAACGAATACCTTCAAATATTCATTTTTCTAACAAAAAATATGAGCAGTTGCTATTTGATACAGTTGGAGATATTAAAGTAACAGATTGTATAATTGCATCTGTTGTGAACGGGCTTGATAAGACCTTATTTGAGGCTGTTAAGTCCATTTATTCTGTAGAGGGTTTGATTTTATCAACTAATTTAGATATAGGTATCAAATTAAAACTTAAAGATAATAATGAAATTGGCGCTGATAGAATAGCAAATGGAATTGCAGCATCAAGATTATATAAATTACCGGTTATTGTTGTTGATTTTGGAACTGCTAATACTTTTGATATTGTAAATAAAGAAGGAGAATTTGTAGGTGGGGTGATTGCTCCAGGTATTAAGACTCAGCTAAATTCTTTGAGTAAATGTACATCAAAACTGCCTAATTTAGATGCAACAATTTCTGAAACAGCAATAGGTGATAATACAATAGATGCAATATTATCAGGAGTAATACGCGGGACTGCTTGTATGGTAGAAGGCTTAATATCACAATGTGAAAATGAGCTTGGAGAAAAAGCAACTATAGTTGCAACAGGAGGGTTATCTGGTTTAATATCAAATTATATGAGTAGAAAATTTGATTATGTAAACCCTACTCTTACTCTAGAGGGGCTAAAGGAGCTTTATAAACTAAATCAGCATCAAGTACATTTACAACATCAAGTCCTTTAAATTTATAAAGAGTTTCAAAGTTTCCAAGAGCTTTTTCTCTTGCAACAATTGCACCAATCATTGCTTCAAGAGCTCCTGCTGGAATCATGTTTGTTGGTATATCATTAAATCCAAATTCTGTTTTAAGAATGTTTTGTAAAAACTTGCAATCAGCGGGAGACCGTTGTTTGTAGTTAGAGTATAAGTTTAATTTTAATTTTGATAAATATAAATCATATCTTGAGATTTCTATTCCATTTTCTACAAGGTTAGAAAAGTAATCACAACCTCTTGTAGAGAAACGTTGCGTCCAGTTATCAACATTAATAAAGTCAAGTTTATTGGTTGTATTAATTAATTGATATGGTTTTGATAGTATACGCCATTTACCTGTCATTAGTGTGTTATCCCAAGGTAGAGATACGCATATTTTAGAATATTTTAATGAAGAATAATTATCAAAAAAATGTTGCACATCTTTCATTGTAAAAAATTTATCAACAAGAATTAAAGTATTATTGGTATCTAATACTGCTATACCAGTTTCAATTGTTGCTGATGGTGCTAATGATAATCCTATATAATATTCAATCATAGTTCAAAATCTTCATTTTGTGGTAACTGTTTATCAAGAGTTATATTATTATGTTTAGGTTGTTCAAGGCTATTATATAAATCTTTATTATCTAATTTAATACCTTGACTTTCTGCATAATTTCTCATGTCAATAATTTTCTTTTTATCCATTTTAGATGTGTTCATAAGGGCTTTTGCTGCAGGTGAAATATTATGTTCAGATTTTATTTGTGAAACGAGTTCTTTTCTTTTAGATTGAAGTTCAACTTGTTCTTCTTTACTCATAGAAAGAACGGGATTTTCTGCTTTTTCTAGAGCGTTAAATTTATTTTTAAGAACCATAATTTCAACTCGTCTATTTAGTGCAATATTTTTGTTTGCATTTTTAACGGGTCTAGTATCTGCAAATCCAACTGCTGTAAAGAGTTTAGGGTTGAACTTGAATCTATTAATCATGTATCTAACAATTGTACACGCTCTTGCACTAGATAATTCCCAATTAGAAGGATATTTAGCCGAGGATATAGGCATGCTATCAGTATGTCCTTCAATTCTAATACAATGCATTACAAATTTTTCATATATTAAAACTCCTATTTTATCAATAAGTTTTTTTGCTTGAGGAGTAAGTTCAGCAGAACCAGAGCTAAATAGATATTTTTCGTCAAAAGAAATAAGTAAACCTTGATCTGTTATTTCAGCTTGTACTCCATCTATTTCACCATCTTTTTTTAATTCGTTAATAGATTTTTCAATTTGTTCAAAAGATTGAGATTCATATTTAGCACTTATATATTCAGCCATAAGTTCTTGAATAAATGCATTTCCAGAAGAAGAATCAAGTATACTTTGTCCAGAATCAAGAACTCCATCGTTTCCTTGTAGAATAGAAACTTGAGAAAAAGCTTTTTGTAATGATTCATCAATTTTACTAAGTTCTGCTACATCAGTTTGTGAAAGAGCATATAAAACAACAAATGTAGCAAATAACAATGTTATAAAGTCGGCATATGAAACTAGCCAACGTTCTAAATTTTCGTGTTCAGGTGCTTTGTTTTTTTTAGCCATTTATTTTATCCTTTAGTTTTGATTTTCGTTTGTTCTTGCACCCAAAATGAATGCGCCTAATTTTCTTGAAATAAGTGTAGGGCTTTCACCTGCTTGTATTGCAAGAACCCCTTCAATCATAACATTTTTTGCTAAAAATACTTTTGCATAAATACCTTTTAATCTGTTAAAGCAAGGAATCATGTATAAGTTAGCAGCTACTAAACCATAAATTGTTGCAACGAAAGCAACAGCTATGCCTTCTCCAAGTTTAGAAGGATCTGATAAATTTTGCATAACTTGTATAAGTCCCATTACAGCACCAACAATACCAAGAGTTGGTGAAAAGCCTCCGAAAGCTTCATAAACTTTAGCGGCTGACATGACTTTATTTTCTAATTGCTCAAGTTGTGTTTCAAGCATCGAGCGAACAAGTGTTGGGTCAGTACCATCTGCAACGATTTCAAGTCCAAATCTAAGTAGTGGATCAGAAGCATTTATTGCTTCTTTTTCTAGCGCAATAACTCCTTCTTTTCTTGCTTTTGTAGAAAAATTAACAATTTCTGTAATTAAACCTTGTAAATCAACCTTAGGAGGAAATATAATATCCTTAAATAGCATAACTGCATCTCTTAACACACTAGGAGGAAAACTTAAAACAATACCTCCAGATGTACCTCCTAAAACAATAAATGCTGCAGTTATTTGAATTAACTGTCCGATGTTACCACCTTCAAGTGCTTGTCCAACTAAGATAAAGCCAAGTCCTAAAAATAAACCTATTATTGCAAAAATATCCATAATGTCTGCTCCAATTAAATGTAGTCTATTTTTGCTACGGCAATAAATTGTACAAATTTAATTATATAGAAAAAATTAAACCAATTGGAGTATTATTAGACTTTTAAATTGCGTTGGTTTACAATTAAGAAAAAGGAGTATAAGAAGATGAAAGCACTAATTTTTAATAATGAAGAAGGTTTAATACTAAAAAATGATTATTTAAAACCAATACCACAAAAAGATGAAGCTTTAATAAAAGTTTCATTAGCAGGCATTTGTAATACCGATGCAGAAATAGTAAAAGGTTATATGGGGTATAATGGTATATTAGGTCACGAATTTGTTGGCATAGTAGAAGATGTAAATTCAGATGATAAGTCATTGGTCGGTAAAAGGGTTGTCGCAGAAATAAGTTATGGGTGTAATGATCCAGAATGTCCTTGGTGCGCTATAAAAAATTATAGGCATTGTCCAAATCGTCATACTATAGGCATTTGGAAAAAAGATGGATGTTTCGCAGAATATATAACATTGCCTACTAATATTTTATTTGAAGTCCCAGAAAATGTATCTGATGAACAAGCAGTATTTGTCGAACCATTAGCAGCAGCATGTGAAATTACTGAGCAATTACATATTGATCCAAGTCAAAAAGTTGCAGTTTTAGGAGATGGAAAATTAGGTTTAACAATAGCCTTAACATTAAATGCTCAAAATTTAGATGTTACGTTGATAGGAAAGCATGAAAATAAACTTGATATTGCAAAAAATCAAGGCGTAAAAGTTAAATTACTTGAAAATGCTGAAATTTCAAATAATTATGACGTTGTTGTTGAAGCTACAGGGTCTGTTTCTGGTTTTGAAACTTCATTGAATCTAGTAAAACCAAGAGGTGTGTTGGTTCTAAAAAGTACAATCGCAACAGGCAAGGAATTGAATCTTGCACCTATTGTAATTAATGAAATAACAGTTCTAGGATCTCGTTGTGGTCAATTTGGTCCAGCATTAAGATTGTTGAAGAATCAAAGAATTGATTTTTCATCATTTATATCAAATATTTATTCAATTGATGATGCTGAGAAGGCATTTAATGCGAATAAAGATAAAGATACAATCAAAGTATTATTAAAGTTTTAAGGTGAGTCATGAACAAAAATAAAATGGCAGTAAAATGGTTATCTGCAGGACATTTTGTAAATGACATATATACAGGGATATTAAATCCAATCATGCCTTTTATCGCAGCGAAATTAGGTATTAGTTTAGCAATGGCGACAGTAGTAATAAGTATTTCAAATATTTTTTCTTCATTATTGCAACCAATATTTGGTTTTTTTGCAGATAACATGCTTAAACGAGTTTTTATATTTTGGGGGTTAATTCTCAGTTCAATATTTATTCCTTTGACTCCATTATCTAAAAGTGTTTATTATTTGATATTATTTATGGTATTGGGAAGTTTAGGAAGTAGTTTTTATCACCCTCAAGCAAGTGGTTTTGTAAATAGATTTGCAACAATTAATAATACTTGTGCAGATGATATGGGTTTTTTTATAAGTATGGGTTCTATTGGATATTCTTTCGGACCTTTAATTGCGGCCTCTGTTACTCAGTATTTGGGCATGGAAAGTATGCCTATATTGTCTATCATTGGTTTATTTTTGGCATTAACTATGTTTATGTTTGTTCCAAAGCTTTCAAATGTCGAGAAAAAACCAGAATATAAAACATTCAAAGATACTTTTTATACCATTTTAACCAATAAAAAAATGAACTATTTAATGATAATATCTATGATGAAGGTTTTAGTAACAACAAGTTGTTGTACTTTGTTGCCTTTTTTATGGAAAGATATGGGGTATTCTCCATTTTATATTGGAATAGCTTTGTTCTTATTTATAATAGCAGGTGGTTTTGGATCTTTATGTAGCCATAAAATTGAGTTGTTTTTAGGAACAAAACAATTATTATATTTTTCCATGACCGCAACTCTTCCATTGATTATTTTGTTTTCTATAACTTATATTCATCATCCAATATTTTCAATAATAACATTTGTCATTATTGGGTTTACAACAATGCTTGCACAGCCCGTTACAATGGTTATGGGGCAGACATTATTACCAAAGTATAAAAGTGTTGTTGCAGGATTCATGAATGGTTTTGCCTGGGGAGTTGTAGCTATAGCGTTATCTTTAATAGGTGTAACAGCTCAACATTATGGTATAACAAATGTCCTAATTATATTAGCCATATTTCCTGTTATTTCAACTATTTTAATAAAAAAATTATAATTATTACGATTTGTTAAATAAAATTAAATAAAAATAGCAAATAATTTTTTGTTTGGTTATTATATTAGTAAATTCAATAGCATATTGAAATTTATAATATTAGGCAAAGGAGGATTATAATATGCCAACAGTTCAATCAATTAAAGCAGGAATGGCTGTAAAAGCTCCAGTAGCAAAAACAGCTAAAGCAGTAAAAAATGTAGTAGCAAAATCAACAGCAAAAGTTGCTGAAGGAAATAAAGGTGCTCAAGCATTAGCAGATCAAAATAAAGCATTGCTTCATTACACAAAACCATCAATGACAGTTGTTAAGATGGAAAATCCAAAATCATTAAAAGCAACATCATCATTTGGTGGTGGAGATGGTGGCTACGGCGGCGGTCGTGGTGACAGATATAGCTCAATTTGGGATGAAGGATCTGCTTGGTAATAAGTTTATTACAAAAAAAGGAAGGACAGTTTTTATAAACTGTCCTTCTTTTTTTGGGTAAGTGTTAATATTTGTAAAAAAAGTGTCATGTAATATCAAAATAAAATATTTACGGATATTTATATGTTAGAATTATTGTACAATAATGGAATAATTTTTCATTGTTGAATAGCTGAAATAAAATAATAGATTAAATATAAAGGGTGTAGGAATGGAAAAATTATTAAAGAAAATTATAGCAAGTTTTATGTGCTTTTCATTGTTAACTTTGCAATTGTCATTTGCAGCGGAAATGACAGGTGAAGTTTTACCAGGTGTTGGTAATAATCCTGGAGCTGATATTGAAAGTTCAACAGGAGGTTTTACTGGTTTTGATAAGCCTAGTAACAATGAAGCCAATCTTAATTTTAATGATGATGCTGTTATTAACTGGGGGCATTTAAATGTTGGTAGTGGCCAAATCTTAAATTTCTTAAATGGTAATTATGCAGTTTTAAATAATGTATTAAATGGCATGTCAACATTTGCAGGTCAAATTACTGGTCAAACAGGGGCAATAATTATTTCAAACCCTAATGGTATGTTAATGACTGGTTCTGGAGCTTCAATAGTTACTAACGGGACTCTTATTCTTACAACTAAAGATTTATATAATATAGATAATAATAGTTATTTTGATGCTGCTGGTAAGCTTATTTATGGTAAAGACAATGCTCTTGATTTAATAAATAATGCATCATATTCAGATAAATTTAATATTATTTCTTTAAATGATGGCCATATTTCAGCAGGAAATATTAATATTTTAGCAAAAGGTATTGATATATATGATGCAAATTTAACATCTACAAAAGATGGCGGAAATATTGTTTTAAAAACAACAGATGGTGCTAATTTTATTGGATATGAAGTAAAAAAAGATGAAAATAATGTTCCTATTTCAATAACAGGTGTAAAAGCTGATGATAACAATTTTTCAGCATCAATAAATGTTGATCATAATTCTGTAATTAAGACTAATAATGGAAATATTGAAATAATTGCAAACAATTCTAATAAAAATAATTCAGTTTATGTTGCAGATTCAACATTAACAGGTAAGACTAATATAACAACTAATAATGGAGATTTACAATTTTGTGGTAATACACAACAAGGCAATTTAACAACTAATATAAATGGTTTTTCTGAATTATATAAGGATACAGTATTGGGTGATGTAAATTTAACATCAACTGATAGAATTGATGTTAGAGATATGTCAGCCTATGATGCTAATTTATTATCAACTAATGGTTTTATAACATTATCAGGTATTAACGATTTTGATGGTGAATTTATTGCTAAAACAACAGGTTTAGATCCTACAAATAGTTATATAGCAATAGGTAACACTTTAAATAACGGAAGTTCTCCATTAGAGGATGGTTCATTTATTTACACAACATTGGATGCTGATAATGTAACTTTAATAGCTGAAAATGGAAATATTGGACTTGCAGGTGTAATTACAGCTGATGGACAAATAAATATAACAGCAAATAATGGCTCAATATATTCTGCTCAAGGAGCTATTAGTAGTGTTCAAAATATTTTAAATGCAAAAGAATATAATTTAACAGCATCAGGCGATATTGGAAGTTTAAAACAAACAGACACTTCAGTTGAACCAGGAAAAGGTAAGGGTTTCAATTTTACAGAAACAGTAAAAGGAAGAAAGAATCCAACATTTGATGAATTAGGATCATTATCAATAGCAGGTCATGATGATGCAATAAAAGGACCAAATAATTCAGCACTTTATAATGAATTAAATGTACAATCATCAAATGCAAATATAAAAGCAGATGGTAATATCCAAATAAATGGAAATGCAACAGGAAAAAATGTATCAAATAATTTAGTAGCTGAATCAAGCCAAGCAATTAATTTGAATGGAGTAAAATCAGGTAATGATATGACAATTACTGCAGGTGGTCCAATAGTAGGTTGGGCATCAGCAGGAAATGATATGTCATTAAATTCAGATTCATTTATGTATATTGATACAATGTATGCAGGAAATGAATTTAATGCAATAGCAAAAGGTTATATCGATTTATATAATTTAAGTGCAAAGAATGCAAATTTAATCTCAGAAAATGATGGAGTAATATTAACAGGTACAGATAATAATATTATAGAAAATTTCTATGCTAAAGGAAAAACATATGTAGCTATTGGTAATACATATAATGATGGAATAGCATTAGAAGATAAAATTTTTATTCCAACAGAGTTAAATGCTAAAAATGTAACATTAGTATCAGAAAATGGAAATATTGGTTTAGCTGGTATAATCAATGCAGATGATTCAATAAATATAACAGCGAATAATGGTTCAATATATTCAGCTGATTATGCAATTCCTGTAGGTAAAAACATATTAAATGCAAAAGAATATAATTTAACTGCATCAGGAGATATTGGAAGTATACAACCAACAAATCCTTCAGTAGATCCTGGTAAAGGTAAAGGTTATAATTTTACTGAAGCTGTGAAAGGAAGAAGAACTCCAACATTTGATGAATTAGGATCTCTTTCAATTGCAGGTCATGATGACTCAATAAAAGGTCCAAATAATACAGCTTTATACAATGAAGTAAATATAAAAGCAGATAATGCAAATATAAAAGCAGATGGAAATATAAAATTAAATAAAGCTGAATCAGGCAATAATGTATCAAATAATTTAATTGTTGAATCTGATCAAGCAATCAGTTTAAAAGGTGTATCATCAGGTAATGATATGCTAGTAAAAGCTGCAGGACCAATTGTTGGTTGGGCTTCAGCAGGAAATGATATGTCATTAAATTCAGATTCATTTATGTATATTGATACAATGTATGCAGGAAATGAATTTAGTGCGATAGCAAAAGGTTATATCGATTTATATAATTTAAGTGCAAAGAATGCAAATTTAATCTCAGAAAATGATGGAGTAATATTAACAGGAACAAATAATAATATTACAGAAAACTTCTATGCAAATGGAAAAACATATGTAGCAATTGGTAATACAATAAATGGAGGTTCAAATCCTGAAGATTATGCATTTGAGCCAACAAAATTAAATGCACAGAATGTAACATTAGTTACAGAAAACGGAAATATCGGTTTAGCAGGTATAATTACTGCTGATGATACAATAAATATCACAGCAAATAATGGATCAATTTATTCTGCAGAAAATTCAATACCTGCTGGAGAAAGTATTTTGAATGCTCAAAAATATAATTTAACAGCTGGTAAAAATGTTGCTAGTATTGAGCCAACAGATGCAAATCTAGCAAGTGGAAGTATCGGTTTAGATTTTACAGAAGCAGTTAAAGGTCAAAATAAAAATCCACAAAGTTTTGGTAGTTTATCTATTAATGGTGGAGATGTAAAACTTCAAGTTGGAAACGATGTTGATATAAAAGCTAAAAATAATTTAAATATTAATAATTCATATGTTGGTAATAACTTAGTTGCAGAATCAACAGATGGTCATGTTGCTGTTAAGTATGCTGATGTTGATGGAAATACTAATTTAACAGCTAAAAATGGTGTAAAAATTTGGTTCTCCGATTTTGCGAAGGATTTAACTGCTATATTTACAGGGGATCGTAGTGTTGGCGTTCCTTCTGATGCTATGCAAACAGATCCTCCACATGATGTTTACATTGCATATTCACAAGTACATGGCAATGCAGAGTTAAAAGCTCCTAATGCGAGTGATGCTCAAATTACAGTAAGTAATACAACAATTGATAATAATTTAGATGCTCAGTCAGCAGGCAGTGTTGTTTTATGGCAAGCAAATGTAGGAAAACATGTTAATGCAAAAGCAGATAATGGAAGCGTAAGTTTGAGTGGGTTAGATAAGAGAACAGAAGTTGGTTCAATTACTGCAGATGCAAAACAAAATATAATAATTAATAATTCTGATGTAAAAGGTAATGCTAATTTAAAATCAGGATTAGATGTTAAATCTACAAATTCTAATTTAATTGGTGATACTAAAGTAGAAGCAAGAAATGCTTCATTTACAGGTGCGGAAGAAAGAATAAATATAATTTATTCTAATGTAACTGATAATTTAACTGCAGAAACCAAAGGAAATATTCACTTATGGGAATCAACAGTTGGTAAATTATTTAAGGCTAACTCAAGTGAAGGTGAAGTTCGTATTGGTGGATCTGATAATAAAAAGACAACTATTGGTTCAGCAGATTTAACAGGAAATAAAGGCGTTACTATGTGGGATACAAATATTGCTGGTACTGCCTCAATGACTGCTGAAAATAATAATATCTCTATTACTGATTCTTCAATTGGTAGCACTTCAAAATTAAATGCTAAAAATGGTAATATATTGTCTAGTAATGCAAATTATGGTGGCAATATAACAGCAGATGCTAAAAATGCTATTTTTGATTCATCAAAAGCTGGAAAATTAAACTTTGTAGATTCAAATATTACAGGAAATTTAAAAGCAACAGCTGATAACAAAGTTGTTTTAAATAATTCAACTGTTGGTGGTAAGTTTACAGGTAAATCAAATAATTATGAAACAACAGTAAATCATTCAACTGTTGGTTCTGCAGAATTAACTTCTAAATGGAATAATTCATTTAATAATTCAACATCAAATGGTGATATAAAAATGTCATCAGAAGGTGGTCATTCAACAATTAATGCATCAACAATAAAAGGTAATGCTGAATTAACTGCTAAAGGTAATGCAGCAATAAACGGTTCAACTGTTGATGGAAATGCTACTGTTAAAGCTACAGATGGTAAAGCATCTATTTGGGAATCAATTGTAGGTAAAAAAGCTACAGTAACTTCAGAAAATTATGAAGCAGCTATTGGTGCTAGTGAAGGTAAAACATCTCAAGTAGGTTTTGCTGAAATAACATCTAAATATAATAATAGATTATATAATACAACAGTAAATGGAGATGCTAAATTAACATCAACAAATGGTCATTCATCTGTAAGCAATGCTACAATAAAAGGCAATGCAGAATTAACAGCAAAAGGTAATTCAGCAATAAATGGATCAACTGTTGATGGAGATGCTACTGTTAAAGCTACAGATGGTAAAGCATCTATTTGGGAATCAATTGTGGGTAAAAAAGCTACAGTAACTTCAGAAAATTATGAAGCAGCTATTGGAGCTAGCGAAGGTAAAACATCTCAAGTAGGTTCTGCGGAAATAAAATCTAAGTGGAATAATAGATTATATAATACAACAGTAAATGGAGATGCTAAATTAACATCAACAAATGGCAATTCATCAGTAAGTAATGCAACAATAAAAGGCAATGCTGAATTAACTGCTAAAGTTAGTGCTGCAGTAAGTGATTCTAATATTGAATCAAATGCGACAGTACAATCTGAAACAGGAAAAGCATCAATATATAAATCATCAGTTACTGGAATTGCAAAAGTTACTTCTTCAAAGAATGAAGTAGCAATTGGCGAATCTCAAGTTGGAACTGCTGATATGTATGGTGAGACTGGTGCTAGATTCTACAATTCAAAATCAAATGGAGAACTTAAAATAAAAGCTAATACAGGTGATGTAAATATTACTAATGCAACAGTTAGAAATGTTAATGCAACATCTCACAAAGCTAATATTAATGTAAAAAATACTGAAACAACAGGAAATAGCAGAAATCACTTTACTGCAAAAAATGGTAATGTAACTTCTACTAATTCAAATTATATTGGTAGTATAAAAGCTGAAGTTGGAAAAACAGCAGATTTTAACACTGATAAAAATATTACATTTGATTATGTTTCAGCTGATAAATTAAATGTAGTAAGTAATAATGAAAATATTGGAATAATAGGTAATATTATCGCTGATAAAATTAATTTAACAGCTACAAATGGTTCAATATATGCAACAACTAATGCATTATTAGATGGTAATACTTATAATTTAAAAGCATTAAATCAAATAGCATCACTTGATGATATATCTGATGTAATGAATAAGACTGATTATGATTGGAGCTTACAAAATGCAATAAATATTGCAGGCGGTACAGTTGAATCATTATCAGCAGGTATAGCAAGTGTTCATTCAAATGGTAATGTTACATTTGTAACTCCAGAAACAACTAAAGGTAATTTAAGATTATCTTCAGATGGTGATTTAAAAATCAATAAAGGTGCTAACGTTGCAGGGAACTTGCTTACACAAGCAGATGGAAGTATTACAACTTCTGGAAACATTATGGCAGGTTTTGATGTAAAAGCTTATGCAACTGATGATATTAATATTGAAAATGTTAATGCAGGAAGAAATTTAGAATTAAAATCTAACAAAGGTAATATTAACCTAGGTAATGATTCTAAGGCTAGTTCTGTAAGTGGAAAAACAACATTAACAGCTGATAAAGATATTAATGTTAAAAACTATACAAGTACTGATAGTTTCAATGCAACATCTAATAATGGAGCAATTACATTAAATAAAGCTAGTGTTGGTAATAGAGCTATTCCTGCTGGACAATACAAAGGTATAACATTAAATGCTAAAAAAGATATAACAGTTAATAATTCATATTCACACGGTAAATTTATTGCTAACTCAACTCAAGGTAGTGTATCAGTAGGTAATACTGGTGTAGAAACCCAAGGTTCTGATATAACAGCAGGTAAAGATGTAAACCTTAATCAATTCCACTCAGCAGCTCATGTAAATATTACTGCAGGAGAAAATGTTAATGCCAAAGCAATTGGAACTTCTGCAAATCAATCTATATGGACTGTTAAAGCAGGAAAAGATGCAAACTTTGAAAACTTAAATTTAAATAATAAAAATGGAGGTTTAAAAGTTGAAGCAAATAATATAAATATAAATAATGCGCCTTCTGTTGGAATTAAACAACCAAATGTTCAAGGACAAGTTGATTTAAATGCTAAGAATGACATTAAAATAGAAAATGGAACTGAGTTTGGTAGCAAATTGAATGCAACAGCTGGAAATAATATTTCTTTAGATAGAAAAGGAGATTTAACAATCAATAATAGCTCACCAATTTCATTAAAAGCAGGTAATACTGTTTCAGTTTCTACTGATGGTCAATTAGTTATTGATAATTTAACAAGTAATGATATAGTTAATGGTACAAATGTAAATTTTGCAGGTGCTAACATTACAACTAATAATTCTACATATCACACAAATGTAGGCATGGATTCAAAAGGTGATGTAACATTTACTGGAGTAAACAATATAAATGGTGATTTAACAATTTCAGCATCTAAAGATTCTGGATTTGTTGCAATCAACGGTGATTCTACAAAAGCTAATAATATAACAGTAAATGGTGCTCAGTATATTGAAGCTAATAACGTTGAGACAGGTCACTTACAATTCAATGACTTTGAAATTGGTCATATTTTAAATACCACAGCTGATTCAACAGGTTTCAATAATGGTAATGATTTATATGTAAATGTTTTAAATACAATAATAAATAGTGGCGAATTAAGACCTTCAATTACAGGAAGTGCGATAGATGTAGATAGAATTATATTCTACCCTACATTCCCAGAAGGTGGTGACGGAACTAATTTAGATGGGTTAGATGAAGATTCTGCATTAATCCTTGGTTATTTAAGAGATAAAGCTATCGAAACTAAATTAGGTTCAGACTTCGCACCTATCGGTTTCGCGGCTCACGAAGGTAGAAGAGGTGGTTTACACCATATGGATATCGGTGATAGTGTTTATAGAGCTTTGCAAGAGCAAATAGATACATTACATATTACTGATAGATTTAATATCGATCAATAATTACATTGATTAGATTATATAAAAAATAAGCGGTTAATTGATTAACCGCTTATTTTATTTTATAAAAAAACAAAATAAATATATTATAATTAGGGTAAATAAGATAATCCCTCCTATCAAGTTATTATTCTGTTTTGTCCTTTTTTTATGTGATTTATTAGAATAAATTTCAATATCAATTTCTTCTTTTGGGGATTTATTTTTTTCTTTTGCATCAAGATATTTTTCTTTCAATGTTTTTTTTGTTTTTTCTCCTGTGATTAAAAGCTCAATATCGAATTCAAGTTTTAATAATTTAGTTTTATTAGGATTTCTTGAAAATGCAAAATTTATACCTACTTCAAATGCTCTTTGTAAACATTCTAAAGCTGTTGAAGCAGGTAATGCTTGATTAGTATTATGAGCAGACTTATTGCCTTCTCTTTTTATAAAATATAAGTCTTCAATAATTTCTTTTTCTTGTTGAGAACCTGTTGATTTATCGCATAATGTTGCAAGCATTTCATCAAAAGTTTTTTCTGTTGTCTTTTTTTCTCCAAGAAGTTTTTTACAAATATTTTCAGCAAACTTTCTTGTTTGAACAATACATTGATCAAAATACTCATCACGATACAACTGTTCGGCTGTTTCGATCAGCTCGAACAGTTTTTTATCTACGTTTTTTAAAAAATCAAAATTTGATGCCATTAAATTTATACACCAATTAATTTTAGAACATCATCCATTTCGGCTGTAGTTTTTTGAACTTCGGCATTAGCATATTTAATAGCATTATCAGGGTCTTTTAGTCCATTTCCTGTTAATACACAAACTATATCAGAACCTTCTTTAATAAGTCCTCTATGATGTGCTTGAATTAAACCAGCAACAGAAGCTGCACTTGCAGGTTCTGCAAAAATACCTTCACAAGAAGCTAATAATTTATATGCATCGACAATTTTTTCATCTGTTACGCAACCAATTAAACCATTACTTTCATCTCTTGCTGCAACAGCTTTATCCCAACTTGCAGGATTACCTATTCTTATTGCTGTAGCTAATGTTTCAGGATTCATAATTCTTTGGTTTTTTACAATAGCAGCAGCTCCTTCTGCTTCATACCCCATCATTTGAGGTAATGCTTTAATTTTTCCTAATTTATAAAATTCTGTATAACCTTTCCAATAAGCTGTTATATTGCCTGCGTTTCCAACTGGGATAAAATGATAATCAGGAGCTTTTCCTAAATCATCACATATTTCAAATGCTGCAGTTTTTTGACCTTCGATTCTATATGGATTTACTGAATTTACAAGTGTAATTGGATATTTAGTAGAAATTTCTCTTACTAATTCTAATGCTTTATCAAAATTACCTTGAATTGCAATAATTTCAGCTCCATACATCATTGCTTGAGAAAGTTTTCCTAGAGCAATATATCCATCAGGAATTAATACAAGAGTTCTTAAACCTGCCTTTGCTCCATAAGCTGCAGCTGAAGCAGACGTATTACCTGTAGAGGCACAAATAATAGCTTTTGAACCTGCTTCTTTAGCTTTGGTTACAGCCATTGTCATTCCTCTATCTTTAAAACTTCCAGTTGGATTGCAACCATCAAATTTTAAATAAACATTTGCATCTAATCCAATTTTTTTTGCAAGATTATCAGCTTTTATTAAAGGAGTATTACCTTCATTTAAAGTAACTATTGGTGTTGTATCTGTAACAGGTAAATATTCTTTGTATCTATTAATTAATCCTTGATAATACATAACTTCCTCTTTCTACATTACTCTTATTAAACTATTAACCTTGCAATCTTTTAATTCTGATATTGCATTTTGAATATCTGCTTCCTTACATAATTCAGTTATTACTGTTATATCTGCAGTGTTATTGTCCGATACACCTTTTTGAATTATGCTTGATAAGCTAATATTTTTATCCGCACAAATTGAACCAATTTTGCCAATAACTCCAGTATTATTAGGAGCTGTAATTGAAAGATAATACTTATTGTATGTTTCAGAGATAGGAATCATTGTAGCATCTTGAGAATGATGACATCTCATCATTGGTAAAGGATAATCTGTTTTATCAATTTCCGCAGCAATGTTTAAGATGTCCCCAATTACTGAACTTGCGGTTGGAAATTCACCTGCTCCTGGACCTGATAGTAAAATATCCCCAATAGGGAAACCTGTCATTCCAACAGCATTTGTTACATAGTCGATGTGAGCTAGTGTTGAGTTTTTAGAAACTAATGTAGGATGAACTCTTACATCGACTTCTCCAGCTTTGTTAATTGAGGCATTTGCAATTAATTTAATTTTATAACCTAATTCATTCGCTTGAAGCATATCTTCTGCTCTTACTTTCGAGATACCTTCTCTATAAACTTTATTTATATCAACCCTTTTATTAAAGGCGATTGTTGCAAGGGTTGTTATTTTGTATGCTGCATCAAATCCTTCAACATCTCCTGTCGGATCTGTTTCTGCATATCCAAGCTCTTGAGCTTCTTTTAGAACATCTTCGTATGATGCTCCATCAACATCCATTTTGGTAAGTATATAATTAGTTGTTCCATTTAAAATTGCTTGTATTTTGGTTATATCATTACCAGCCATAATTGTTTTTAATGGCATAATTAATGGTATACCACCTGCAATTGCTGCTTCATATAGTACAACTTTATTGTGCTTTTCTGCTAATTCAAAAAGTTCTTTACCTTTTTTGGCAAGTAATTCTTTATTAGCTGTTACAATGTGTTTTCCTGATTTAATTGCTTCTGATATATATTCCCATGCAGGATTAACTCCTCCAATTACTTCTACAAATATATCAATTTCAGGGTTATTTATTATAGAGTATGCATCTGTCGTTAGAATATTGTTATCAAGACCATCTATATTTCTAGGTCTGTTAATGTCTTTTACACAAATTTTTACTATTTCAACATTATTAAATTTTTTTAATGTTTTAAAAACTCCGGAACCAACGGTTCCTAAACCTAACATACCTATTTTAATTTTTTTCATTTATTCTATCCTCTGTATAAATACTTATTGTTCTATCATACTATAAACATATTATTAGGTATATGCAACAAACAAAAAATTTGATATAATACTTTTGTTGGTGTTTGGAGGAAGTATGAGAGATCGAAAAAGTAATGTTTTATCACTATTAGAAGATAAAACAAATGATTACGCAAATAAGATTGCATTAGGAATCAAAACTTATTATGGGTGGAAGGAATTTACATATCAAGGTTTAGGGGTTACATCTCGTAGGTTAGCATCATATTTGATGAATGATTTAGGTATAAAAAAAGGTGAAAAATTAGCAATTTTATCCGAATCGAAACCCGAGTATGGAACTTGTGTTTTTGCCTCTATTATTGCAGGTTTAGTAACTGTTCCTTTAGATATTAAGCTAACTAAATATGAGCTTTTATCTATTTTATCAGATTGTGAGCCTTCAGTTATTTTGGTTTCTTATCATTATTTAGAAATGGCTATTGAACTTCAAAAGGATTTACCAACATTAAAACATATAATTATAATGGATGAGCCTTCATATAACCAACAATATCCAAGTATTTATACAATACCTAATAATTATTTTTCAAAATGGGTTCATCGATCAAAAAAATCTACATTATTTATTATTTATACTTCTGGGACTACTGGTGCTCCAAAAGGTGTAGAAATATCTTTTGGTAATATGTTATCTCAGTTGAAAGATTTAAAATATGCATTAGATAAAATTTTGCCATTGGATGATGTAAGAATTTTATCAATTTTGCCAATGAATCATTTATTTGAGATGACGGTTGGTTTTTGTACTTTTCTAAATTTTGGTTTTTCAGTATATTACACGCAGAGTCTTAAACCTAAAGATATATTGAGTACAATGAGGGATAAAAAGATTGAGTTTATGATAGTTGTTCCTGCATTTTTAAAATTATTAAAAAATGCAATAGAAGCTGAGATCAAAAATAAATCTAAATTGCCTCAAACAATTTTTAATACAATGTATCATATTGCAAAATTTATTCCATCAAAGAGGATAAAGAAAATCTTATTTAAACCTATTCATCAAAATTTTGGTGGTAGTTTTCTAGGATGTATATCAGGTGGTGCACCATTGGATGTAGAAGTTGGGAAATTCTTTGATAGGATAGGTATTTCTGTATATCAAGGCTATGGTTTATCAGAAACAAGTCCTGTTGTTTCTGTTAATACAAATAGATTTAGAGATATGGCATCAGTTGGAGCACCATTAAAAAGTTTTGAGACTAGAATTGATAAAGAAACAGGGGAGTTGCAATTAAGAGGTCCTGCTGTTATGAAAGGTTATCACAATCAACCGGATTTGACATCTTCAGTAATTGATAGTGATGGTTGGTTGCATACAGGAGATATTGCTAAAATTCATAAAAATGGTCATATTTATATTACAGGTAGAATAAAAAATATGATTGTATTATCTGGTGGTAAAAAAGTATTTCCGGAAGAAGTTGAAGCCGTATTAGAAAAAAGTGATTACTTTGCTGAAGTATGTATTATAGGAGTTTCTCGAAGTTTTGGTGCTAAGGATGGAACAGAAGATATTGGGGCTGTTATTGTACCAAAAGAAGAGTTAATTAATAAGTATGATGATGAAACTCTAAATAAGTTAATAAAAGATGAGGTTAAAAGACTTTGTACACAATTAACTCCATATAAAAGACCTATTAATATTGTAGTGTCAAAGCAAGCTTTACCTAAAACATCAACAAGAAAGTTGAAACGTAATGAAATTAAACAATTAATTAAAGCATAATATATTTAAAGCATTTAGATTTTCTAAATGCTTTAATTTATGTAAATATTTTCTTAAAAAAAATTATGTTTGATATAATATATACAATGAATTGGAATTATATGAGGAGGTAAGATGAGAGATAGAACTAGCAACGTATTATCGTTACTGGAAGATAGAACCAATGATTATGCTAATAAAATAGCACTTGGAATGAAATCAACTTATGGTTGGAAAGAGTTTACATATAATGGGTTAGGCTTATTATCAAGAAGAATTGCAGCCCATTTAAAAAATGATTTGCAAATTCCAAAAGGTGAAAAACTTGCTATTTTATCAGAATCAAAACCAGAATATGGAACATGTGTTTTCGCTTCTATCATTGCAGGTTTAATTACTGTACCTCTAGATATAAAGCTTACAATTTATGAACTTAAATCTATTCTTTCTGATTGTAATCCAACAGTTATGTTAGTATCAAAAAAATATGTTAACACTGCTCTTGAATTACAAAAAGAAATTACTTCATTAAAACATATTATAATCATGGATGAACCTTCATATAATGAAACTTTACCAAGTATTTATACAATTCCAATGAATTATGACTGCAAATGGGTTCATCGCTCAAGGCATTCTACATTGTTTATAATTTATACTTCTGGTACAACAGGAAAACCAAAAGGTGTAGAAACTACTTTTGGGAATATTTTATCTCAACTTGATGATTTGAAAGTTGCATTTAATCCAATATTTCCTAAAGAAGCAAGATTGTTATCAATTCTTCCAATGAATCATTTATTTGAAATGACAGTTGGTTTTTCTACTTTCTTAAACTTTGGATTCTCTGTATATTATACTCAAAGTTTAAAACCTAAAGATGTAATGAAAATGATGTATGAAAAGAAAATTCAATATATGGTAGCAGTTCCTGCATTTATTAAATTGCTAAAAACTGCGATTGAAAATGAAGCAAGTCATACATCACCTATTACTAAATTTTTGTATAAATTAAAACTTAAAATAGCAAAGTTTATACCATTTAGAAGTGTAAGAAGATTTATGTTTAGAGATATTCATAAATTTGCTGGTGGACATTTTAGAGGTTTTATTTCAGGTGGAGCTCCATTAGATATTGAGGCTGAAAAATTCTTCAGAAGAATAGGTATTGAAACTTATCAATTATATGGTTTAACAGAAACAAGTCCTGTAGCTACTGGTAATACAGGACGATTTAGAGATCCTGAATCAGTAGGTCGTCCGCTGAAGAGTTTTGAAGCAAAAGTTGATGAAGAAACAGGAGAATTACTTTTAAGAGGTCCTGCTATTATGAAAGGTTATCATAATCAACCGGAATTAACAGCATCTGTTATTGATGAAGCTGGCTGGTTCCATACAGGTGATATTGCTAAAATTAACAAAAAAGGTTTTGTATATATTACCGGTAGAATTAAAAATATGATTGTTCTTTCTGGTGGTAAAAAAGTTTTCCCTGAAGAAGTTGAAGCTGTATTAGAACAAAGTGAATATTTTAAAGAAGTATGTGTTTTAGGTATAGAAAGAACATTTGGTGCTAAAGATGGAACAGAAGATGTTGCAGTTGTTGTTGTTCCAAAAGATGAATTGGTAGAACAATATGATGAAGAAACACTTAATTCAATAATTAAAGGAGAAGTTAAAAAACTTTCATTAAGGGTTGCGGCATATAAACGTCCAAATCAGGTGATTATATCAAAAGAACCTTTACCAAGAACTGCAACAAGAAAAGTTAAAAGAAGAGAAGTAAAAGAATTAGTCAAAGTATAACTAATAGGAGGATAAACATGAAATTTGATACCAAGTTATTGCATGCAGGACACAACCCTAAAGAGCATAACATGTGTATCAATGTTCCGATTTATCCTACAACAGCATTTGATTTTGATGATGTTCAAAGAGGTGCAGACTTATTTGACTTAAAATGCGAGGGTGATATTTATACAAGACTTTCTAATCCTACTAATAATATTTTAGAAACAAGATTAGCAGAATTAGAAGGTGGAGTAGGTGCTTTAGCTTTATCTTCTGGCCAAGCGGCTACAACTTGCGCCATTTTAAATATTGCACAAGCAGGAGATGAAGTTGTTGCGGCATCAACATTGTACGGTGGAACTTGTAATTTATTTAGTTTTTCATTGAAAAAATTAGGTATAAATTTTAAGTTTGCAAAAGGTGAACATGTTGAAGATTTTGAGCGTGAAATAACAGAGAAAACTCGATGTATTTTTATTGAGTTATTAAGTAATCCGGCATTGAATGTTATAGATATAGAAGCTATTGCAAATTTAGCTCATAAATATAATATTCCATTGATTGTTGATAATACTATTCCATCACCATATTTGTGTAACCCAATCAAATGGGGTGCTGATATTGTTGTTCACTCAACTACAAAATACATTTCAGGACACGGAAATGCAATGGGTGGTGCAATTATTGATTCGGGTAATTTTGATTGGGAAAAATCAGGCAAGTTTCCTGAATTAACTGAACCTGATGAATCATATCATGGGATTGTTTATACAAAACAATTTGGAAAAGCTGCATATATTGTAAAAGCTAGAGCTCAAATTTTAAGAGATTATGGTTCTTGCCCTAGTCCATTTAATTCTTATATGACATTAATTGGACTAGAAACATTGAGCTTAAGAATGCAAAGACATTGTGAATCAGCCTTAAAAATCGCAGAATATTTAGAAAATCATCCTTGTATTAATTGGGTAAATTATCCAGGATTGAAATCTAATCAATATTATGATTTGGCTCAAAAATACACTCCTAAAGGTTGCTCATCAATAATAGGTTTTGGCTTAAAAGGTGGGGCAAAAGCTGGAGAAAAATTTATAAATTCATTGACTATACCAATTCATACAACAAATATAGGTGATAGCAGAAGTATAATAACTTATCCTTATCTAACAACTCATAGACAATTATCAGAAGAGCAACTAAAAGCTTGTGGGGTTGGTGATGACTTTATGAGATTGTCTGTTGGGCTTGAAGATGTTAATGATCTAATTGAAGATATAGAAAATGCAATAAAACTTTCTCAGGGATAAAAATGATAGTAGAAACAAAATATTATAAAATTAATGAAACAATAAAATTAGAATCTGGTAGGGAACTAAAAGAAGTTGAAGTTGCTTATGAAACATATGGTGAGCTTAACGGAACTAAAGATAACGCAATATTACTTTTGCATGCTCTAACGGGCGATGCTCATGCTGCAGGTTATCATGAAGGCGATAGTAAACCCGGTTGGTGGGATGATATGGTAGGTTCCGGTAAAGCATTTGATACGGATAAATATTTTGTTATTTGTTCTAATATGTTAGGTGGCTGTAAGGGTACAACAGGCCCTTCATCAATAAATCCTGATACAGGAAGAGAATACGGCTTAGATTTTCCTGTTATAACTATTGAGGATGTTGTAAAAGTTCAGAAAAAACTGATTGATTTTCTTGGGGTAAAAAAACTTTGCGTTGCAGGTGGTTCAATGGGCGGAATGCAAGCAATGGAATGGGCTTTATCATATGATGAAATGGTAAGCCATGTAATTATTATTGCATCGACTCCAAAACTATCTGCTCAAAGTATTGCATTTAATGCTGTCGGAAGAAACGCTATCCTCTCAGATCCTAACTGGAATAATGGGAATTATTATCACGGAGAAAAGCCTGATAAAGGTTTAGCGATTGCAAGAATGGTTGGACATATTACTTATCTTTGTGAAGAAGCTATGCATAGTAAATTTGCAAGAAGATTTCAAGATAAAGATAGCCCCGACTTTAGTTTTGATATAGATTTTGAGGTCGAAAGTTATCTTGCGCATCAAGGTAAGATTTTTGTAGATAGATTTGATGCAAATAGTTATCTTTATATAACAAAAGCTGTTGATTATTTTGATATTGAAGCAAAATATGGTTCATTAGAAGAAGCGTTTAAAAATACACATGCAAAATATCTGATTATGTCATTCTCTTCTGATTGGTTATTTCCAACAGCACAATCGAAAGAATTATGTAATGCATTAATGAAAAACAAAAAAGATGTATCATTCTGTGAGATAGAGTCGCCTTGCGGACACGATGCATTTTTGCTTGAATATGAAACTCAGACAAATATTATAAAAAGTTTTCTTAAAGAGGAAGTCAATGAATAAACACTATTTAGAATCTAAAGGGTTACACTTAAATTATTCAATAATCACAAATATGATAGAACCTAATCTATCCGTACTTGATTTAGGTTGTGGTGACGGAACTCTTCTTAAAATGTTAAAAAACAAAGGTATCAATGCTAGAGGTATAGATATTAATCAAGACAATATTGTAAAATGTTTAGAAAAAGGCTTACCTGTAATTCAAGGTGATATTGATGAAGGTTTGCAAGAATATCCTGATAAGTCTTACGATTATGTTGTTTTAAACCAAACTTTGCAATCAACAGAAAAACCGGATTTTGTAATCAAAGAAATGTTGAGAGTTGGTAATAAAGTTGTTGTAAGTTTTCCTAATTTTGGATATTGGAAAGTTAGATTTTATTTAATGTTTAAAGGTAAAATGCCAAAATCAAGAATACTACCCTTTCAATGGTATGATACGCCTAATATTCATTTGTTAACTATTGATGATTTTTATGATTTTGCAAAATCTCAAGATTTTAAAATAGAACAAAAAATATGTATGACAAAAGCTAAAGTTAGAAAAAGTATTTTGCAAAAATTATTTGATAATTTATTTACTGAAGAAGTAATATTTGTTATCTCAAAATAAATTACCCTAAATGGGAATTAATTATCTTTCTAGTAGCTTAAAATAAAAGTAAGTTATTGGAGGTTAATATGAATAAATTAATTCTTAATGTATTATGTTTAACATCAGTATTAGTGATTACAATAATAAATGTTGATTCTAACTGTTCATATGCGTTAGAAAACAATACAACTAATAGATTTATAGATAATAGTCCGTTAGAACGTCCATACAGATTGAATTATCCAAATCAAAGCGGGAATAGAATGCAACAACCAACTCAAATGAATCAAGTATCACCAAACACGACACCACCTGTGAATAAAAACTTTAACGATCCATATAATTATAATGACCCATCAGGAGAAAGGAAATAAACTAATCCCAATCAATACAAATAAACCCTAAATCCTCTTGAGAAATTTTATTCATTAATACATGGATAGAATTATTTTGTGTTTGATTAATAGTCGCTTTAGATAGAACAGTTTCGCCTAAAGATATATCTTTCTTTAATTGAATATCTACATTTTTGATTGAATGTTTTAATCTAAATTCATAAGGTAAAGTTTCTAATGCCCAAACAATATAATTAGAATTATTTGCATGGTGATTAACATCTAAATCATCATATCTAACTTCATATGATTTTTGATAATTAAATTCTGAAGGGATAATAATTTTGTTAAATTTCAAATCATCTTCTCTTTTTTCAAAAACTTGAAAATCATTTTTGATTTTGTTTGGATAAACCATTGATTTAGTCTTCATATCAATTAAAGCCCAACAGCTTGAAACTCTTCCAATAACTTCATTTGTAGGATTGTAAATTACAAAATCACGATAAGCAAATAATTTAGAAGCACCTCTTGATTCTGTTTCAATTTCAATATAATCAATATTTTTAGGGTATTCTTTTAATTCTATTCTATATTTTAAAAGAAACCAACCTAAATTATTTTTTTCTGTCCAAGAATAACCAAAACCATTAGCTTCTGCATTAACAGTTGCAGCATCTTGCAAAAATAATATTAATATTGATTCTTTTAATTGGGAGTTTGTATTTAACTCATAATAATTAATTTTATATTTTTTTCTAGTTTTAACAAATTCCATATAAATAATTATACACTTATATGAAAACTTGTAAAATTTTTGTTAAATATTATTTTAACTATATTTTGCTTGAAATAAAATAATAAATACTTGAGGAGAGATAAATGAATATAGGGATACAAAGACAAAATAATATTAATTTTAGAAATTTCAAACATGGTAATTTAGAATATGTTTCAGAAAAAATGGCCCCTGAAACAAAAGAATTATTTCAACAAGCAAAAGTTCTTCTAAATACAGAACGACCTGTTTTAAGAAATAGATTAATAAATCACACATTTGAAAAAACAACACCTGCTAAATTAGAAAATGGAAAAGAAACAGAAAGCTACTTAGCATATGCAGGTAATACACCAAAGGGATCTTTGATTATGACTAATAATGGTGATATAGGAATGTATTATCGTCATTATGATTATATAAAAAAATCAACATCAAACTATGATATGAACAAAGATGCTCAACAAAGAATAAAAGAAATATTAGATTAAGAACTTGATATTTTGATTAGTTAGGCATATAATTCATTTATAACCTATAAAAATGGTATTAAGATACTATATAGGTTGTGGCACTCTGCCGACGAGGAAGATTAAGTATCTTCGCAAGCAGAGGAAGGTAGCGGGGGTAAATATAACTCCCACCGCCACAAAAACTGAAAATTAAATATAATATAGGCCGTGGCACTCTGCCGACGAGGAAGATTAAGTATCTTCCGAGGAGAGGAAGGTAGCGGGGGTAAATACAACTCGCACCGCCACAAAAACTGAAAATTAAATATAATATAGGCCGTGGCACTCTGCCGACGAGGAAGATTAAGTATCTTCCGAGGAGAGGAAGGTAGCGCCGCTACCACCGCCACAATAAAACTGAATAGAATAAATACCATATAGGCTCGTGGCGCAGTGGTAGCGCAGAAGACTCTTAATCTTTTGGTCGTGGGTTCGAATCCCACCGGGCCTATTTTTTCATGCAAAGATTAAGAAATAAGGATTCAAACCAATTTGTTCGGGGGAAATGTATTAGTTCTATTACAACAAAGAAACCTTAAAAAGGTTTCTTTGCTACTTATTTAAATTAATAATATTTTATTTATTTTTTTAGTTTTAAACAATTTTTAATTAATTGTAATAAGCTTTTATTATTTTTTTGCACAGTTTGTATTGGTTGTGATTTTGCAAATTTATCAGCAACTAGTTTATTTGCCATAGCAATCTTTTTATCTATTTCTTCTCCACCTGCAACGAATACATGTTTCTTTACGAAGTTTTCAAAAACTTTTTTATTAGCTAATTCTACTTTTTTATCTATTTGTGAGCCTCCAGCAATGGAAATCTTTTGATTGTTGATACTATTCATACTATCTCCTTATAATTTGATTAATTAATATTTTTATACACAAATACTTCTCAATGATATTTAAAATGATATATTAAGTAAAGTTCTGATTAAATATTCGTTACAAATAATAGATAGGGTGCAATTATTTGCACCAAATTGTTGTATGATATAAAAACATTTATTTAGGGATAGCAAAAGTTATGGTTGTACCTTTCCCTAATTCGCTTTCAATATTTATATTTCCACCGTGAGCTTCTACAATTTTCTTACAAATATTTAGTCCCAATCCAAATCCTACTCGTTTTTGTTTTTTAGCTAATGACATGTATTCATCAAAAATATTAGCTAAATTTTCAGGGGCGATACCATATCCACTATCTTTAATAGAAAATATAAAACTACTTTTATCCTGTTTTAGGTCAATCCAAATTTCAGATCCTTCTGGAGTGTATTCTATAGCATTTGATAATAAATTACATATCAATCGTTTCATTTCTATAACATCAATGTTGATTTGTTTTTTATGTAGCGTACTTTTTAGATGAACTTTTTGTTTCTTTTCTTCAATCAAAAATTTCATTGATGAGATTGAGTCGCGTACGATTTCTTCAAAGATACTATTTTCTAGATTAAGTTTTATATATGAATTTTTGCATTTGTAAAAACTTAAAATCTGGTCTGTTATGTGTTTCATATATTTAACTGAGTTAAGTACACTTCCAATAATTTCATGTTGGCAATCAGATATCTCTCCAAATTTTTTCTGTATAAGTAGCTCTAATGCATTTATTTCAGCATTAATAGGACTTTTTAAATCGTGAGTTAACATAGCAACAAAATTTTCTTTTTGAGTATTAATTGTTTTTGTATGCAGTTGTTTCTTTAAAATGTTGTATACTTGAGACTTAACAATTTCAATATTATATGGTTTTTCAATATATGAATATGCGCCTAATTCGTATCCATTTAATTTTGATTCAATATCAACCATTGCACTAACAAATACAATTGGTGTCGATGAATTTAAGTTAGTTTTCTTAATTAGTTTAGCTAAATCAAATCCGGAAATATTTGGCATTAAAATATCAAGCATAAATAAATCAAATTTTTCTGTTTCAATATTTTTGATAGCTTCTTCGGGGCTGTTATATGAATAAATTTTTATATTCAAATCTGATAGAATTTCAGTCAATAGTTTAATATTCATGTCATTATCATCAACAATTGCAACTTTTGATTCGGATAAGTCTATATCAGATATTTGAGAGTGATTATTTTGAGGAGTAATTTTGTTAAAAAATTTATTTATAAGGTTTTCATCAATAGGTAAATTTATTATATTTTTTATCCCTAATTCATTTGCTTTATCAATAATTTTTTTAGATAGATTATTTGTAGCTAACCAAAATTCGGTATTAGGATTATTATTTATTAAATTTGATAATTTATTAATATTATCGGTTGAGAAATTAATCTTTAAGATACATAAAGGGTGTTTTATTTCATTATTTGCAGGAATTTCATCCAGTATTATATAATTTGTTGTAAATAACATAACACCATGAAAATATATAAAAGATTATATAATTTAAACTACCTGATTGGGTTATTTATCACAATAAAATAATTTAAATTTATTAAAATACTTGAAATTTTAAAGAAAACTTGCTATTATTTAATTTTAGTAGTAATATTAAACATGTAGTTTATAATCCTGGACTTAAGGAGATGTTTTTTGACCGTAATTAAGAGGCTTGTATTATGTATGTAAATAAATGCATTAAGTGTGGTGCTGAGTTTGAAACTAAAAACCCCAAACGTGTAATATGTCCAAATTGTTTATACGCAGATAAGAGTTCTTCTGCAACAACAGAAAGTGGTGTTGGACAAGAAAGTGGTCAACCACTTCAAAGTTATAGCTCATATTCTACAGATGATAGGCCACAACGTCAGTATGATAATAGAAATAATTATTCAAGACCTCGTAATAATTATGGGAATAATAATAACAGAAGTCGTTATGACAATAATAGAGATAATAGAGGCGGTTATCAACAAAGACGTCCAAATAATCAAGGTGGAGGATATAATAGACCTCAACAAAACAGGCGTCCTAACCAAGGTGGGTTCAATAGACCTCAGCAAAACAGACGTCCAAAACCACAAAAGAGAGCTGCTAAACCTCTATTAATAAGTAAAGAGCAATTAGAACAAATAGAAATTTTCTACAAGACTATGTTGCCTTTACCAAATCCAGATGCGCATGAAGTAATTGGTGAAAAATTAGGAATTGAACCAAGAAAAGTATTCTTTGGTATAAACTTAGTTAGACAAAAACTAATGTTACCAAAACTTCCATTCCCTAAACGTAAGTTAGCAGTATCACCTGATCAAATGTTAGCTGTTAAGAGCTTATATGAACCATTACTTCCATTACCTCCAATTGGTTGCCACAAAATTATTGCAGCTCAATTGAGAATTGATGAATGGCGTGTTCACGTAGCAATTAAATTAATTCGAGCACAAATGGGCTTAGATAGATGGAATGAAGACAGACCTGATAAACCGGCTGATTATATGGTTCCAAAACACCCTCAAAAGAAAGCAGAAGAAAAAGCTGCAAAAGAGGCTGCTAAGAAAGCTAAGGCCGAAGCTGAAACTGTTGTTGAAGAAGAAAAGCAAGAGATTGTTGAAGAAACTCCTGTTGAAGAAGTTGTAGAAGAAAAACCTAAAAAGAAAACAACTCGAAAAACAACTAAAAAAGCTGCAGAAGAAAAGCCTGAAACAGAAGATGTAAAAGCTGAGGAAGCACCAGTTGAAGAAAAACCTAAACGTGGAAGAAAACCTAAAAAGAAAGAAGATGAGTAAGTACGTTTCTGTTGGTAAAATATTAAATTTTCACGGTGTTAGAGGTGAGGCAAAGGTTGGATATTCAAAGAATCAACAAGATTTTTTAAATATGCTTGATATGGTTTATGTATTATTTAACAATGAGTATAAACCTTTAAGTATCAAATCAATTAAATTTAACAATAAATTTGCAATAATAAAATTTGATGGTATTGATACTGTCAATGATATTGTTATATACAAAGGATGTTTGTTATTTGTTGAAGAACAAACAATAAGAGAAAATCTTGATGAAGATGAGTTCTTAATTGATGAATTGACAGGCATGGATGTAGTTGCAAATGGAGAAAAAGTTGGGGTTGTTGTTGGAGTATCTAACAATGGTCAAAGTGACTTTTTATCGGTAAAGACTAAGACTAAACATATTTCATTAGTTCCTTTTGTAAAAGCAATCGTCTTAAATGTAAACATCAAAGAAAAAACTGTTGAAATTGATAATATTCCGGGGTTATTGGAATGAGGTTTGATGTTTTAACATTATTCCCAGAAATGATACAAAATTATTGTTCGCAAAGTATTATAAAGCGTGCAATTGAATCTAATGTAATAGAAATAAATACAATTAACCCTAGGGATTATACGTTAGATAAACATAAAAAAGTTGATGATACCCCTTATGGTGGTGGTGCAGGCATGGTTTTGATGGCACAACCATATGTTGATGCTTATGAATCCGTAGAAAAGTTGGCTAATTCTAAAACAATAATGTTGACACCTCAAGGGAAACCTTTGACGGATGATGTTGTAAATGAATTGAGTAATAACGAACAACTAATTTTATTATGTGGTCATTATGAAGGTTTTGATGAAAGAATTAGAGATATTATTAAACCTGAAGAAATATCTATCGGAGATTTTGTATTAACAGGTGGTGAACTTCCTGCCTTGTGTGTAATAGATAGTGTCAGCAGAAAGTTAGAGGGGACATTAGGAAAGATAGAATCAGCAGAAGAAGATAGTTTTGCAAATGGCTTATTGGAATATCCGCACTACACAAAACCAAGAGAGTACAGGGGGTTAAAGGTTCCTGAAGTTTTATTAAACGGCAATCATGCTGAGATTAATAAATTTAGATATGAACAACAGATAGAGCGAACCAAAAACCGCCGTCCTGACTTGTATGAAAAATATAATCAACAAAATAATGTAACAAAAATTTAACCCCAATACTTGTAAAATAAGTATGTTTGGGTTAATATTGTTTTGTCAGAAAAGTTAACAACTAAATATTTTGTGAAAGCCTTTAAATAGGCTGTGTTTCACGTATTTAGTAAAAATATAAAAGGCTAAAAGTTACACTAAAATTACGAAAGGTATAACATGACTGAAGAAAACAAAGAATTAGAAGTTGTTGAAGAAGTAACAGTTGATGAAGCAACTGTTGAAACAGCAGCTGAATTAGCAGAAGAAGAAGTTGCAGAAGCAAAACCTGCTAAAAGAACACGTTCAAGAAAGAAAAAAATCGAAACTAAAGAAGAAAAACCTGAATCTGAATGGAAAGAACAAGTTGTTCAAATCAGCAGAGTAACAAAAGTTGTTAAAGGTGGTAAAAAACTTAGTTTCAGAGCTATAGTTATTGTTGGTAACCAAAAAGGACAAGTTGGTGTTGGTTGCGCTAAAGCAGCTGAAGTTATCATCGCTATCCAAAAAGCTATTGTTGATGGTAGAAAAAATCTTATCAACGTTCCTATTTTTAAAACAACAATTCCTCACCCAATCAAAGCTCGTTCAGGAGCTGGTGCTGTAATGCTAAGACCTGCTTCTCAAGGTACTGGTATTATTGCTGGTGGTGCAGTTCGTTCAGTTTTAGAATTAGCTGGTATTGAAAATATTCTTTCAAAATCATTAGGTTCTAACTCTCCACTTAACGCAGCTAACGCAACTATCGAAGCTTTAAAATCTTTAACTCCATTTGCTGAAGTTGCTAAAAAACGTGGTTTGACTATGTCTGAACTTTTAAACTAGTCGGGTAATTTGAATTTAAATATTACATGAAATAATAAGGAATATAATAAAATGGCAAATACAAAACAAATTAAAATCAAACTTGTTAAAAGTTTAATAGGTACATCACCTGCTCAAAGAAAAGTTGCTGCAGCTCTTGGCTTCTCTAAAAAAGACCAAGTTGTTGAACACCAAGACAGTGCAACAATCATGGGTATGGTAAATAAAATTTCTCATTTAGTATCAATAGTAGATTAATTAAAGAAAGAAGGAATATAACAATGTCAAAAGATAAAATTACTTTAGAAGATTTAAGACCTGCTGAAGGTTCTACTTCTACAAGAAAAAGAGTTGGACGTGGTCGTGCTTCTGGCATGGGTAAAACATCTTCTCGTGGTCACAACGGTGAAGGACAACGTTCAGGTCAAAGCTCTAAAAGAGGTTTTGAAGGCGGACAAATGCCTGGTTACAGACAATTACCTAAATTAAAAGGCTTCCAACTTATCAACAGAAGAGTTTGGGCTGAAATTAATGTTGGTAGATTAGAACAATTAAACATCACTGACATTTCTTTAGAATCACTTAAAGAACTTAAAAAAGTTCACCCATCAAGTGAATCTCTAAGAGTTTTAGGTAACGGTGAAGTTAAAAAAGCTCTTAACGTTAAAGCAGTTTATGTATCACCTTCTGCTAAAGCTAAAATTGAAGCAGCTGGTGGAAAGGTTGAGTTAGTATAATGGCACAAAACATTAAAATGCCTACAAGTGCTGATATTATGTCTATGTGGAACGCATCAGGACTAAAAAGTAAAATTATTTTTACTTTTCTAATGATTGCGGCATTTAGATTTGGTGTTCAGTTACCAATTTTTGGGATTAACAACGAAATTTTCTCAAGAATTGCAGGTGGAAATAATATCATTGGTTTCCTTGATTTATTTTCAGGTGGGGCATTAGGAAAAGTTTCTATATTTGCTTTAGGGATTGGACCTTATATTACAGCACAGATTATTATGCAATTATTATCTGTTGTAATACCTTCATTAGAAAAACTTCAAAAAGAAGAAGGTGAGGCAGGAAGACGTAAACTTTCTCAATATTCTAGATTGTTTACTGTTGTATTAGCAGCATTCCAATCTATTGTATTTATGGCTTATATGTCACATCTTCCTGGAGCAATAACAGTTAGTCACACTATGTTTTATATTTCATCTGTTGTGACTCTTACTGCAGGTTCTATTCTTGTAATGTGGATTTCTGAGCTTATTACTGAAAAAGGTATTGGAAACGGTGGTTCTCTTATTATCTTTGTTGGTATTATTTCAGGTATTCCACTATATTCATCAAGAACAGCTCAATTAGTTGCTCGTGATCCTAGTTTACAATTTGGATTATTCTTACTACTTGCAATATTCTTTGCAACTATGGTCTTCATTGTTATTATGCAAGAAGCTGTAAGAAAAGTTATTATTGTAAACCCTAAAAGACAAGTAGGAAACAAAGTTTATGGTGGAGTAAATACATTTATTCCATTTAAACTAAATCCGGGTGGGGTTATGCCAATCATCTTTGCGATTGCGATTTTATTATTCCCATCTACTGTTTTAAGTGTTGTAGGACAAACAAATATTCATAATGAAACTATTCAAAATATAGTATTGATGTTAAATAAGGTATTTAGTCCTGATGGTTTCATATATTATGTGATATATTTTGCATTGATTGTGTTATTAACATTCTTCTACGCATCAATTATTCCAAATATGCAACCAAAAGAAATAGCTAATAACCTTAAAAAATATGGTTCTTCTATTCCTGGTATAAAACCAGGAAGACCTACTGCTGAGGCTTTAGATAAAATTTTATCTAAAACAACATTCATTGGAGCTTTAGGATTAGGACTTATTGCATTAGTTCCATCATTTGCTAGTTATGTTACTAATATCAAAACTATGCAAGGGATTGGTGCTACATCATTAATCATTATGGTTGGGGTTGCTCTTGATTTAATTAATCAAGTTAGAACTCACCTACTTGCTAGAAATTATGAAACTTTTCTTAAACATTAGTATTTAAATTATAAAATTAAGCATAAAATGTCGTATTCTGTTTTTGGGGTACGGCATTTTTTCTATCAAAATATTTAGATAGAATATTGGTATTAGTTGTATGTTGTCTCATAGATGTTGCATAATTAGATAGAGCATTATAAACATCAGGACTAACACCTTTACTCATTTCATTTTGAAGAATATTCAAGGCTTCTGTTTCTGTCATCTGTCGTTTATAACTTCGCTTTTCTCTAAGTGCGGAATATTTATCAGCAAGTGCAACAATTTGAGCATTTATATCCATTTTTTGATTTTCTGGCATTGCTGGATATCCTATATGAGCAGGGTTTTGGTGATGATATTTGACGATATCCAGTACATTTGAATCTATTCCTTGATTCTTGAGTAGTTCATAGCTTAAAGAAGAATGCATGTGCATTATTTGTTCTTCTTTTGGATTAAGTTTATTGTTTTTAATTAAAATATTTTCAGGTATTAAAATTTTCCCTAAATCGTGTAATATAGCACCATCAGCTATATTTTTTAAATTGGCTTGATTTTTAATATGAGTTGGTAAATTATTATAAATTCCTATAGCTGTATTTTTGGTATCTATAGAGTGATTATATACGTGTTTTTTAAACCCTTCTACATTAATATTTAAAGGTACTCCATTTTCTGCTAACATCCTTGTTATTTCAGGGTTAGTTTTGATTATTGCTGTAATTGTATTTTTATCAAGATATTTATCTAATACTCCATTTAGTGAGGTTCTATCAGGAGCATTAGGCATATATACCCGACCGACCTTATTCGAATCATAAGGACGCACAGCATTATTTATGGGGTAATTGTGACCTACTATACCTTCAAAATTCATACAAAATTTACCTACTCATATATAAAGTATTTGTTTTAATAAAAATTTACTTAAAATCAAAATTAGCTTTAATTTCTTTACATAATTTAATACAAGTAACAACTTTTATTGAAAATGTGGTTTTATAATAATATGGTTCAAGGGATTAATGTATCAAATATAAATAATATAAGTACTTATACAACAAATCAAAATAAAGTAACGGAAGATAAACAAAACAACACAAATACAACAGTTTTACCTTCTCAAGTTACAACAGATTTTAATGTTAAAATTCCTCAAACTTATTCCAAAGTTGGCGTTGAAAAACTTTCAAATGGTCAAGAGATCCATTGTTATAAGTTGGCAAATGGTCAGCGAGTTATGATTGCACCAATGAAAAGTCCTAAAACATATGTAAATACTTATGTTAACACAGGTGCTATGAATGAAAAAGATGATGAACGTGGTATTAGTCATTTTAATGAGCATATGGCTTTTAATGGAACATTAGGTACTGATGGATATATGAAATTAGGTGTTGGTGATGTATTCAGAAAAGTTGCCGAAATGGGTGGAAGTACAAATGCATCAACAGGAATGGCTGAAACAAACTATACAATAGGTATCCCTCAATTTGATAAAGGCGATTTAGAAACAGCTATTGCAATTCAGGCATCTATGATGAACAATTTAGAGATGTCTGATAATATGGTCGAAAAAGAACATGGGCCTGTATGTTCTGAGATTAATATGTATAGTGATTTTATGCCAACTAAAGCAAATAATATCGCAATAAAAAATTTATATAACATACAAAGCACATCAGAAGATATAGTTGCAGGTCGAGTTGATAACATTAAAAATGTTAATAAACAAAAAGTTACAGATTACTATAAAAATAATTATTATCCTGCCAATATGGTTACTGTAATAACAGGAGATGTCGAACCTGATGAAGCAGTTAAATTAATTGCAAAACATTTCAGAGGAGAAAATAAACCAAATCCTGATAGAAGATTTGAAAAAGTAACTCCGACTGATAAAACAGTAAGAAAAGATATTGTATCAGATAAAGCAGTCCAGACAAACGCAACAATTGCTTTTAATGGACCTGCTAATAATAATTTCAAAGATCAAGTTGCACTAGATGTTGCATTAACTGCTATGTTTTCAAAATCAAATTCAAGAATTGCAACTCCATTAAAAGAATTTAATGCAGAGATTAATCCTTCAATTAATAAGGTTAGTACAGTGCCAACTGATGGAATTGCGATAACATTTGATATAGAAACAACTGAAAATGGTTCTGAAAAATCTTTAAATAGAGTGTTTAAGGAATTACAAAATTTCAAATTAAATGGAGAAGAAGAATTACAACAAATAAAAGATTCAATAAAATCAAAACATCAGGATAATTACGAAGATCCTGATAGATTAAATTATGCTTTAGGAAGTAGTTCTTTTAATTACAGTATTTCAGAAGCTGTTCAAGAAGATAAAATATTAGATTCATTAACTGTAGAAGATGTTGAAAATGCAGTAAAAAAATATTTAGATACATCAAAAGCATCAATTGCAGTTGTTCATCCTTCATCAGTTACTGCTGAAAGTTTAAAAAATAGCTATAACAATGCTAATAATAGTGTTGGTAATGTTTCATTCAAAGGTAATGTTCATAAAACAAATAATGAAACTCAACCTATTGATACTAAAAATATTAATCACATTGTACTAAGTAATAACTATGATATTGCATTGAATAATACTCCAAAGAATACAAATGCAAAAGCTGAGATTTGTTATAATCCACAAAAACTAATTAATATAAAACCTGGGGTTGATATATTACTAAATAGAATGTTAAAAGATAAAACAGCATATAAAGATACTGACGAATTTGGTAACTATTTAGATAAAAACAATTTATCACAATCTATAAAAGTTGAAACAGATGGAACCATTCGAATAACCGGCAAAATGCCATCAAAAAATATTCAACAGTTTATAAACATTACTCAAGAACAATTAATGTGTCCAAGTTTTGATGAAGCTACTTTAGAAAAACAAAAATCTATTGTGAAAGATATATTTGAACATGCAGAACCAAATCCAAGGGATGGCTTATTAAAAGCAATGTATCCTGATTCAAATTTTGGATATACTCCAGAAGAGATTTTGAAAAATATTGATTCCATAACAACAAAAGATGTAAGTGATTTATATAATGAAATAATGAATAATAGTTCTGCAACAGTCGTTGTATCTGCACCTATGGAAGATAAAACAGTAGCAAATTTAGTTATATCATCATTTAATAAAATGCCAATGGTAAAACAAAATATTCCACAAATTTTTGATTTACATAAGCCTCAGTCAGAAAGTAAGGTTATAACCAAAGAGGCCCCACATTCTCAAGCTTATGTAACACAGGCATATAGTTTTAAAGATAACGGTAATATAAAAGATTATGTAACATTCAAGTTAATGAATGGTATTTTATCTAATGGAGATGAAACAGGTTTATTCAATAATTTAAGAGAAAAAGAAAAACTAGCATATTCAGTATTTTCTGATTATGAAGCTGATGGCAATAACGGTTATATCAGTTGTAATATAATGACAACAACAGATAATCCGGATACTAAAGAACATACCTATGATAATGTTCAAAAATCTATTAATGGCTTTACAAGACAAATTAGTAAGATGAAAAATGGTGAATTCACAGATAAAGAATTAGAAGTTGCTAAAAAAGAATTTAAAGATGCTTTAAAATCTCATTCTTATGGCCAAAAGAACAGTACCCAAATGATAAGTGATGGAATTAATAATCCTTATGGAATTAATTATGTAAATGAACAATATAATTTGGTAGATACAATAACAAAAGAAGATATTCAAAAAGCAGCAAATTATGTATTCAATAATAAGCCGATTTATTCAATCGTAGCATCAAAGGATACATTAAATGCTAATAAACAATATTTTGATTCATTGATTAATAAGCCATAATGTTTCTAGTGTGGCAATCGGTGCCACCTGTTACAATAAGATTATATTTTTTTGCAACATCTTTTATTTGTCTTAATGTTGAAAATCTTATTATTGCTCTATGGCGTCTGTATGGATAATGAACCTCAATACCGTCTAGTCCATAAGAAACTAACTTGCCGACAAATTTATCCAAATTTATTGCCCAGCAACATGCCGGATGTGCTAAAACTGCAATTCCTCCAGCTTCGTGTATTGCATTAATTAGTTTTTTAACATCTCGTCTTGCCCATATTCTTACAATATCAGCTTCTGTTTCTTTTTTACTTTTTGCCATAAACTCATCTAAAACAGGATTATTAACATCAATCCCATAAGCCAATAGATGCATAAATACATATCCACACCAACAATCAAATTCAACTGCAGGTATTAAAACATCATCTTGAAAATATTTATGACCTTCTACCGTATTATGGTCACATATTGCAATCTTATGATATCCCAATTCTTTTGCTTGTCGGATTATATCTTCAAAATCTGCTTTCCCATCAGAATATTTTGAATGAATATGTAAATTTACAAAATCAAAATAATCTAAAGGCTGAAAACTTTTTATAAGCTCTCTTATATCTTGTTTTTCTTCAACTATTTCAACTTCTGTTTCTTCTTCTGAATTTTCGTCTATATCAATGTTTTCTTCAAGCTCAGAAATTTCTTCTGTTTGCTTAATTCCTTCATCAACGATTTCTTGTTCAAGTTCGCTATTTTCAATTATTTCTTCTGTGTCTTTCATATTTCTCTACTTTTATTTATAATTGTTTGTATAAAAACATTATATAATAAGAAGGTTTGTTGTGACAAAAAAAGATAAAACATTTTTTGAAATATTTTTACAAGGTATAGGGTTATATTTTTCTAATGCTGATAAGTTCTTACAATATATGCTATATCCTGTATTTGGACAATTATTAGGTGGAATTGTAATATTTTATTCAGTAATTTTTTATAATGAAAATATTACATCTCTACTTATTAATTACCCTGTATTAAATACTGATTTATACAAAAATTTAATTTTATTTATTATTTTAATTCCAGGGTTAATAATATATTTATCAGCTTTATGGAAATATTTAGTTGCTCATGGGGCTGTTAATTCTATGACAGATAACTTGTTAAAGTCTGATAGAGTTTATGATTTACCTGCACATACAATGATGGTTACAAGAAGGTGGTTTCCTTATCTTTGTTTATCATTAATGTATATGGTTATGATATTTTTAACTTGGTGGATTCCAATATTTTGGCTAATAGGTGGAGTATTATTAATTTATTTCACTTTTATTTTCCAAATCTTTATATTTGAAGAACAACTTTCACCTATTGATTGTTTTAAAAAGAGTACAATTTATGTACAAGGTAATTTTTGGAAAATTTTCTGGCTAATAACATTGGTTGGAACTTTAACTTGTGTTATTATTCCTCAGATTATTTATACTTTTTTAAATGTTATAAAAGTAAATTCAGCTTTAATATCTTTTGTTGCTGAAGGAATTCAAACATCATCTCTTTATAACATAAATCTTATGTTATCGGCTATTAATCATCCTCCTTTAGCTCCAATTGATGTAGCAAGTTTTATTGTACTTATTATTATATACAAATTAGTTATCCAATTATTATTACCATTGAGAACAATTTGTATTTGTCTTTGGTATAAAACATATTGTAACGATAATGATGTAGTAAAAAAACTTGATGAAAAATTTATGAAACGTGTAAAGAAAAAATATAAGGGCTAAAATGTTTATCTGTAAAAACTGTAAATCGATAGATAAATTTGAACTTATGTTTGCTGCAGACTACAAAGGCAGTAAAACTTTCACGCATAAATATAATAAAAATGGAGAAATAGAAATTACAGTTGATGGTTATACATTTGTACCAGATTTGATGTTTATGAATCAGCACGCAGTATGCAGATATTGTGGGCAAATATATATGTGGGATTATAATTTAGATAGAAGAGATTAATCTTACAAAAGGAAAAGAGGGAATTTATGAGAAAAAACAATCGAGCAAATAATGAACTTAGACAAATTAAATTCACAAGAAATTTTACAAAACACGCATTAGGTTCTGTATTAGTTGAGTTTGGTGATACAAAAGTTTTAACTACAGCATCGGTTGATTATAAAAGCCCTAAATGGATGGAAGAAGATGATAAAAGAGGTTGGGTAACTGCAGAATATTCATTGCTTCCAGCTTCTACTAATACAAGATGTCAAAGAGAAAGAACAAAAGTTTCAGGCAGAACTCATGAAATACAAAGATTAATCGGTAGAAGTTTAAGAGCTTGTGTTGATTTAGAAAAAATGACAGGATTAACAATAACCATTGATGCCGATGTTATTCAAGCAGATGGAGGTACTAGAACTGCAAGTATTTGTGGTGGGTTTGTGGCTCTTAAAGATGCTATAAATAAACTTATGGAAGAAGGTAAACTTCAAGAAAATCCAATTATTGAACCAATAGCTGCTATATCTATAGGGATATTAGGAGATGAAATACTTCTTGATTTAGACTATGAAGAAGATTCTCATGCCAGAGTTGATTCAAATGTTATATTAACAAAAAGTGGTAAAATAGTTGATTTTCAAACAACAGCAGAAGGAGAACCTTATGAAAAAGCTCAAATGCTAGAATTGTTTGAGGTTGCTAAATCTGGTATTGATAAGATTATAACAATGTATGAGGAATAATTTAATATGAAAAAACTAATTATAATATTTGCTTTTGTATTTTCTTTATTATGCAATATAGCTTATGCAAAAAGTGTAAAATTTGTACAAATAACAGATGTTTTATATGGTAAAGCTAATTCCGTTGAGAACTTACAAAAAGCAATTGATGATATTAATAAAATGAATGACATAGATTTTGTTGTATTTACAGGTGATAATACTGCAAAAGCAGATGCTGATTTATTAAAAGATTTCACAAGTGATATAAAAAAATTAAATAAGCCATATTATGTTGTGGTAGGTGATAGAGACGTCTCTAAATCTAAACATATGGAAAAAGAAGTTTATTCAAAAAAATTACATAAATATTTAGGTCGTAAATCTCCTAAAACTTTAAATTATACATTCAAAAAAGATGATATTGTTTTTATTGTAGTAGATGGTGCAAAAGATTTTATAACAATGCCTAATGGATACTTTAATAGTACAACAATGGAATGGTTAGAAAATCAAATTAAACTTAATCAAAAAAATAAAATTGTAATTTTACAGCATTTCCCAATCGCAAATAAAACTAATAATGACTTGTTATATACCGCTAATGCAATTGAATATCTTAAAATGATAAATAAATATGATAATGTTATATCAGTTGTATCTGGACATTTTAATAAAAATGATGAAGTATCATTAAATGGAATTTATTATATAGTTACACCATCATTAACTCAAAATTGTTACAAGATAATAGAGATTGATAAAGAAAACGGTTATCAAATTTTTACATCGCTGGTTAGAAATGACTAAGAGGTAAATAGGGGGTAAATAGAAGTAGCTAGAATGCCAGATAAAAAAATTGATACAATTATATTTGATTTAGATGGTACACTAATTAATTCTTTAGAAGATTTAAAAGTTAGTGTAAATTATGCTTTATTTGGATTTAAGTATCCTAAACAAACATTAGATATGGTAAGAAATAATGTAGGTAATGGTGTTGAAAAATTAATGGAACGTTCTCTTCCTGATGGGCGTAATAATCCAAATTTTGAAGTATGCTTAAGTATATTCAAAGAACATTATGCAAAAAATATGGATGTAAATACAAAACCATATCCACATATTTTGGAACTTCTTGCAACATTAAAATCAAGAGGATATAAACTAGCTGTTGTATCTAATAAGTTTGATGCTGCAGTAAAACCATTATGTAAGAAGTATTTTAAAACATTAATTGATGTTGCGGTTGGTCAAGAAAAAGAAACAAAGAAAAAACCTGCACCTGATACTGTATATATTGCACTAGATGAATTAGATTCAAAAGCTGAAACTGCTATTTTTGTTGGGGACTCTGAGGTAGATATTCAAACAGCAAAAAATGCTGGAATGAGTTGTATTAGTGTATCTTGGGGTTATAAAACAAAAGAATTTCTTAAACAAAATGGAGCATCAATAATAATTGACACTCCACTTGAATTATTAAATCATGTTTAACTATACATTTGCCAATGAATGTTTTAATAATCTATCCATTGCTTCAATAGTATTTTCACGGCTACCAAATGAAGTTAAGCGGAAATATCCTTCACCGTTTTCTCCAAATCCAGAACCTGGTGTTCCTACGATTTGAACATTATTTAATAAGTAGTCAAAGAATTCCCAAGATTTCATTCCATTAGGACATTTTAACCAAATATATGGAGAATTTGTTCCGCCTGTGTACCAAATACCTAATTTATCTAAAGCATCTGTAATAATTTTTGCATTTTCTTTATAGTAATTAATGTTTTCCATTATTTCTTTTTGTCCATTTTCTGTAAAGATTGCAGCTGCACCTTTTTGAACAATATATGGAACTCCATTGAATTTAGTTGTTTGACGTCTTAACCATAATTTGTTAATCATTGTATCTTCATAAACTAAATCTTTTGGAACTACAGTATATCCGCATCTTGTACCTGTAAATCCAGCTGTTTTTGAGAATGAACAGAATTCAATTGCACACTTTTTAGCTCCTTCAATTTCAAAAATACTTCTTGGTAATGTTTCATCAGATATAAAACATTCATAAGCGGCATCAAATAAAATGATAGAATTGTTTTCTAATGCAAAATCTACCCATTGTTTTAACTGTTCTTTATTATATACAGCACCTGTTGGGTTATTTGGTGAGCATAAGTAAATTATATCTGCTTTATCATTTTCTGTTGGTAATGGTAAGAATCCATTTTCAGCATTTGAATTTAAATATTTTATTTTTCTTCCTGCCATAATGTTAGTATCAACATATACAGGATATACAGGATCTTGAACAAGAACTGTATTGTCAGTGTCAAATAAGTCTAAAATATTTCCTAAATCACTTTTTGCTCCATCACTTATAAATATTTCATCAATGTCTAAAGAGACATTATGTTTGGAGTAATACTCTTTAATAGGAGTTTTTAAAAAATCATAACCTTGTTCTGGCCCATAACCTCTAAATGTATCTTGAACTCCCATTTCTAATACAGCTCTTTCCATTGCAATAACAACATCTTTACATAATGGTAATGTAACATCTCCTATTCCTAGTTTGATAATGTGTTTACCTGGATTTGCTTCTGAATATGCTTTTACTTTATTAGCAATAGTTGAAAATAAATAACTAGCTTCTAAGTTTAAATAATTTTTATTAATTTTCATATTAAACTCCATAATTAAAATATCAACGGAAACATTATACTTTAATTAAAGAGATTTTTAAAGTTTATTTATATAAAAAATGTGAATTCCCTAGTCCCATAGAAGAAACCATTTTTTCAACAGAAGAAGATGATACAATCCAATGTATTTTCCCATCAGGTTTTTTAAGGTAATGTTCAGTTGAACATAATACAGATATTTTACAGGCATCAATAATGTTCATTTGAGAAATATCAATAGTTAAATCTCTTTGATCAGATGTCTTGATGTACTCTTTTACAATCTCGACGATTTTATTAGGCTCGGAATTTTTCAACATTAAAGTTGAATTCTTTTGACTTAATAATTTTAGCATCTGTTTTCCTCTATGTATTATTAATCGGCAAATTTTAAAAATTATTTGATAAGAATTCTTAAATATAATACATTTGTATGAAGTTTGTTATATAATACTATTAAGTAATCGTTTTTAAGACTGTGAGGGATATATGCCAGTATTAGATATAAATAAATTAGCTTGTGAAGTCTTTGATATCGAGGCAAATGCTATTTTAAAACTTAAATCTGGATTAGATGAAAATTTTGATAAAGCTATTGATTTACTTTATAACTCAAAGGGAAAAGTTATAATTACTGGCATGGGAAAATCTGGTCTTATTGGTAAAAAAATAGCAGCAACATTGACCTCAACAGGCACTCCATCATATTTTTTGCACCCAGCAGAAAGTACTCATGGTGATTCTGGGATTATTACAAGAGATGATGTTGTAATCGCTATTTCCAATAGTGGTGAAACGCAAGAACTTCTTAATTTATTACCTTTGATAAAACGTTTTGGAGTACCTGTTATATCAATGACAGGAAACTTAAATTCTACACTTGCAAAAGCTGGGAATGTTGTTTTGGATATATCTGTAGAAAAAGAGGCTTGTCCATTAGGTAAAGCACCTACGGCAAGTACAACAGCAACTCTTGCGATGGGGGATGCTTTAGCTGTATGTTTATTGAAGAAGCGTGGGTTTACAGAAGAAGATTTCCTTGTGTATCATCCTGGAGGTGCTCTAGGTAAAGGAATTAAATTCCATGTTGAAGATTTAATGCTACAAGAAAATCTGCCAATAGCTTCTGAAAATATGATGTTTACTGATTTGATTAAGTTAATATCAGAACATAAGCTTGGTATGGCTATTTTGATAAATCAGGCGGGAGAATTAACCGGTATATTAACAGATGGTGATATTAGACGTATTGTTATAAAGTACAATTCAGATTTGTCTAAGCTTATAGCAAAAGATGTTATGACTAAAAATCCTAAAACAGTTGCCAAAACTGATTTTGCTGCAGGGGCTTTACACTTAATGGAAAAATACTCAATTACTGCTCTTGCTGTTGTTGATGATAAAAATATTCCAATCGGGGTTGTGCATGTTCATGATTTATTAAAAGCAGGAGTCGTATAAATGGATATAAAAAATCTTGCAAAAAATATAAAAGTATTAGCTCTAGATGTTGATGGAGTATTAACAGATGGAAGTTTAACTTTTTCTCAAAGTGGAGAAGAATATAAAACATTCAATGCTAAAGATGGTCAAGGAATTGTTTGCTTGAATAATGCAGGTTTTATTACGGCTATTATTACAGCTCGTCAGAATGGTACAGTTCAATTTAGAGCTGAAAATCTTGGAATTAAAGAACTTCATCAAGGAGTTAAATTTAAATTCCCAGTTTTAGAAGAAATTGTAAAAAAATACAATTTAACATTAGAAAATGTTGCATATATGGGAGATGATTTGCCTGATATTTGTATTTTAGAAAAAGTTGGACTCTCTTGTTGTCCAAATGATGCTGTTGAAGAAGTTCAAAAGGTTTGTAAATTTAAATCTAAATATAATGGTGGAAGAGGGGCTGTAAGAGAGTTGTGTGATTTAATTCTAAAAAGTCAAAATATTGAACCATTAGCTATTGTTCAGAAAAAACAACAAGAAGCATTAAAACAAAGTTAATTGTTTTTCAAAATGTTTTTTAAGAAAAGATTTTCTATGGTATGGTGTTAATCCATATTTATCAATTGCATCTAGATGTTGCTTTGTTAAATAGCCCGCATTAGATTTCCAATTATATTGAGGGAATTTCTCATCTAATTTTTGCATATACCTATCACGTGTTACTTTTGCTAAAATACTTGCAGCTGCAATCGATGCAGATTTGCCATCACCTTTTATTACAATTTCTTGAGGATCTGCAAAGTCTCGGATTAATTTATTTCCATCTACTAATACTAAAATATTTTCTTTTTTTATTTGTGTTATAACACTTTCACATGCCAGTTTCATTGCTTTAAGTGAACAGGCTAAAATGTTATATTTTTCAATATCTTCAACTTCTACGCATATAGTTTCATTTATAGTTTCGTTTAAAACAATATCATACAAATAATCTCTTTTTTTTGCAGATAGTTGTTTTGAATCATTTAGTATAGATAATTCTTCTATTATTTTAGAGGTGATTTTGGGAAAATAAACAGCACTTGCAAAAACACCACCTGCTGCAGGCCCTCTACCTGCTTCATCAGTTCCGATAATTGTCTTGCTATAAGATTTATCAAATTCAAATAATTCTGCTGAAGATGTTTGTTTCATACGAGTATTTTATCATAAATTTATATTTACAATTTGTTACAAAAAGACAATTTTCATAAAAAAAATAACTTTATATAAATGAAGGTTACAAATTTATTTGAAAGGTTATGCTTATGGGTATAGGAAGCATTGGTAGTTCTTATTTTAATTTTATTTTAGGTACTGGCTCTGATGATGTCGGGAAAATTATAAAGCGACAAATAAAAAATAGGAAAGTTAATAATCAAAGTTACTTAGGTGCTCTTTGTAAAGGTACTAAAAAAGGTATTGGTTATTCTCATGCTGTTCAAAAGAAAGCTGGAGGTTTTGTAAAATCATTAAAAAATGGTTTTAAAGCAATACCTCAGGAATTTAAAAATGGTAAAGGGTTCTTTGGTAAAATCAAGGGTGGTATTAAAGGTCTTGGAAAAGCAATGCCTGCATTATTTGCTTTTTTAACTATAGCTGGAGAAATTCCAAATGCATATAAAGCAACAAAAGAAAAAGGTATAGGTGCTGGCTTAAAAGAATTAGGAAAAGCAGGAGTAAGATTAACAACAGGTGCATTATTTGGTGCGATTGGTTCTGCAATACTACCTATCGGAGGCTCAATAGTTGGTTATATGATAGGTGATTGGATTGGAACTAAATTAGTTGGTAAATCATATACAGAACAACAGGAAGCTAAAAAAGAAGAAAATAAACCTTCTTCTCCATCTATGGCTAGCCAAGGAAAAACTGTTCCTACAGGAGCATATTCAGGTTATACAGCATTCCCTTCAATAGATGAAGATGATTTTGGCCCTCATAAACCATATGCTAATATATTCTATAATTATCCAGGTGCATATGCTGATTTTGGAGCTAGGATGCCAGATCAAGCAGCTGCAATGTATGGAGTTTATGGTACATATCCAGGTATAGCAGGCGTTCCTAATACAAATCAAAGTTCAAATCTATTAAAAAATGTTAATGAGTCTGCGAATTTGCTAAAGTCAAAAGAAACTCAAGAATTCTATAGTATGCCTAATAAAACTAACACAGGTTCTAAATTAAATATTGAAAAATAAGTAAAATACTCCCGATATTTATCGGGAGTATCAATTAATATTTATATAGTATATACTATTTTAGCATTTGTTTACATTTAGAATTATTTAAGCAATTTTTAAAAATAAAAATACTTTATATAAATGTAAGCAATCAGTAAGTTGGATTAAAAGATTTAAAAGATTTGGGGAATTAAGTAAAATACAAACTGTTTATAAATAATTAAACTAGGTTTGAAAAATAGATTTCTTTTTATACTCTCTCTTAATATCCTCGTGTTTATTTAATGTTTGCCACAATCTGGCAAACTTTTTTTTGCTGCTACGCAGGTAGACATGTTACGATTAAATTCCGGTTTGGTTTATTACTACAAACTTAAATTATATCTACAAAATATCACCACCAAACCTCTGTTCATTTATTTTTGTTTAACTACGCAGGTAGACAGGTTACGATTAAATTCCGGTTTGGTTTGTAACTACAAGTTTAAATTATATCTACAAAATATCACCACCAAACCTCTGTTCATTTGTGGTTAATCTACTACGCACGTCGTCATGTTACGCTCAATTTTGGGTTTGGGTTATTACTGTAATTATAAAATTAATATTATAATCATTAATAACTATATTTATCCTTTATCAACAACCCCTACCACATTCCATACTGAGAACGATTTTGGTAGTTTTGTTGATATAATCCATATTGTCTATATTGATTATTAGGATTCGCAACGTTTATTCCATAATATCGAGCTTGTTGAGGTGAATAAACATAAGGTAATGTTTGACGACTATTTCTTCTATTATACATATTAGCACTTTGTTGATATTTCATCATATTATAAGCAGCAGGATTTATTTCACCAAATGAAAAAGCTGGCATTGCAAAAGATGAAGCTAATATACAAATTATTAGTAAAAATGTTTTGTTCATAAACCCCTCTATTTAATTTATTAATGATATTTTTATTAATATAAATAATTTTATATGTTTTTTTTAATTTTTGTATCAATTAATTGTTTTAATTTTCAATTTTATGTACTATATCTATAT
>CASFGO010000010.1 GCA_949294335.1 uncultured bacterium | reverse complement strand
AATTATTTTATTGTCATACTCCTCCTTCGGAGGATGCCTCTATTTTGAAGATATTTAATCTTCAAAACAGAGTTCTTCTATATTACACAATCTACCGTCATTATGACGGTTTTTTATTTTTGTAGGGAAAAATTATTAGACTGTTATTCTTCTTTACAAAAAAATATCTAATAATACTATCAAAAACTAACAGTAATGCTTTGTTCACTTAGTCACTGTTATCTTAATCACTGTAATATTAACTTTTGTAACAAAATACTTTGTTTTTGAAATTAGATAAAAAATATATACTTTATATGTATGTAAGATGTATAACCAGAGGACTAAATAATAATGGCAGACGTATCAGCATTATTAGCTCAATACTTATCTGTTAAAGCACAGGTAAGCTATAACCAACTCCAGTCCACAAGATGGAGCGAGTTACACTCTGCAATGTCTGCAAAATTATCTAAACAAACTAAAGCTGAAGAGCAATGGAATAATGCTAGTGATGCTGTAGTTGATGGACAAGGGTCTAAAAAAATCACTGGGAAAAATGGAGAAACGATATCAAGAAATGATGATACTCCTGTTTCAAATGTTGAAACTAAAGCTATTGCATACGCAAACTGGAAAGTCCCAGAATATGATCCAGAAAAACTTGATGAATATGCCGAACTGGATATGCAATACGACACAATGCAAACGACATATGACACTCTTTTAGAACAACTCAATGCTCAAGCGGAATCACTTAAAACAACTCTTGGCAATGCTACTAAGGATACAGGTATGCTTGACGCTTAATAAAGAGTTTAACATTAAAGAGACAATAGTCATAGGACCTACACCACCAGGAACAGGAGAGAAAGCTTCAACAAAATCTAAAATTTCATTTATATCTTTAAAATCTGAAAAGTTAAGATCGCCGGTTAATTTGCCGTTGGTATCTCTTGATATACCTACGTCAACTAAAACAGATTTATACTTAACCATCTTACATCTTACAACTTTTTTACCTACCGCTGAGATTATTATATCAGCGGTTTTTATTATATCATCCAAATTTTTTGTATGAGAATGACACATTGTTACAGTTGCATTTCTTTGTAACAACATTTGCGCCATTGGTTTACCAACAATATTTGAACGACCAATAACTACTACATTTTTACCTTCTATTGGAATATTATAATAATCTAGCATTATTAATATACCTTGAGGTGTTACAGGATAAAAATATGGTTTCATTCCTAATGCTAACTTCCCAACATTTTCAGGAGTAAAACAATCAACATCTTTCTTTGGATCTATTGCACATACTACATTATCTTTATCAATATGTTTGGGCAATGGCATCTGTACTAATATACCAGTAACAGATTCATCATTATTTAATTCTTGTATTTTATTAATTAAAACATTTTCTTCGACATCAGCTGGAAATTCAATAACTGTAGAATTTATACCTATTTCTAATGCTGTTTTTTTCTTATTTCTTACATAAATTTTACTTGCTGGATCATCACCAACTAAAATTACAACAAGATGAGGTTTTTTCTCTAGTTTAGCAACCTCTATTTTTATTTCTTCTAATATTTTTTTTGATAATGCTTTTCCATCCAATATCATGACATCACCTGCGGTAAATTTAACCTGTAATAAAATTCTTTAATTGCATTTCTTACAACTTCTGAATCTTTTTCAATTGAATGACTAACTAAATATTCATCAAAAGGAGAAACGCCTAAAACATCTAAATCATATTTCTTCAACAATTCTAAAACATTTGTCATATCTTGATTTTGTACTTTATTTAATACCACACCCATTTGACCACCTGCGGCATACTTTGATGAAAATTCTTCAATTCTCTTTGCCAAATGTAATGATTCTTCTGTTGGATTTGCAACTATTACGGTTAAATCAATATCAATATCAACCAATTGATTTAAATATTTTAAATCAAATTCACAATCAAAAATTACAAAATCATAACGTTTTATTACTTTTAATACAGCATCATTTATTTGAGCTGTTATAGGACATCTACAATCTTTTGAACCTATAAACCAAGATACTAATATATCTGTATTATCATTTAATGTATATATAATATCTTCCATTGCCCATTCTACATACTCTTGTTTTGTCATGTGCTGTGGAATACCTGTTTTATATTCATGTTTTCCACTACGAATACCATAAATTGTATTTCTTATATCTAAACCGTAACTATGACCAAATTCACTTGATAAATCATTGTCTAATATTAAAACGGTTTTTTCAGGAAAAAATTCATTTATTATTTTCAAAAAAGATTTTACAATAGTTGTTTTTCCGCTACCACTTTTCCCTGTAACTGCAATTGTTGTTGTCAATTTATTACCTCTCTACATAACTTGTAAAATAATTATACAATAGAGTATTAACGTAGACAAGATTTGACTTTAGAGAACTGTCTTAATATAATCAAAGTATGGGTAATATTATTAAAGTTCAAAAAGGTACAAAAGATATATTGCCATCAGAAATTGAATTATGGCAGTTTATGGAACAAAAAGCATTAGAAGTTTTTTCCTATGCAGGTTATAGTGAAATTAGAACTCCAATATTTGAAGCAACTGAATTATTTGCTCGTGGGGTTGGAGATACTACAGATATTGTTAACAAAGAAATGTATACTTTTGAAAAAAGTGAACGTTCATTAACCTTAAGGCCAGAAAATACTGCAGGAGTTGTTAGAGCATTTATTGAGCACGGAATGCATAGACTTAGTGCTCCTGTTAAACTTTGGTATAAAGGACCAATGTTTAGATATGAACGACCACAAGCAGGAAGACAAAGACAATTTCATCAAGTAGGAATGGAAATGTTTGGAATTGAACAACCTACAGCAGATGCTGAAGCTATTGCTGTTGCAATAAGATATCTTAATATGTTGGGACTTGATGATTTAGATGTTGAAATTAACTCTTTAGGTTGTTCTGAATGCAGAGAAATTTTTAAAAATAAACTTAAAGAAGTTATTAAACCTTATATTAATCAACTTTGTGAAGATTGCCAAAATAGGTTTGAAAAAAATCCGCTTAGATTGCTAGACTGTAAAGTAGAATCTTGTAAAGAAATCTATGCAAAACCTGAAATACAAAATGTTATTCAATCAAATTTTATATGCAAGGATTGTGCTAAACATTTTGACACTTTAAAAATGTACTTAGATAATCTTGGTATAAATTATACAGTAAATAAATTATTGGTTAGAGGTTTAGATTATTATAATAGAACTGTTTTCGAAATAAAGTCAAATAACCTTGGTTCACAAAATGCAGTTTGTGGCGGGGGGAGATATGATTCTCTTGTTAGAAATCTAGGTGGACCTGATACCCCTGCAGTCGGTTTTGCAATGGGAATGGAAAGACTATTCTCGTTATTAGAAGAACAAAAAAATAATAAACTTACTGCTTATGTTGTATCAACAAATATTGAAGAAACAATTAAACTTATTGCTGAACTTAGAAATAATGGAATTAGTGCTGATTTTGATATGACTAACAAAAAATTTACAAAACAACTTGAAAAAGCAGCTAAAGTTGCAAATTATGCACTTATTCTTGGAGAAGATGAAATCGCAAATAACACTATTTCTATTAAAGATTTAAATACATCAACTCAACAAACAATTAATAGAAATGAGCTAAATAGGTTTCTTCAAAATATAGAATAAGCAAAATATTATAATTAAAATTGATACTAATATAGGAAATTGAATCCCAAATATTGTTTTACAACAATCTATCCTAAAGCTTTCAACAAATATTCTTACTAGGGAATAAAGTATTAGGTAAGTACAAAATACTGTGCCTGATTTTAATTTATCTTTTTTATGTAATAAAAATAACATAATTAAAAATATACAAGCATCTAAAATTGATTCATACAAAAATGTTGGATGAAAATATTCATTGTTAATATATTCAATAGGACGAGCCTCTATAGGAATAAACAATTTCCAAGGTAAATTTGTAGGATACCCAAATGCTTCTGAATTAAAAAAATTCCCCCACCTAGCTATTGCTTGACCGATAGGAACAGAATAACTTAAAATATCTAATAAATTAAAAAAGTTACAGTTATTACATTTTTTTACATAATAATATATACTAATAACTCCTCCTAATAATGCACCATGAATAGATAAACCACCATTTCTTATTGCCAAAATTTCAAATGGATGAACAATATAATAATCCCAATTTAAAATACAATAATATAAACGAGCACCTACTATTCCTAGTAGAAGAAGCATGGGTGCAATTTCAAAAATCAAATCTTTATATTTATAATAGTTATTTGCTATATAGTTAGAAATTAATAAACAAATACATATAGCAAACCCCATTAATATTCCATAATAATATATATCTAAGCCAAATACAGAAAAAGCAATACTACCAGGAGAAGAAAAAATAAACATTTAAACTTGTTGTCCTAATTCTTCTAATTCTTCTTCTATAGATTTTATTTGATTTTTAATATCTGTTGTATCTTTAGCTTTATTATCAATCTCTAAATACTTTTTATATGAAGAAATTGCACTTGTATACAATTCAATAGCGGCAAGTTTTCTCTGTTCTGGAGTCATCTTTAATGCTGTTTCATCAAGTTTTTTATTTTGGTTTTCATCTATAACTTCATCGTCATCTTGTTGATTTGAAGCTGTATTATTATTTTCATTTAATTCTAACATTTCATTTGCATAAGACTCTTGAGCAACAGCTAAAGAATAATATGTATCTGCATTCTCTTTATTTATTTCTATTGCCTTAGTTAATGTTTTTATTGCTTCAGAATAGCGTTCAGATTTAATATATGCAACACCTAAATTATAATGTGTTTCAAATATTGTATTATCTAAATCAAGACTTGCTTGTAATCTATCAATTGCAGACTCATAATCACCATTATTCAAGTAAACTTGAGCCTTATTATTTAATTCTTGAACAGCAAAATTATTAATACAAGCCGTAGATATCACGGCGATAAAAAGTATTGTTACAATTAATATTGCTCTTTTCATAACTATTCCTATCTCTACCTAATGAAATACATTAAAACATTCTTAAAATGGCTTAGTTTGATTTAATTTTAATCTTAGTTCTCTAAATCTAGCAATATCTTCTTGTGTTTTTCCTGATTCTTTGAATACTGCTTGAGATGTAGGATGAACCATTAAAACATAATCCATATGAATTTCTAAGAAATTATATCTTCTTGGTGGTTGTTTTGAATTTCTTGAATATATTTCAGCGTTTGTTACTGCTAGAAAACGTCTTTCTCGATCATTTAATAAATCTGTAAGTTCACGATTTGTATTTGTATATTTTGAAACATGAACAGTTCCCTTAATATCATGGTCAGCTGTTAATATACAAACTTCTATTGGTATAGTATCATTATTTTTCGCCATTTTTCTCTTCCTTTTGTATTATTTTATAATAATTTTACTTACTTGTCCAGTATGTTATTTCTTCTTAACTCTTACACCTTCTACTTCATGAACATTTTCAACAACTAAAAATGCTTTAGGATCTATATCTTTTACAAGTTGTTTAAGTTTAGCCATCTCTACACGAGATACAACACAAAAAATTATTACATTATCTAAACCAGAATAACCTCCACGACTACGAATATATGTAATACTAACATCTAATTCTTTCATTATTGCTTTACCTAAATCTCGATAATTTTGAGAAACTATTCTTATAGCCTTTGAACTATTAAATCCTTCCATTACAACATCAATAGTTCTTGATGCTATAAAATATGTCAATATTGAATACATTGCTTTATCCCAACCAAACATTAAGCCGGCAGCTAGATATATTATTAGGTTAAATCCCATCAAAAATTCACCAACGGTCATAAATGAAAATTTTTGAGACAAATCTATAGACATAATTTCTGTGCCATCTAAAGAGGCGTTATTTTTCAATATCAAGCCTACCCCTGTACCCAAAATAATACCACCAAATACAGGTGCTAGTAGAGAATCCTTTGTTGCAATTTCCCAATGGAACATATTTGTTGCTAATGATAATATTGTAACAGCATATAGTGTTTGCAATACAAAGCGTTTACCCAATTTATGAAAAGCCAAAACCATAAAAGGTAAATTAATTAAAAAGATTAATAAACCTAATTGTGTGTGTGTTAAATAACTCAACATCATTGAAATACCAATAACACCACCATCAAAGATTTTATGAGGTAACATAAAAGATTCTAATGCAAATGCTACTATTATAGAGCCTATTGTCAACCAAATTATTTGAATAATTATTTCTTTTGCGAGTTCTTTTTTTGATTTATGTTTTACTTCTGGCTTTTGAAAGAAATTCACGAAGCATTACCCTCTGTTTTATTACTGTCATTATTTTTTATTAACTTAAAATTAAAAATATTATTTTTATTTGGTTGATTTTCTACATTTTCTACACCTAAAATTGATTCTAAATCATTTTTAAATGTTGTAAGATCCTCATATTTCTTTAAAGAACCATCCATACACAAAGAAACATCACCTGTTTCTTCTGATACAACTAAACAGGCACAATCACTGACTTCGGATAAACCTATTGCTGCACGATGACGAGTTCCATACTTCCAACTTAATTTAGGATCTTCTGTTAATGGTAATAAAACACCTGCAGACAAGATTTTATTATTTTTAATTACTACAGCACCATCGTGAAGAGGTGTATTGGTATGGAAAATTGTCAATATTAATTCTGTAGAAACATCTGCATTTAGTTGGGTTCCAACATCAGAATATGCGGTTGGACTATATTCATTTTGAAATACTATCAATGCTCCTGTTTTTGTTTTTGTTAAGTATTTTACGGCTTCAACAACTTCTTTAATTACATCAATATTATCATCTTGAGATTGTTGATGGAGTTTTAATCCAAATAAAGTTTTACTTATATAACCAGGCTGTCCTAAATAACCTAAAAATCTTCTTAATTCAGGTTGGAATATTACAATTAAGCTTAAAGATATTAACGCAACTAACGATTTTAAAAACATTCCTAATATTTTTAAATCTAAAATATTAAGAATTTCTGCAAATATCCAAGCAAAAACTAAAAACATCAATCCGCGAACTAACTTTTCTGCTGGAGTATGTTGAATAAATTTCTTATAAAAAGCAAATACTAATGATACGATTATTCCAAGCTCAATTATGTTTACCCAATCAAGAGAAAACTGAAAACTAAATATTTTTTGAATTAGCGTTAATAAGTTTTCTATCATTACAATAACCTGTCAGGAATATTATCATGAGAAACTAAATCTTCTAATGTTTCTCTATATATAATCATATCAGATTGTGAATTATTTACAAGTACCATTGCTGGCTTTAATGCTCGATTATAATTACTTGCCATAGAGTAATTATAAGCTCCTGTATTATAGACACATATTATATCACCAGCTTCTAGTTTTGGCATTTCAATATCTTTAATTAAAATATCACCTGACTCACAAAATTTTCCAGCAATAGTAATTTTTTCTTTTGAATTATCTATTTTTTTATTAGCAACTTCAGCATAATATTCAGCCTCATACATACTTGGACGAGGGTTATCAGCCATTCCACCGTCTACAGCAACATATTTTGTCATGCCAGGAACTTGTTTAGAACTACCAACTGTATATAATGTAACACCTGCAGTTGATATTATACTGCGTCCTGGTTCTAAGTATAATGTAGGTTTTTCTATTCCATATTCTTTTATATTTTTGTCCAAAGACTCGAGAATACAATCTGCAATGGTTTCTATAGATGGAGGATTATCACTAGTTACATATTTTACTCCAAGACCTCCACCAATATTTATTTCATCAAGCTTGATATTATACTTATTATCAATCCTTGCGATTTCTTTTACTAATACTTCTACTTCATCTACATAACATTTAGGTTCAAAAATCTGAGAACCAATATGAGCATGTAAACCTCGTATATTTATTGTTTTATCAACATCTAAAATATGTTCTATAATTGAATCAATTTGAGACAAATCAAAACCAAATTTAGAATCTAATTGACCTGTTTGAATATATTTATGAGTATGACACTCAATTCCTGGAGTAATTCTTAACAATGCATCAACAGTTTTCCCATATTTTTTTGATAATTCTGAAATCAATTCAACTTCATGATAATTATCAATAGAAAAACGCCCAACCCCATACTTTATAGCCAATTCAATTTCATCAGGAGTTTTATTATTACCATTAAATAAGACTGTAGACATATCAATCCCAGATTTATATACAGTATAAATTTCACCAGCTGAAACAACATCAAAACCAAAGCCTTCACTTGAAATAATCCTTGCAACAGAGGAATTACACAATGCTTTTGAGGCATACATCATTTTTACTTTTGTATATTTTGAAAATGCTTTTTTATATTCTGCACATACACTTCTTATTGTTTGTTCATCTAAAACATAAAGAGGAGTTCCATACTTGTTTGCAAGATCGACCATATCACATCCACCAATACATAAATTATCTTTTTTTTCTATTGTAATAGGTTTTAACAACTGATTTGTACTCATATATATCCTCTCTATTAATTTTATATTATTAATATAATGTACAAAAAATATAAAAAGATGTACAGGGTTATTTAACTTATTTTTGAATAAATTACGTCTTTTTCTTTTACATCAAAATGAATAATATCAAAGAACTTTTTAACAAAATTTAGAATGTAGTTTTTATTTGGCTTTTTTTCTAATAAAGGATAATATAATAAATCCATTGATATTGGATTATTATAACTAGGGAATAAATAATTTATACCACTATTTATACATCCAAGTTTCTTATAAAACTCTTGCCGTCTAATTGTATTAATATCATCATTATCAATCTTTTCAACTTCAAATAATACTGCCTGCTTAATTGAGTTATTATTAAACAATGTACGTAATATTTTTTCACCATATCCCATTGATTGATATTTTTTATATACAGCTAAATAATCAACTAATATAAATTCTTCATCAATAAAACATATTACATAACCAACCTCAATATCATTATTAAAACACCTAAAAACATTATATAAGTTTGTTTTAAATAACTTGTTAAAATGATCAAAAGTCTTTAATTCATCAGCGGGAAACTGATTAAGCATATCAAGATATATATCATCAAAACTATCATTTGATAAAACAAAGTTAATCATATTGTTTATTATATGTAAATAAATGTAAATTTTAAAGCATAATTAATCAATTTCATATATTGAAGACACTTACATTGGCAGAAAGGGATTTTCAATGATAAATAATAACCCACAATATTTTTTCAATACAAATAACCAGCAAAACAAAAAAACTTCAATACCAACCACTAATAATGAATCTTTAGACTGGCTTAATGAAGAAAATATTGACGATGAAGACAATTTTGAAATTAAGAGCCCCAAAAGTAATAAAACCAAAAACATTTTACTTGGCTCCCTTATAGCACTTGCAGCAATCAGTGTTCCAACAATTGAATATCTTGATAAACCGAAAAATATAGAAATTGACTATCAACTATCTCCTAACAAAGAAAAAACAGAAATGATTTGCAACCCTGAGCTTATTGCTAAGGGAGGAAAAAACGATAGCTTGGTTGAAATCCCAGAATTTCTAAAACTATTGAATTTCTCAGGAATGAAAAATTTACCTCAAAATACACAGTCTGCAATTGAAATGATTGCATCTGCACACTATCAACCAGTTATGGTTTCTGATGCACAAGCTAAAGAAAAACTAATAACACAGGTAGAAAAAATCCAAAAAATGGTAGATAATTGCATTGAAAACAGTATAAAAAAACCATTAAAAACACATGAACAAAAACTTTTCGAACACAATGCAAAATATATTTCTTCTGTAGAAATAATAGACCAAGTTGATTTTTCAGAAATTACAAAATACCAAAAAGATATAACTGTTCTTAAGGCAATACTAAGAAACTCTGTAAAACCAATAAAAAGAGATGCTTTTGATTGTTATGAACAAGAACAAAAAGCAATTAATCAAGCACAAATTTCTGTAAACAAAATAGTTGAACAATACAAAAAATATGCCAAAATAGCTGGTAATACTGACTACAATAACAATTTAAGTACTACAGAATTAATAGATCTCCTAGATAAAAGATCTCTTGATGGTATTGATAAAAAAACAAAAAATGAGATTATAAATAAAGCAACTACAAACTATAAACCAATAATGTTTGATAAAATTCAAGATAAAAAAGAAATTAAAGAAAAAAATAAGCAAATTTGTGAAGAAGTTCAAAAAGCACAAAATATACTTGATTTTGAAGCATTAAATTATAAACTAAGCAATTTACCTCAATAAATATAAATTATACTATCGCATTTTAACAAAAAATATGCTATAATAAATTAAGTAATTTTTGGAGGCATATGAATAAATTTTATAAACAATTTAATCATTTTGTCTTTGAGCTTATTTCAACGAAAGAAATAAGCCAGCCTCCGTATAATAGTTGTTTTATAAATAACTCTCTTTCATAAAACTTATTCCTAATAATAAATAATATTTAAGGAATTACTAATATTTAAAGAGTTAGTTATAAACACTTATGCAAGCCAAAGAAAGGGGCTATTATGAAAACACTTAATGAAATTCAAGAAAAGATTAAAAACAAAGAAAAATTACATATTATTCTTGACTATAACAATAGAATAACCCCTTATATAAGAACTAGTATGTCTTATTTCTTTTCACCAATGTTTAAAAGAATCATAGAAAACTTTGCAAAAAAAGAATTTATTCAAATTAGTCTTATAACTGATAAAAATATAAAAAATTTCAAAAAAGAATTTCCTATTACTACAGAAAATATAGATTTATATGGAGTTGTAGGTGCAGAAAAAGAAATTCAAGAAAATAAACAATCACTTTTTGATGACAAATACAAAAAAGAACTAAAAAAAATATATAATCATTTATCAAAAGCTCTTGCAGATAATAAAAAACTAATCTTTGAATACGAAGATTGGGCTATATTTATACATAATAAAGGAATCTCTAAAGAAGATTTAAAACCAATAAAAAAAGAAATTAATGAACAAATTAAAAAGAGTAAATTAAATGAAGAACTAACCTCTTTTGATGAAGAAAATAAAATAGTTATAACATTATCTGATATAACTATTAATTCATTATTAGATAAACTTATTGAAGAATATAAAGATTATTCCTGTATTTATATCGGGAAAGACGAGACAACCTTCAAATATCTAAAGAAAAAATGTAACACTTTAAAAGTTATTCACCCAAGTGACTCTATGGAATCAAAAGCTGATTTAGTTGTATTTAGAGCAAAATTTGAAGAATTTTTATCTGAAACAAATAATTTGTACATATAAAATAAAAGGGACTAATTTTTAGTCCCTAGTGTACAGTTTACACAGTATAATAAGTTAACGATTAAAGTATATTTTATTTTACAGCTTTTTTATTTGCGGAATTCTTCTTAATTTGGCTAAGATATCTGTCACATTGGGCTTCCTTGTTATATCCCAATAATGTACCCAATATAAAATCCTGCTCCGGAGATAATTCATTTAACTTTTTATGAATAAAAGTTTTTATAACATCTATACACTTTTTAGCCCCGAAAAATACATTAATTTTGTCCTTATCAACATCTTGAATTGCATAAGAAATTTTTTCTTTAGTCAACCTATTCTCAATAGGTTTTCGATAAATACTTTTTTCGGTGGTTAAAATTAAACTTCTAACACCTTTTTTATATTCATATATATGGTGATTAAACACCTTTAAATCATATGCTTGTTGACGAACACTTGCCAATTGTATGGGTTTAGTACTAACCATATTTTGCCCTCTATAAATGTTTGTTAAACCTAACATTTATAGATTAACATATTTTGTTAGGCTTGTCAAACATTTTCTTGAAATTAAAATATTTCTTGTGTTATGATAATAACACAAGGGGATTATTCACATATGAAAAAGGTATTTTCATTTTTTATATTAATTATATTTTTAAGCTGTAATAAAGTATTGGCTGATGATACAACTTGGTGGAATCATTATGGCGATGAAATTTTGGTTAATAATTTAGCAAAAGTTTATACACAAAACCAAGATTTAAAAATTGCAACTATCAAGACAAAACAAATGCAGGAAGTTGTTAAAATGTCATTAGCTAATGAGTTACCACAGATTAATTTTAATCCTAGTATCGGTAGAGAGCTAAGATCTAGTGATGTTTATTTTGGCAACTTAATAATCCCGAATTATTCTCAAACAAGATACTTATTACCCTTATCAATGACTTACGAAATTGATATTTATGGAAAAAATCATTTACAAACAAAAAGCTTCAAAAAGCTATCACAATCAGCACTTGAAGACGAGAAAATTGCTAGAATTTTAATATCAAGTACTTTTACTGCAAATTATTTCAATTTAATAAAAATTGATAGACTAATTGAAAACAACAAAAAATTAGTTGATTTACAAACAAATATTGCTAAAATGCAACGATTAAAATATGAAAGAGGATTATGTTCTGAGCCTGAAGTTTTATCAGAAGAACAAGCTCTTACATCTTTCCAACAAGAACTAAATAGCTTAGAAGCAGAACAAGAAATAATTAAAAATCAATTAATTACATTGTTAGGTGAAAAAGAAGTTACAAATGTTGAAAGAAATAAAATTGAAAATATTAAATTAATTGACATTCCTGATAATTTTGATTCTTCATCAATTACTAAAAGACCTGATTTTGTAAAATCAGAATTATATGTTCAAAGAACAGGATTAGATGTAAGAGTTGCAAGAAGGGAACTTCTTCCTTCTTTTACTATATATGGTAATATCGGGTTTAATGCATACCATCTTGACAGATTATTTACTAATCGTTCATTCTTATCATCTGTTGGAGTTCTTCCTTCTTGGGATGTATTTACCGGCGGAAGGAAAATGGCAAATTTAAGATATCGAAAACTCGAATGTAAAAAAGCTATTGAAGAATACAATAAAACAGTTCTAACTTGTATCCAAGAACTAAACAACTCTCTATGTAGAATAAAAGCTACACGTAAAAACTACGATGAAAGCAGTAAAAGATGTCAGTTAGAATTTGATAAGTTTACATTAACACAAACAAAATATTCAATAGGTGCTTTATCAAAACTAGATGAGATGAAAGAAGAAAGGAATCTATACCTTAGAGAAAATGAGCACATTTCAGAGAAAGCTAATTATCTGGTTATGACTATAGAACTATACAAAGCTCTAGGAGGGCAAGATTACTCCGAAAATAAAACTTTATAATTCTTTTTTATCATGTTCATAATTATTATGGTGATGATGACATTTAGCTTTATCATCACCGTTTCTATATCCAATACCTGCCCTATAACCGGATATTGCATAAAGTATAGGAAGTGCCGGTTCAATCCATTTTAAACCTGACATAACTGCAACAGTTGCGATATCATCAGTATGTAAACATATATCTAATAATTCAGGTTTTCTATCATCTGATTTCATCTTTTTATGGCTATGTTTTTCCAGTTTTTCTTGCCTATGTTTGATTTTATTCATCTGTCTTGTTTCTTTAGACTCAAACAATGGGTTAATAAACTTTCTTGAAATATAATTTGCAATTGAACTTCCTCCAATCACACCTGTTAAAATAATTCCACCAACCATAGAAGTAGCTCTAGCTGCTTTTGATTTAACCTTTAAAGACTCCATAACACCTAGAGCTCCAGCAGCTCCAACATTACACAAAAATATATTAGCTAAATATTGATATACACCTTCTTTTATCTTATTAGGGACTTTTTGTTTCCAAGTTTTTTTATCAGTTACAACATCTCCTGCAATACCACCTGCTATACCACCTGCAACGGGAAGAGCTCCTAATACTGATAAGCGTCCCATATCCTGAACTATTTCTCCTGCTGTTACATTCTGAGGTTCGGGAACAAAAGCATCCAAAAATTTCTTACCTTGTTCAGTTGGTTCAAGTTTTTTTCTCAATAAACCAATTTCTTTAATATTTAAGACCTTAGATTTAGCTTTTTCTAACACTTTATGAACATTTGAATCTACTGCATTTTGAGATAAAAAGTTTTCAACTAAATCATTATTAAATTGCTTGATTTTATTTATATCAATTTTTTCATAAGGCTTTCTAACTGCCTTTGCTGCAATTATTGGAGCGGCTAATGCTGCTAATGAGGTTGCCCCAAGTATCATTCCTGTATTTATCGCAACCTCTTTTTTCTTATCTTTTGGAGCTTTTCTAACTTCATTTGCTGTATATAAAGTTGCACCACCCAACAATACTCCTGGGACGACTTTTGAAAATTTTCCAACAACCAAAGGTTGATCTAAATATTTACCGACTGTTTTTATATGATTAAGCATTGTTTGGTTATCCTAACACTATCTCCAAAAAATTTTACTTATTTTTAAATTTATTAATAAAATCTGGTTCTGATGAACAGAATTTATTGAAATTAGACAACTTTTCAAGGATATTTTCAGTTATAATATGTTCAATCTGACAAGCTGTATTTGCAGCTTCACTTGAAGATACACCTAGTACATCTTCAAAAAATGATTGAATCACATTATGCTTGTTAATTATTTCACGAGCTTTCTTAATTCCGGCTTCTGTAATTGAAATCATTTCATAACGTCCGTAATTAATATACTCTTTTTGCGCAAGTTTATTTAATGCCTCTGTTACAGATGCTCTTGATACATTCAAATCTTTTGAAATTTCAATAGCTTTTACTGCACCATTCAAATTTATACGATTATACACACACTCTAAATAATCTTCTAAACTTGAGCTTAACTTAGCTTCAGGCATACACACTCCTTAAAAATGTTAGTCTTGCATAACAAATTTAACACAACTAATTTATTTTTTCAAGTAGAAATATTTGTGTATAATATTATCGTATTATTTTTATGGAGATAATTATATGAATATTCCAAAAGAATCAAAAGAAATCCTTATTAAATTATTAAAAGGAAATGAACAATTTATAAATGGCAAATACGAAGCAAAGAATATAACAATTGACACATTAAGACACTTTGCAGAATTTCAAGAGCCACATGCCTGCGTTCTTAGCTGTTCTGATTCAAGGGTTGTACCTGAATTAATTTTTGAAGCAGGGATTGGAGAATTATTTGTTGTCAGAGTAGCAGGAATAACTGTTGGACCTAATGTCAGAGAAAGTATCGAATATGCTGTAAAAAAATTACATGTTCCATTACTAATTTTACTAGGACATGATAATTGCGGAGTAATGGAATATGCTAAAGAAAGTTATCCTGAAGTTAAAGAGCATTTCCAATCAATATTAAAATGTGTCTATCCTGCAGTTGATTTAGACAAAAATTCATTAGAATCCAATGAAACTCTTGCAAAGCAACATACAATGTGGGTTGAAGAATACCTACTTAACCATTCAGATATTGTAAAAAAGGCTGTTGAAGATAAAAAACTTTATATTGCAAAGTGCCACTTATGTCACCAAACAGGTAAAGTTACACTTTTAAATAATGATTTGGAATATGTATCATTAGATAACATCTAGTTTACAAAGTTCTTTATATCCGCATCTTTCACAAGTTTTTTCAGGTTGAGAAACAGGAACATCAAAGTTTAAGTTGCGGATATTTTTATATGTTTCTACAACTAAATTTTCAATATAATCCATATCCTCTTTGACTAATTCAAGTTCAACTGATTTAGTATGATTTTCTACATAAATCACACCAACTTTTGAAACCTTTAGACCTGTTTTCTTTTCAAATGCGTATTTATAACAACAAAGTTGGTTATAATAATCTTCTCTTGAACCACCTTGCTTATATTGATTTTTACTTACAGGAGAACTTGTTTTATAGTCATATAAAGCATAAGTACCATCAGATAATTTTTCAACTCTATCAATTTTACCATTCAACATTTCATCTTTAAATAAAACTCCGTCAAATTTATCTTCTAAGGCATAAATCATACTTTTAGGAGTTTCACAAAAATGCTGATAATAATTATCAAAAATACTTAGACCTCTTTTTATGAAATTTTCTTTATCAACCTTTGAATTGAAAACTTGTTTATCCATTTCTTTTAAGAAACATTCTATAGCTTCCTCTTTTGTATAATAATTTTCGGCAGCTGCAGATTTTTCTAAAACCTTATGAATAGCAGAACCATAATTTGCAGCTCCCCAATCAACTTCATTAAGATTAATTCCTAAGATATTACTATATAAAAATTGTCTTGGGCAATTATTATAAGAATTTATTAAAGATGGACTTAAAACTATTGATTCAACTCTTTCTTTTAATTCTTCTTTTAAATCATCTCTATTATTCAATGTTTCTTGAGAAATGGATTTAAAATATTCTGTTATTGCATCATCTTCTTTATATTCAAAATCCTCTTTGTCAAAATCAAAATCAGAAACAGCATCTAAATATTTAGTAACTGTTTTTAATTTTCCATTTTCAGCTTCAGAATATGAAATCGTTAAAGCATATTT
>CASFGO010000009.1 GCA_949294335.1 uncultured bacterium | reverse complement strand
GTTGGACCAACAGGTAGTGGTAAAACATTATTAGCACAAACTCTTGCAAAATATCTTGATGTACCTTTTGCGGTTGCTGATGCAACTACTTTAACAGAAGCAGGATATGTTGGTGATGACGTTGAAAATATCTTATTACGTCTTTATCAAAATGCAGATTTTGATTCTGCAAAAGCAGAAAGAGGTATTATCTACATTGATGAAATCGATAAAATTGCAAGAAAATCAGAAAATACATCAATAACAAGAGATGTATCAGGTGAAGGTGTACAACAAGCATTATTAAAAATGATTGAAGGCACAGTTGCAAATGTTCCACCACAAGGTGGTAGAAAACACCCTCATCAAGAGTTTATTCAAATCGATACTAGCAATATTCTATTTATTGTAGGAGGTGCTTTTGTTGATTTAGATAAAATTATTGGTAGACGTGTTAAAGATGGTTCTTCAATAGGTTTTGGAGCAAAAGGAGCAGGCACAAAAGCTGAAAAAGAAAAAGAAGCAAACCAAATGCTTAAAAAACTTCAGCCTGAAGATTTACTAAAATTCGGTTTAATTCCAGAATTTATTGGACGTATCCCTATTTATGCTGTTCTTGATGCTTTAGATGAAGAAACTCTTAAAATGATTCTTACCGAACCTAAGAATGCGATTCTAAAACAATATAAATGTCTTCTTAAAATGGACGGTGTAGATTTAGAATTTGAACCTGATGCGGTTGAGCTAATTGCTCAAGAAGCAATTAAACGTAAGACAGGAGCAAGAGCATTACGTTCAATTGTTGAAGAATTAATGCTTGATATAATGTACGATATTCCATCAAAAACCGATATTGATAAATTTATCATTACCAAAGAAATGGTAGAAAATCGTAATAATAAAGCTGATCAAGCGGAATTAATTCAATTACCTAAAAAAGAAAAAAATAAAGAAAAAGAAGAAGAAACTGCAGAAATTGCATAACAAAATATATTAGACAAAAAGAGAGTCAATTAAATAATTGGCTCTCTTTTTGTTTACAAAACTTTAATATATTAATAATTTTTATATTGCGTTTTTATAAATATAATTTGGAAACAAAATAAATAAAATTATAACTAATAAAAAAATATTACTATTTTTGAATAATTCCAACTAAATTATAATAGTAATTTGATAAAAAATTGTTATAATAATTTTATGAGTATAGAAACAAAAACACAAAAATTTAAAAAAGTTGCAGCTCTTCCTAATAATCCAGATTGGGAACAATATATACAACGAGTTGGCGAATTATCAAAAAAAGAAGTTGATATAAGAACTGAGTTCCAAAGAGATTATAATAGAATAATCAACTGTACTGCATTTAGTAGATTAAAACATAAAACTCAAGTTTTCTTTGCAACAGATAATGACCATGTATGTACAAGAATTGAACACGTTAATATTGTTGCTTCAACAGCAAAATCAATATCAAAATATTTAGGATTAAATGCAGAATTAGCTGAAGCGATAGCATTAGGACACGATTTAGGACATTCACCTTTTGGACATCATGGTGAAAGAATCTTAATGAGAATAATGGAAGAAGAAGGATTTTCTGGAAAGTTTTGGCACGAATACAACAGCTTAAGATTTATTGATGATATTGAAACATTACCAAATCAAGAAGGCTGGACAGAAAACTTAAATTTAACATATGCAGTAAGAGATGGCATTGTAAGTCATTGTGGAGAAGTAGATGAAAATGCTTTAATTCCAAGAAAGGAATTTCTTGATTTAAGGAAAGTAAAAAAAGGACAACACATGCCATTTACATATGAAGGATGTGTTGTAAAAATATCAGATAAAATAGCATACTTAGGTAGAGATTTACAAGATGCAGCTTTATATAATTTCTTCACAAAAGAAGATTATATAACTTTAAGACAAATTGCAGAAAATATTGTAAAAGAAAAAGTTAAACTAAAAGAGATTAATACAACATATTTAATGCACAAATTTATTATAGATTTATGTGAAAATTCTACACCAGAGACAGGACTAAATTTTTCACATGAAAATTATGAATTAATGTGTCAGATAAAAAAATTTAATTATGAAAAAATATGTATGAACAAAAGACTTAGACCATTTATGGACTACTCAAATTTAGTTTTAAGAGCAATATATACATTTTTAAAAGGATACTATGCTGATTTTAATACTATAAGTAAATTAGCAAAAGATGCACCATACTATAGAACAATGATAAAAACCTTTTGTGGATGGTTGGTTAAATACTCAAATATTGATACAAAACAAAGAATGCAAAAAAAATATAAAAATAAAATTATTTATAATATGGAAAATGAGCGAGACTATAAACAAGCCATTATAGATTTTATATCAAGTATGACCGATAAATTTGCAATAAATGTTTATGAAGAATTAATCTCATTATAAAAGAAAGAAGTCTCTAAAATAGAGACTTCTTTCTTAATTAATATTTGATTATGCAACATTACCAGTTGGAGGTTCTTCTGGTTTTGGCTTATTACCACCATTACCATTAGCACCTTGAGGGCCGTTACCATTTGCTTCATTAGCAGCATCTTGATTTTCTGTAACTGTTTCAGTTGCTGCTTCATCAGTTTCAGTATAAACACCAGATGTTGTTTCTGTAAAACCGGCTTGCCCATCAATGTTTTCTTGTAAAGATGCAAGATATCCAGCCATTTCATCACCTGCATCAACTGCAGCTCCTTCTTTATCTGCATTTTTAAACATCATTCCAGATGCAGTACTAAATGATAAGCCAGCTGCAACAAACATCACTGTTGCTATTGTAGCAGCAACACCATCAACAGGAGCAAATGCTGCCCAAATTTTTGGAAATACAATTGTTGAAGCACACGCTAATGCCGCAACAGCTTGTAAAGAACCACAAGCAATAGCCATCTTCTTCATTGAATCGCCCTCTTTTAAAAAGGCAGACACAGTATCACCTGAAGCTTTAACTCCACTAGCTTCAGCATTGTTACCAGTATATGTCTCAATATTTTCTTTTAACCCATCCATTTCTTCTTGAGGGCCTTTATTTTCCTCTTCAGAGCCTTGTTTTAAAGCTTCTATTTGAGCTTTTAATTCTGCAACTTTTGCAGTATTACCTTGTGATTGATATACTTGCATTTCTGCTTCTAAAGCCCCTATTTGAGTAATTGTATCAACTTGAGCTTGAGTTAAACCTGCAGATAATTCAGAATACATTTTTGAATCTTCTAACATCATCTCCATATCAGAACTTAATGTATCAGTATAATTTTGTATAATTGTATTATTATTTGCAGCATTATTAGTTTGATTTTCTCTTTCTCCTAAGTTAGAATCAAATACGTTTGGAAGCGATAATGCCAAATTAGTTGCACCTAATCCCAATGCAACACCACTTAATCCTAAAGATGTAAATCCATCAAATGTTTTTCCCATCGCAGAAAGTATTATTGCTGTCGCTGCACCAGCAATCGCATTACTTGCAGCTGCGACTGCTGCAACTGCACCGCCTTTTCCATCTTTGTTTTCTAACTCTTCGCCATCTTCTCCTTCTGTATCTATTTGATTTTCACCTACTTTTTCCATTTCTTCATCTGAATAATCTAATGTATCATAATCGACATTACCATCGACCATTTTTTCTTGGGCTGTAGTTAATTCGCAATTACCTTGATCAGCATCCTTTCTTATTGCATTAGCATTAGATTTAATAGGAACAGCTTTAGGGATATTATTC
>CASFGO010000008.1 GCA_949294335.1 uncultured bacterium | reverse complement strand
CGTATTATATTCACCTTGTTGATTAGTTTTACGTTTTTGTAGAAGCCCGTCCGTTCCATAATTTTTAAATGTCTTTACCCAACGATGAAGTGTACCTATAGAAATTGAACCAACAAACTTATATATTTGGGGCAAATACATCCCGCTGTTATATAAATCTAAAAATACTGAATCAGCCTCTTTTTTAGTCGAATAATTTTTACGAATATTATATAAGTCAGTTACTATATCCACCCTTGCAAGTGATGTTAATCTTGCATTTTCTGATACAAAATTCACCTTGTTTTCAAACGGAACAATTGCTGTTGTTTTTAATTCTTCTTCATCTAATCTATCTTGTATCTCAGGTTCTAATGAAGAATAAAGAATTTCATACGATTTCCCGCCTCTTACTTCAACTTCTCTTGCAATATACTTACCTTGGTTAATTGCAAGTCTTATCGAACGGGTACTTTTTAAGCCTTTTAATTCTGCGATTTTATTAATACTTATATAATCGTCCATACATACAGATTAACTCTGAAGTCTGAAATGTGTTCCTTTTTTCTTTCTTTTGTATCATTAGGACATAATTTTATTCTATATACGAACCGGACTTTATTTACTTAAAATGTCAAATAATCGTTTTATCCGTACAAATTAGATTATGAGGGCGGAATAGGCTATAACATTGGTTTTAAAATAGAAAAATTAAGACAATTCTTGGACAGTAATCAGACAATCAAGACCAGTAAAAGACCATTTTGTAACATGTAAAACGATTACTTCCGACCGCTAAAGCTTAAACACAAAGCCAACTTTGCCGAATAATCTTTTTATGCGTTCAGATAAAATGTCCCGTTAAATTACAACCCACCCTACATTACTTTCACTAAAAAAGCGAACCTTTAATGGTCCGCTTAAATGGAGGAGGAGGTGGGATTCGAACCCACGGTACGCGTGAACGTACGACAGTTTTCAAGACTGCTCCAATCAACCGCTCTGGCACTCCTCCAGACAAATTGAATTGTAACAGAATTAATCTTATACTAAACATTTTTGTTTGTAAAGTAGTTATTTTTTATTTTTATTACAAATTGTGTCATTATTCTATAATACTTGACATTAAAGATTATTACATAGACAATATTTTATAGGATTAGAGGGTGATTTTATGACTAAACAAACTTTTTTACACGATAAACATATTCAACTTAACGCAAAAATGGTAGATTTTGCAGGTTGGCACATGCCTGTACAGTACTCATCTATTATTGAAGAACATAAAACTGTTCGTGAAAATGTTGGTTTGTTTGATGTTTCGCATATGGGAGAACTTATTGTATCTGGAGAAGATGCTTGCCCATATCTTAATAAATTAGTTCCTCAAGATATTACTAAACTTGTTGACAGAAAGGCTGTATACTGTCAATTACTTAATAAAAAAGGTGGAATTATTGATGACCTTATTATCTATAAATTAGAAGATAATAAATATTTAGTAATTGCAAATGCTGCAAGAATTGATGAAGATTTAAACTGGATGGTTAGAAATCAAAGAGGATTTAACGTTAATATCATTAACGAATCTCATAACTATTCATTGTTAGCTGTTCAAGGCCCTAAAGCTAAAGACTTGATGGCAAAAATGGGGGTTGAAAACCTTCCTGAGTTCTTTAATATTAAAAGAGCTGAATTATGTAACGTAAATTTATGGGTTTCTCGTACTGGTTATACGGGCGAAGATGGGGTAGAAATCCTTGTTAAAAATGAATTCTCTGAATTATTATGGGATAAAATTCTTGAATATGGAAAAGAATTTGGTATCAAACCTATTGGGTTGGGTGCAAGAGATACTCTAAGACTTGAAGCTGCTCTTCATTTATATGGAAATGATTTAGATGAAGAAACAACTCCAGTTGAAGCTGGGCTTTCTTGGTCTATTGCTAAGAATAAAACAGAAGATTATAATGGAAGAGCTGTTGTAGAAGAACAATTAAAAAATGGTGTTTCTAAAAAGTTAATTGGGCTTGTGATGGTTGATAGAGGTATTGCTCGTCACGGTTATAATGTTTTCTATAATGGAGAAAAAGTTGGTATTATCACAAGTGGTGGTATTTCTCCTGTTAGAAACGAAAATATTGCACTTGCATATGTAAAAGCAATACCAGAAATAAAATCTGATACAATGATTCAAGTAGAAATAAGAGAAAAACTATATAATGCCAAAGTGGTTAAAAGACCATTTGTAAAAAAGAATAATAAAGTATAATATTATATATATAAAGGAGATTATGAATGAGCGAAAGTATGTTATGTAGCAAAACTCACGAATATTTAACCGGTGAAGGTGGAAATTATACTATTGGGCTTACTGATTATGCAGTAGAACAATTAGGAGATGTTGTTTTTGTTGAACTTCCTGAAGTTGGTTCAGAGTTTTCTAAAAATGAAGTTTTTGCAACTGTAGAATCTGTTAAAGCGGCATCAGAAATATACATGCCTGTATCAGGTAAAGTTGTTGCAGTAAATGAAGATATTGTATCTACACCAGAGTTATTAAACGAAGACCCTCACGGTAATGGTTGGTTAATTAAAATTGAGGCACAACCAGATGATACAGAATTAGCAGATTTATTAGATTACTCAGATTATAGAGAAGAAGTTGAATAATGAATAATTTTACAGCACATAGTGAAGAAGAAAGACAAGAAATGCTTAATGCAATTTCTTGTAATACAGTAGATGATTTATTTAAGCATATACCTGTGATTTTAGATGAGTTTAATCTAGATAAGCCATTATCAGAATTAGAAACTCAGAAAAAAATCAAAGCAATGGCTAAAAAGAATAATACTGATTATGTATCATTCTTGGGTGGCGGTGTATATAACAAATTTATTCCTGCAGCAGTACAACAAGTTGCTCAAAGATTTGAATTTTTAACAGCATATACACCTTATCAGCCTGAAATATCTCAAGGGACATTGCAGATTATGTATGAATTTCAGACTATGATATGTCGTTTAACCGGCATGGATGTTTCTAATGCCTCTGTATATGATGCTGCAACTGCTTGCGCAGAAGCTCTTTCTATGGCTGTAAGATTAAAAAGAAAAAATAAAGTTTTGGTATCTTCAAGATTAAATCCTGAATACAAAGAAGTTATCAAAACATATATGTGGGCTGCAAATATTGAGTTAGACTTTTTTGAAGAACTACCTCAAGATGCTAGCGAATATTCTGCAGTTCTTATACAAAATCCTGATTTTTATGGCGAGATTAATAATTTACCACAAGTTGATACTTTATTAATTGTATGTACTAGATTATCAGCATTATCAATTATTAAACCACCTGTTGAAGCTGATATTGTAGTTGGTGATGTTCAAGAATTAGGTGTTCCAATGAATTTTGGCGGTCCTCATGCCGGTTTCTTAGCTTGCAAAGATAAATATGTAAGACAATTACCTGGTAGAATTGCAGGAAGAACTGTTGATGCTGATGGGAATCAAGCATTTACTTTAACATTACAGACTAGAGAACAACATATAAGACGTGAAAAAGCTACAAGTAATATATGTTCTAATCAGGCATTAATTGCTTTGTGTTCAACATTATACTTATCCCTTGTAGGAGAAAGAGGATTTAAACAAGCAGGAACATTATCTTGTAATTTGGCACACGAATTATCTGAAAAATTATCTAAAATTGGCATAAAAACATTAAATAATAATTTCTTTAGTGAATTTGTTGTTGAAACTAAAAATAGTGATGAATTTTTAGCAAAACTTAAATTAAAAAATATTATTGGTGGCGTAAAATTAGACAATAATAAAGTATTGATTTCTGTAACTGAAATGAATTCTGAAGAAGAAATTGAAGATTATATTCAAGCTTTAATGTAAGTTATTGTTTTATCTCCATATTGTTTTTGTTTGATTATGTTTTCAAAATCAAACTTAATTGATGTTGGATGCTCAAGAATAATTATTTCTGCAGTATTTTTTAATGCTTCTGTTATTTCTTCGTATATTCCACTTGCATATGGGGGGTCAACGTATGCAACATTATATTTTTTATTTAGTTTTGGAATAACATTTAAGGAGTTTCCAATAATTAAATCTGGTTTAAGTTTTAATTGTTCATAGTTCTTTTTTATAATATTTGCAGCTTTTTTATTAAGTTCAATAACTGTTGTAGATGAGAATCCTCGAGATAATGCCTCTAGTCCCATAATCCCAGAGCCACCAAATACATCCAAAAAGGTTAAGTTATCAAAATCGCCAACCATTGAAAATAAGGTGTTAAAAATTCCCATTCTAACTTTAGAAAGGGTTGGACGTGTAATTTTTTCATCAGGAGATGTTATTTTTCTACCTTTGTATGTTCCACCGGATATATTCATATAATAAATATATTACAAAATCGGCAGGTATGATATACCTGCCGAATATATTTTTAGTCTTTATCATCATCTAGTGGAATAGTTATGATATATTTATCATCAACTTTTCGTTTACTCATTTTTTCTAAGTTTGCATCTTTATCTAAAGAATATGTTTGAGAGAAGCTTGTAAATGTTTCTGAATGCCTTTTATCAACAGTTGCTTCCCCACTTAAGGTAATTGAAGAATCATTTGTTGTAATTTTAATATTATCAGGGTTACCATTAAATGGTTTTAAGTCGATGATAAATTTATATTCTTCAGGTGTTCTGAAAAAATCTATTGTATTATGATGTTTGTGATGTTTCCATTTCCCCTTCATATGGTGAGGTGGAACTTCTCTTACAAACATCATATCTTTGTTCATTTTTTCAAATTGTCTATCCATTCGATGCATTGCAACCATTGGATCCATCATTCTACTTATTGCAAGGTCTGTTACAAAATATACAGCTAAAAATGCTCCAACAATTGTTGCAAAAAATAGCCCTAGATATTTCCAGAAACAATGTTTTTTGTTGTGTTCATCATGCATAATAATCTCCTTTCTATTATTCTTAAATATAATAGTAGAATTTTAATAGAAAGTGCAATTATCCAGTTGTATTATTATGATTGATAGAACATAGCTAATGCCATTGGGCTAAGTTCAAGAATATATGATGGGTCACCTGTTTCAGCTACTTTTACAGCAACTTCATCAATTTCTTCCATCGCAGAAGATAATACTTCCATTTTCATAAGTTGAATTTTTGAACTAGCTTCTGACGCTAATACACTTGAAATATCCATAAAAATAATATCCTTTGAGGTAATGTATATATTAATTATAACATGTGTTTTTATACTTGTTAAGTGTATAAAAGTAAATTTTTATTAAATATTAATAAAAACTATCATTAGAATTTTGAGTAATATGGTAATATTTTCTTATGATTGATATATCAAAGCTGAGAGGAAATATATTTGGTGGAATTACTGCAGGAGTAATTGCTCTTCCTCTTTGTTTAGCTTTTGGAGTATCTAGTGGTCTAGGAGCTGTTGCAGGCTTATATGGTGCAATATTTTTAAGTCTATTTGCATCAATATTTGGAGGAACACCAACTCAAATATCAGGTCCAACAGGCCCAATGACTGTTATTATTGCATCGTTAGTTGTTGCTCATCCTGGTAATTATAGATTAATATTTGCTACTATATTTTTAGCTGGATTATTCCAAATAATATTTGGAATAGCAAAACTTGGCAAAGCTGTTAAATATGTTCCGTATCCTGTAATTTCAGGTTTTATGAGTGGGATTGGAGTTATTATTCTTTTACTACAATTAAATCCTATAACTGGAATTAATTTTAGTGGGATACCTATTGATGGTGTTATTTATTTCTTTCAAAATTTATCAAAAATTGATTATACAAGTTTATTATTAGGTATGTTTGCTTTAGGTATAATTTTCTTTACCCCAAGCAAAGCATCAAAATATATTCCATCACCCCTATTAGCATTAATAGTGGTAACTTTGATTAGTATTGCCAATGGTTTTGATGTTCCAACAATTGGACACATTCCACAAGAATTTCCTAAAATCCAATTAGGACTAATTTCTTTTAAAGAATTACAAATCGCAATTCCAATGGCTTTAACATTAGGGGTATTAGGCTCTATTGATTCATTATTAACATCTTTAGTTGCTGATTCAATAACTAAGACAAAACATAATTCAAATAAAGAATTAATTGGGCAAGGAATTGGAAATATTATTGCATCAGTCTTTGGAGGAATTGCTGGGGCAGGAGCTACAATGCGTACTGTTGTAAACGTAAAAGCTGGTGGAACATCTCGTCTATCTGGAGTTGTCCAATCTTTGTTTTTAATTTGCGTAGTATTATTTTTTGCTCCGTATGTATCTAAAATTCCTCTTGCTGTATTAGCAGGAATTCTAGTTAAAGTTGGAATTGATATTATTGATTATAAATTTTTAAAAGTTATAAAAGTTGCACCTAAAAGAGATATTTTAGTAATGCTAATTGTATTTATAATAACAGTTTTAGATGATTTAATTTTTGCTGTTGGCGTAGGTATTGTTCTTTCATCTATTTTACTTGCTTACAAATTATCTCAGCAAATGGAAATGGAATTAAAAACAATTGATGATATTCAAACAGATGATTTTATTGAGGAAGATATAAAAAAAGATTTAATTATTGCACATATTCAAGGAGTATTGTTTTTTGGAACCGCATCAATGCTAGTTTCTAAACTTGAAAAATTAACTCATCATAAACATGTTATTATCGATTGTTCCACAATAAGACACATGGATATTTCTGCTGTCTTTGCTCTTGAGGAAATGGTTGCACAACTTAAAGATAAGGGAATTGAAATAATGATAGTTCTGACTAATAGAAAATTAAGAAAAAGAGTATATGAAGCAGGTTTAAATATGCTAATGCCAGAAAACCATATAGTTGCAAGTCTTGATAAAGCTATTGATTTAATTAAGAGTTAATTTTATTATAAATATCTTTTAAATCCTCTATCATCAAATATCTTGGTTTCCCTTCTTCCATAGAATGGTTCCTTAATAAATATGAAGGATGAAATATAGGAATAGCTTTATATTGTTTGCTATTTACTGTTATATCTAACCATTGTCCCCTGATTTTAGAAATTTGAATTTTATCTTTATAAAATGATTGTAGAGCTGTTGCACCACAAAAAATTAATATTTTAGGATTTATTATTTCAATTTGGTTGTACAAATATTTTGAACATTCTTCTTTTTCCTGATTAGTTGGGACTCTATTTTTAGGTGGTCTGCATTTTACAGTATTAATTATATATAAATCTTTTTCTCTATTAATCCCTACTTTTTCAAGAAATTCATTTAATAATTTCCCTGCTCTTCCAACAAAAGGTGTTCCTGTTAAATCTTCATTTTCTCCAGGAGCTTCACCTATAAGAATTGCTTTTGCAGTATTGGGATTGCCATCCGAAAATACAATATTGTGTCTTGTCCTACCTAGTTCACAATTTTGACAAGACATACAATTAGCTTTTAACTCATTTAACAATTCTTCTTTATTCATATCTTACGGATGCAATACTGCTATTACTGAATTTTCTGTAAAATACTTGTTCGCACAGCTTTTTATTTGTTCAGGAGTAACAGATTTAACTTTTTCAATTACTTTAGATTGGAAATCAAAACCCAATCCCATAATTCCATAATAAGCAAGCGTTGTAGATTGCTGTAAATTAGTTTCAGTAATAAATTGTTGCTTACCAATTATATTATTTTTTGCATTACTTAATTCTTCGTCAGTTACAAGTATATTTTTTATTTTATCAATTTCTTCCTTAAATCCAGCTAAAGAAATATCTATATTACTTGGTTCTGTTGCAATATATATGCTAAATACTGCGCATTTTGCTTTTGTTTCACAAGATGATCTAACTGTATAAGCTAAACCTTTTTTATCTCTTAATTCAAGAAATAATCTAGAAGATAAACCACTTGCACCTAAAATTGTATTGATTAAAGCTATAACAGGATAATCTTCTGAATAGAAATTAGGAATAATCCAACCTTGTAATATTTGAGCTTGATTTGCATCTTCTTTTATTACATCTGTTCTTTTAGGATTTAATAATTGAGGTTTTTCAATTTCACTACTTTGTATATTATTATTTTCTAACTTCCCTACAGTCTTTTCTAATAGTTCTTTAATATAATCAAATTCAAGACTTCCTACTACAGCTATAACTTTTTTGCCTTCTGATAAAATTTGTCTATATGATTTTATTACATCTTCTTTGGTTATAGAATCCAATGCTTCCAACATATTTGTATAAGTATTACCATAGAAGTGGTTTTCATATATAGTTTTTGTAAAAGCATCAGAAACTTTAACTCTTGCAGAATCTAAATCTGCAACAATTTCTCCACGCATTTTTTCTTTTTCTTTATCAAATTCTTCAAACGTGGAATTATTAATGATATCGTCAAGAATTTCCATTGCCAAACCAAAATCTTCGTTTAAGCATAAAAATCTAAAACGAAGATAATCTTGTTTCATATCAGTACAAAATTCAATAGCATTTTCATCTAATATTTTTGCTAGTTCAGTGTTAGAATATTTTTTTGTACCTTGCAACAATAATCTATTCATCAAAGAATAAGTCCCAGCTTGTTTTTCTGGTTTATTAATTGCAATATTAATAGTAAAAGCAATTCTAGGTGTATTTTTATTTTGTTTATAAACTGCATTAATATTATTTGTTAAAGTAAATTCTTTCATAAAACCCTCATTTATTACCTTTATTTAATCACAAATTTAGGTAAACTACAAATTCTTAATAAAAAAGACTCACATTTCTGTGAGTCTTTTAAAAATGCCCTTGGCCAGACTTGAACTGGCACCGAGGGATAACCCCGATTGGATTTTAAGTCCAACGCGTCTACCGATTCCGCCACAAGGGCAAACATTTTTATTTATTTGTCAAATTTGTCTTTCAACATGACTATAATAATACAGACATAATTAATTGTCTAGTAACTTTTTTTTCAATATGCTATAATACAGCTATGACAAATCAAGATGACTTTATTTCAACTGTTTCACACGAATTAAGAACCCCTTTGACAAGTATTAGAGGCTTTGCTCAAACTATGCTTGCTTCATGGGATAAACTTGATGACGATAATAAAAAAAAGTTTTTAGGGATTATCGAACAACAATCTAATAGACTGATTAATCTTGTTGAAAATATTTTATCTGTTACTAAATTACCTAAAGATTCTCTTATTTTAAAAAATATAGATATTAATACATCTATAAATCCTGTTATACAAATTGTTCAACAACAATACAAAACTCATAAAATTGCTAAAATTTTTGATAAATCTAATCCGCATGCTTCACTCGATTTAGAAAAATTCCAACAAATTATGATTAATTTAATTGAAAATGCTGCAAAATATTCAGATGATGGTTCTACTATTAATATTATTACAGAGCACGATGATAAAAATGTTTATATAAAAATTCAAGACGAAGGAATTGGCATAAATGAAGAATTTGCAGAAAAAATATTTGAAAAATTCTCTCGGATTGATAATCCCCTAACTCGTAAAATACAAGGTAGTGGGCTTGGTTTATATATTACCAAAACTCTTGTTGAAAAAATGCAAGGCAATATTAGTTTTAAAAATCTTACTAAAGGTACTGAATTTCAGGTAAAATTCCCTTTATACAATATTGAGGAACATGTTAAATGCTCAGTAACGCAATAATTATTGATTTAAGAAAAGAATTATCTGTAAAATACAAAAAAGCATTAGAATCTTCTAATACTTCTGTATCAATTGTAAAAAATTTGAATGAAGCATTTAAATACATCCAAGAATATGAACCTGATTTGATAATTATTTCTGATAGTATTCCTGAAGCCTTAGAAGATTTTTGCAATAAAATTCGTGTATTAACATACAATATGCGCCCAATTATTATTGCATTATCCAAATCAGCAGATCTTCAAGACAGAATAAAAGTCCTTGAAGCTGGTGCAGATGATTTTATTAGTGAACCTGTTAATATTGAAGAATTTAAAACAAGGATTAAAGCTCATTTAAGAAGAGAGTTAGAATCTAATCTTGATAATAAAACATTATTGCCAAATAAAAAATATTCTATGCGTGCTATTAAACGAGTTTTAGCTAATAATAATGATTGGGCGGCTTTACTAATTAGTATAGAAAACTTTATCCCATATAAAGAAGTCTATACAGAGCTTGCAGCGGATAGGGTTATACAGGCTTTTATTGCAATTATGAAATCTGCTCTTTCTAATAATGATTTTCTAAGTCAAATTGCAGATAATGAATTTGTTATATTAACTAATTCGACAACATCAGAAAAAATAGCGTCTTTTTTAAGTTTTGCATTTGATACAATAGCTCCCAAATTTTATTCTCCGGAAGATGTAAAACGAGGTTACATGCTCTTACAAGGAGACGAATTTGCAGGAATAAGAATACAATTCCTATCTCTAGCAATTGGTATTATTTCAAGTGAATTTGATACTTACAATAATGCTGATAAACTATTGTCTAAATTATACCAATTAAAATCTATGGCAAAGCTCCCAACAAAATCTAATTATATTGTTGACAGACCAAAATTAACAGGAGAAAATTCAATTAATTACAATAGATTTAATAAAAAAATTGCTATTTTTGAAAAAGATGAAGCTCTTCAATTGTTATTAAGAACTACTCTTGAATTACAAGGTTATGATGTTATTTCTTCAGAAAAAGAAATGGAAGAATATCAACCTGCGGTAATATTAATTGATTCTGGTGATGATATGAAAGGCTTAGAATTATGTTCTAAAATTAAATTAACTACCGAGTTTGCAAATACAAAAATAATTGCTACATCTGTACATCACGATAAAACTCTAGTTTTAAATTCTGGAGCTGATTTATATATACCAAAACCTTACGAAATGGCTACAATTATAAAATGGGTAGAATATTTTATTAATCAAATAAATTATTAATCTAATAAAGAGTCTAATAAATTTGCTGCTTTGTTGTATTTCCCAAGATTAGCTTGTTGCTTATTTCTTCGGATATAACTTCTCAAAGCTTCTCTTATAAATTCACTTCTAGTTCTATGCTCAGCACTGGCAAGTGAATCTACTTCATTCAAAAATTCAGGGCTAATTGATACTAAAACTCGTGCCATAATCTCTCCTCTAATTTTTAAACAAAACCTCCTGATATTAAATCAGGATGGTTTTGTTTTATATAAAAACATTCTAATTAATTAGCTTTCAATTTGTTGTGCAAGTTCAAATGTTTTATGAGTTAATTGCATTGTTTCATGGTTTAGAATACCACGATTTAATTGAGTATAAAAAGCTTTTTTAGAATTTAATTTATTTTTTAAATATTCATAAGCAACTTTTGGGTCGCATTTATTACCACAAGTGAATAAATCTACTGCAGCATAACCCAATTCTGGCCATGTATGTATTGATAAATGACTTTCAGCAATGATAACAACTCCACTTACCCCAAATGGTGAAAACATGTGAAAACATTTTTGAACAACTGTTGCTCCACATTCAATTGCTGCATCTACCATATTATTTTCAATTCTATCTTTATTATTTAAAATATTAGGGTCGCAATCAAAAAATTCTGCTAATATATGTCTACCTAAGTGTTCATCAGTTCCGTTAAAGTTATTTGTTATTTCCAATTCATTTGGCTCCTTTCATAAACTAGTCACATTTACTATAATATAATAAAAATCAAAAAAATTAAATTTGCTAACTAATTTAGTTAAGATTGTTTAACTCTTTGTGAGCTTCTTCTACTATTAAATTGGGTTGAATAAAACTCTCTTCTATGTCTTCAGTCGAAAAATATATTAAGTATTCAATATTTCCTGCAGGGCCTTTTATTGAGGAATAGGTTAAGCCTTTTATTTTATACCCTAAATTATGAATACAATTAATAACATTTTCTATTACCATTATATGTGTTTTGGGATTTTTGACAACCCCACCTTTTTCAATAAATTCTTTGCCTGCTTCAAATTGTGGTTTTATTAAACAAATCATCTCATGGAATTTAGGATTTAAAAGTTGTTTTAAATTAGGTAAAGTCCGCTCTAATGAAATAAATGATAAATCAGAGACCAATAAATCTGCCCAAGTATCAGTTTCTGAATATATTTCATCAGGAGTACATATTTTTAAATTAGTTTTTTCGATTGTCTTAACTCTCTCGTCATTTCGTATTTTCCAGGCTAGTTGTCCATATCCAACATCAACGGCATAAACATACTTAGCACCTCTTTGAAGCAAGCAATCAGTAAAGCCACCAGTTGATGCTCCTGCATCAAAACAAATTCTGTCTTTTGGTGAAAATTTAAATGCATCTAGTGCTTTTTGAAGTTTAAATCCTCCTCTTGATACATAAGGCATTGTCTTGATTACAAAATCATATTCTTTGTTAGGATCTAATTGATAACCTGCTTTTGTAATTTTTTCATCACCAATTCTTACATCTCCTGCAATTATTGCTGCTGATGCTTTACTTTTATTTTCAAAGTAGCCTAAGTCTACTAATATTTTGTCTAAACGTTCTTTTTTCAAATTCTAAATACTCTTTCTGCATTTGCGGTTGTCATTTTTATTATATCTTCAACAGACTCATTTCGTAAACTTGCAATTTCTTCCGCTACATATTTAATATATGCAGGCTGATTTTCTTTGCCTCTATATGGAACAGGTGTTAAATATGGAGAATCTGTTTCTAATAATAAGTATTCTAATGGGATTTCTTTTGCAACTTCTTTTATTTTTTTTGCATTTTTAAAAGTTACAACTCCACCTAATGCTATATACCAATTATTTTTAACGCACTCTCGCATCATTTCTACACTACCTGAAAAACAATGGAATACAACTTCTGAGGTTTTATTATACTCTTTAACTATATCTATGGAATCTTTATGTGCTTCTCTATCATGAACTACTATTGGTAAATTTAATTCATTTGCTAGTATTATTTGGGCTTTGAACATATTTTTTTGTTCTTCAATGTATGTTTTGTCCCAATAATAATCTAATCCAATTTCACCAATTGCGATAACTTTTTTACTTTGTGCTAACTTTCTTATCTTATCTGCAATTTTATCCGTCCATTTTAGCGCTTCAGATGGATACAAACCTAATTGACAAAAAATATTATCATTCTCTTCTGCGATTTTAATTATTTTTTCAAAATATTCTTCTTCTACAGATGGAATGATTATTTTTTTTACTCCGTTATCATTTGCATTTTTTATAACTTCACAAACATTCTCACTCATATCAATATGAGCATGTGTATCTATTAAATAATAATTATCCATAATTTATTCTTGAACCATTCTTGCTGGAAAATGATTACGTTTTAATTCATTTGTTAAATTTTGAGCTTTTGATACATCACTATATGAACCTACTTGTATTGTGTAAGTTCCATTGGTTAATGTTTTAACAAATGATGTAACCCCAAGGTTTGCATCTTGAACAATATTTTGGGCAACTCTTGCTTGTTCTAACGTACTATATGAACCTATAAATACTTTATAAACAGTATTTGATGTTGTTGTTTGTTGAGGAATTCCAGTTGGATGTTTTATAGGTTGTCTTTCTGCATCTGGAAATGTTGTTTGAGTTGATGAATATGTATTACTATTTCCATAAGGATTTGAATAATCTTGACCTCCAAATGTTTGTACTTGAACTTCGTCAGAAGAATTTGTTTGCATCATTGCTTCTTCTTTTGATTGGATTACATTTGGAACTTGATTTGACGGTAGTTTATTATTATCTTCCATTTGTATAAATTTTAGACGACTATCAATTAAGTGTTTTACACCCAAACCTGATTCTTTTATATCACCTTCATCGTTTTCACCTATTGCTGTATCTACACTTGAAAATAAATGTACAGCAATGACAACGAATAATATAAGCATCATGAAAAATGCACCAAAAAATAATTTTATATAACTAGGTTTTTCTTCTACTTGCTTGTTATATTTTTTATAATATTGATTTCCCATGTTTAAACTCCTCGGACTTTTGTACTTGCTAGTTCGATATCTTTGAGTTCTTCAGCATAGGCTTCCATAACCTCAATTGCAAACTCTTTTATATCTGTTATACCTAATTCACTTGTTAAACCTGAGGCTTTAACAGGTGCACCTTCTGAATCGATGTTTAAACCTGTATGAATTAGTATTGATGTTGTTGATTTTGTTGCTATTGATACAGATAATTTTTTACCATCAATCATTAAATCATCACCATTTCTTACAACAAAAATTCCTCTCTTTTCTAATAATTCTTTTATTATACATATTAATAATCGTTGTCTAAAAACCCCTTCAACTAAATCAATATTAAATTGTTCTGTTATAAAACTTAGCATAGATTTACTATATATAGGCTCATTGTTTATAACATCTTCTATATCAACCATTTCAGTAAGTTTAACTTCGCATTCTCCAATAAATGCAACGATTGCATCTCCTTGTATTTTAAAGTTTTTATATATCCAATGAGGTTGTAATTGAGAGCCTATATATTTAATCTCTTTGTCTATTAATTTAGTTAACATCTTCAAATAAAACCCTTATATATTTTGTATCCCCGTTATTGATTAATGCTTCTTTTAAGTGTTTACAAGATTCACATTTCCCGCAATTTGTCTTGCTTTTATTATAACAACTCCTCGTTAATTCAAGTGGCATGTTTTTTTCTAATGCCAATTTTACTATATCATTTTTATCCATGCTTATCAATGGAGCAACAACTTGTGGATTACACAAAGTTGAAAATTTAAAACAACTAGTTATTAAATCTGCAAATTTTTTTGTATTATCAGGAAATGTAACTCCCTCTTCTTTATTTGCTCCAAATATAATATGAGTGAAATTGTATGTATCAGCATATGCTGCTGCTATATTTAAAAATAACCCATTTCTGTTAGGAACCCAAACTGCTTTTGCGCTATATTCTGTGTATAGTTCATTTTCTGGGATATCTTTATCGTCAACTAAAGCTGTTTTTGTAATTTTCTTTAAAAATGGTAATTCTATGACTTGATGTTCAATTTTATAATATGAGGCTAATTTTTTTGAGGCTTCTATTTCTTGTTTGGCTGATTTTTGCCCATAATCAAAAGTTAAAGCTAATTCAATATTATATTCATCTTTTACTGCGCCTAAACAAACAAGAGAATCTAAACCTCCTGATAATAAAATAATTGATTTATTATTCATCATCATCCTCATATTCATCAATTAAATTTTGAGCTTCTTCCTTTAAATATTCTGAATATTCATCTAAAGATAAAACTTCTTCTAAAATATCGCGACCTTCTAAGTTATACATTGCAATCAATGCATTTTTCTGAACTTCTTTATCATCATCAAATAAACAACTCTTTATTAATTCAGATGCATTATCTACACCAGAGTTCATAATAGCTTCAATCGCATTTATTCTTACCATTGGAGATGAGTCTAACAAAGATTTTTTTAATGCTTTGATTACTTTTTGGTTATCAATACTTAGTTTTCCTAATGCTTCAATAACTCTTTCTTTTAGAAATGAAAATTTATCTAAAAATCCTTGTTTTGCTTCTAATATTGAAACCAAAGGATCAACAGCTCTTAAATCTCCAATTTTTCCTAACGCAGAAGCTGCAGATTCTTTTAGATAAACAGATTTTTCCTCTTCATCTTGAACTAAGTCGATTAATGGCGCAACTGCATATTTATCACCAATTTTTCCTAAAGCATCAGCACATGCTAATCTTACTTTGTAATGTTCATCTTTATTATTTAAACAATATAATAAGGCTCCTACTACAGATGTGTCTTTGTAATTTGATATTGCTTTTGCACATAAAACTCGAAGATTAATTAAATCATCTGGTTCTATTTCTTCATTAATCCCATTTTTTGTTAATAATAAATCAACTAAAGGACCTAGGGTTGATTCATTTCTTAATTTATCAGCGTAAGTTATTGTAATCATTAATACTTTAGGCTCTTTTGAAACTGTTAAAATTTGATTATAAATTTGCACTAATTCGTATTCATTATATTTATTTTCAAGATTTATGATATTTTGCACTTTAATTTCTTGGTCGATATTAGAATTAATCCCGCACTCTGATATAATTATATCTACATCAATAAATCTTTTTTCACTCACACCATTAAGATACAATAAACCCAGCTTTTAATCAAGAATAATTGCACAAAAAAGAAGTCATATTGTGAATTTAATACACAATATGACTTCTTAATTTTTTATTAAGTTTTTTATGCTAATGCTTTAGCTTCTTCAACTAATTTAATTAATGTATTAGCAATAAATTCTTGTTCTTCTCTTGTTAATTCAGGGAACATAGGTAAAGACATTACTATATCAGTATTTTTTTCTGTATGAGGTAATGATCCTCTACCAACTCCTAAATATTCATGAACTTTTTGAAGGTGTAATGGGATTGGATAATATAACATTGTTCCAATACCTGCTTCGTGCATTTTATCAAAGATTTCATCTCGATTAGGAATTTTTACTGTGTATTGATGATAAATACAATAAGTATCATCAAGTTCTTTTGGAGTTATTATATCTTCACAACCTGCAAATAATTCATTGTATATAGCAGCTCTTTCTCTACGTTTTTTATTCCAAGAATCAAGATGAGGTAATTTAACTCTTAAAATAGCTGATTGGATTTCATCAAGTCTTGAATTTACACCTATTTCATCGTGGTGATATCTGATAGCACCACCGTGGTTTCTTAATGCAATTATTCTATCTTTTAAGTGTTCAGCATTAGTAGTAATTAAACCACCATCACCCATACCACCTAAGTTTTTAGTTGGATAGAAACTGAAGCATCCAATATCGCCAATTGAACCAACTTTTCTTCCTTTATAAGTTGCACCCATTGCTTGGCAAGCATCTTCAATTACATATAAATCGTGACGTTTTGCAATATCCATAATTGCATCCATATCACAAGGTTGACCATATAAGTGAACTGGAATAATTGCCTTTGTTTTAGGTGTTATTGCTGCTTCAATTTTTGCAGGATCAATATTAAATGTATCCGGATCAATATCAACAAATACAGGTTTTGCGTTAACGATACCTATTGCTTCTGTTGTTGCAACAAATGTGAATGCTGTTGTGATAACTTCATCACCTGCACCTATATCTAAAGCTCTTAATGCTAAATGCAAAGCATCTGTTCCTGAATTCAATGCTATTGCATATTTTGATTGTGTATATTCTGCTAATTCTTGTTCTAAAGCTTTTGTATTTGGACCTAATATATAAGCTCCTGATCTTAATACTTCACATACTGCTTTTTCAATATCAGAACCAATTTCTTGGTATTGACGTTTTGAATCAAAAATAGGTATCATATAATTTCCCCTTTTCTTTTGTAACCTTACTATTATAGTGTATCATAGTTTTCAGCTCTCTTTATATAACCTTAATATTTTAAAAATTTAAATTAAAATACTAATTAAAATAAAAATATTTTATTATTTCTTTTTTATAAATTCGATATCATATCCTAAAATATCAGCTATACAAACCATTTCACTATATGTTATGCTATTCCTTGCAATTTTATGAGATAAAGAATCAGGTGAATAATTTTTACCGATTTTTTTAGTTAATTCCGATGCCAATTCTTTTAGTAGCATGTCTTCTTGTAGAAGTAATATTTTTATCTGTTTTTTTACAAAATTATCCATAGATTAATTATATAATTATGTCTCCTAATTGACAAATATGTCTATTAGATGTATTATATTTGATATATTTGTCTTAAAAACGACAAATATATCAAAAGCATTTTAATATAATTTAACAATAGGTGATATATGCTGGAATCTGACAAATTATTTATTTATAACAAATTTGAAACAATTAATGATGAAATCTTTAACATTAAATGTTTATCAAAAATTTTGGAAGAATTATTATTAAATAAAAGTGAACATTTAACTTATTCTGATATTTACACACTTTCTATGATTTTAAACAAAATGGTTTGTGATTTATCAAATAAATCACAAAAGTACGAGATTGAACTTTTCTCTAAATTATTAATATAATTCATATAAATTAGCGATTATTTGTATAAATAGCATAAAAAAAACCTCCCGAAAATGGAAGGTTGGAATTTTTTGTGTAATTCCTCGTGTGTAGAAGGTTAGTGTGTGTAGGTTATGTATGAAAAATCTTTTTTCTAAGCATTGATTGCTTACATATATATAAAGTATTTGAGTATATACAAATTGCATATTTTTGATATTTTGTTACATTTTTTAATAAAAAATAATGGCCATTATATTTCATAACAGCCATCATTTTCGCAATATTTATTTGTATTTTATAATTGAATTAAATTCAAACAACTTTTTATGTCATTTACGATTAAATCTTCTTTTAAATGATATCTTTCATAAAGTTCATCTAAAGGAACACAGTCAGTAAATTCTTTGTTTGCACCATAGTTAATTACTTTCATATCAGATGTAGAGTAAAATCTTGTAATTTTTTCTCCAAAGCCACCTTCTAAAATACCATCTTCTAATGTAATAACTAATCTATGATTAGATTTTAATTCTTCTAGCATATCTTTATCAATACCTGTTATGAAATGAGGATTGATTAATGTTGCATTGATATTTAGTTTTTCTTTTAACATTGATTTAACTTTTTGACCTAACTCAAAGAAACTTCCTAAAGCAACTATCGCAACATCTTTACCTTCTTTTTCCATTTTAAATTTATTAATTTGAGAATAATCAGTTTTATCTTCAATACCTGTTGAGATAAAGGTTCCAAAAGGAACTCTTATAGCAACTGAATAATCTTTTTGTTCAACTGACCAATCTAACATTGCTAGATATTCTTCTTTATTAACAGGTGCTAAATAAACTAAATTAGGAATATTGCTAAGCATTGGGATATCAAAACAACCTAAGTGAGTAGCATCAGCCCCTGATATTCCACCCCAATAAACAAGTACTGTTGCAGGGTTGTTATTCAAACATAAATCTTGTGAAAATTGGTCATAAGTTCTTTGTATAAAAGAACTCAAAACTGCAAGAATAGGTTTTGCACCGCATTTTGCAAGAGCTGAAGAATAAGCAATTGCATGTTCTTCTGATATTGCAACATCTACATATTGTTTACCTAATTCTTTTCTAAATTCAGGACTAAACCCACAAGCTCCAGGCGTCGCAGGATTTATTAAAACTAATGTTTTATCTTCTTTAGCTTTTTTAGAAACATAATCAACTGTTATTGTATTATAGTTTTCAACAACTTCTGTACTAGGTTTTGCATCTAAAGTTCCGGGCATAATCCAATGGAATGTTTCTTTATTTTGTTCTGCAATAGGTAATCCCTTCCCTTTTAAAGTAGTCATATGAACAACAGTTGGATGATTAATATCTTTAACTTTGTTAAATGTTTCAATTAATTGCTCAATGTTATTACCGTCTTCAATATAGTAATAATCAAATCCCATTGATTTAAAGAAATTACATTCTGCTTTACCTTTTGTATCTCTTAGTTCTTTAAGGTTTTTGTATAGTCCGCCTTGATTTTCTGCAATTGACATATCATTATCATTTACAAGGATTATGATATTACTATCTAAGACAGCTGCGTTATTTAAACCTTCAAAAGCTTCACCTCCACTTAGAGATCCATCACCGATTAAAGCAATTACATTACCTGTTTCACCTTTTAAATCTCTTGCTTTTGCAACACCTGTTGCTAAACTAACTGAGGTTGATGTATGTCCTACTTTGAAAATATCATGTTCACTTTCTTTTGGATTTGTATATCCTGAGTAATTATAATATTTACTTTCGTCTGTAAAACCTTCTTTTCTCCCTGTTAAAATTTTATGCGTATAGCATTGATGAGACACATCGAATATAAATTTATCAACAGGTGAATTAAATACATAATGTAATGCCATTGTCGCTTCAACAATACCTAAGTTTGGAGCCATATGACCACCTGTTGAGTTTACCTTCTTGATTATAACTTCTCTTATTTCTGATGCTAATTCTTTCATTTCATCTACTGATAATTTTTTTACATCGGCAGGTGAATTTATTTTATTCAAAATGTTAGACATTACATCTCCTTTCATTATTTACAATTACTTTTCCATTACATTCCATAACGGCATCTTCAAATATAATATCATCAATACTATCAACTTTTATAGTTCCTGATTTTGGATTCTTTATTGATATTATATGTCCTTTTATATCAGCTTCTACATTTGAGTATTCAAATGACAAATCTGTATCTTCCATTGTACAGTTTATTAATTTTAAATCCTTACAATAACATAAAGGTTGTGTTCCTATGATTTTACAGTTTATTAATGTAAGACCATTTGAAAACCAGCCTAAATACTCTCCTTTAACAATGGAATTTTCTACAACTACATTTTTACTATGCCAAAAAGCATCTTTTGTATCTAAATTAGAATCTTTTATGTGAAGGTTTTTCATATATTGAAAAGAATATTTCCCTTTCATATTCAAATTAGATATTTCTACATTTTTTGAATCAAATAAAAAATACTCAGATTCAATACTTGAATTATTTATATGTAATCCATCGCATTTCCATCCAAATTCAGGGGATTTAATATCACAATTAGTAACTGTAATGTTTTCACACTCTCTTACACATTTAATACCTGTAATATTACAATTATCTATTACTCCATTTTCGGAATACCAAATAGGAGCTCTTGTTAGTTCATCCATTGAAGAATTCATAAGAGAAAATTCTTTTACATGCCATAATGGATATCTTAATGAAAAGTTTGAATTGATTACTTTAATATTTCTAGCTTCTTTCAAAACTGATTCGCCATCTTTAGGTCCTGCAAATGTACAGTTATTGACTTCTGCATCAACAAGATTATAAAGAGCTCGTTCTTCGTCATAAGTTTTATCGCTAATATATTCGGTCATAATAATCTCCTATATGCTTAAATCATCTGATTGTTTTTTAGAATTGAATGGTATTTGAGAAAGAATAATCGCATAAATCATAAATACACATCCAATTATTTCTTTTAAAGTTAAAACTTCTCCTAATATTAATACTCCACCTAGTACTGCAAATATTGCTTCGGTACTTAATATTAAGGTTGCTAGAACAGGATGTGTTGCTTTATGTCCCAATATTTGCAAGGTATATGCTCCTGCTGTTACAACAATACCTGTAAATAATATTGGTTGATATCCTGCAATTATTGAACTTACTGTTGGATTTTCCAATATAAACATAAAAGGCAAGGCTAAAATTCCTGCAATCAAAAATTGTAATGAAGATAACCATAATGCGCTTGTTCTTTTTGAATAGTAGCTAACAATAATAATATGTAGAGCAAAGAAGAATGAACTTAATAACAATAAAATATCATATATTTCAAAATTCATTACTCCTTTTGCGCATAATAAATATAAACCAATAAATGCTAGTACAATACTTAATTGAACATTTGGTAACAATTTATGTTTCATAAATACTGCAATTACAGGAACAAAGACAACATACAAAGAAGTAATAAATCCAGCTTTTCCTGCATCTGCGAATATCATACAATATTGATTTATTGAAAAGGCTATAAATAAAACTACCCCCGCAAATAAACTTCCCTTTAAAAGAGAGTTTTTTTGTTGGTTATCCATTTTAGAATTTCCCAAAAGATTTGAAATCAATATAACAGGTAGTAAACTTAAGCTTCCAATAATACTTCTTACCGCATTAAATGTAAAAGGTCCAACATATTCCATGCCAGTCTTTTGTGCAACAAAAGACAAACCTGATATAAACGCAGCCATTAGTAATGATATATTACATAAAATATATTTTTGTTCTTTCTTCATATTAACTAGTGTACTTCCTAAATAAACATCTTACAATTTAAATTTTACCCCTTGAGAGCTACTCTCAGTCAAGTATTTTTATATTATAATATATATAAAAAGGAGTACCTTATGTATACAATAAAAGAAGTTGCTAAATTAATGGATGTTTCAGAACATACACTTAGGTTTTGGGCAAAAAGTGGTCTTTTCCCAAATATAAAACGTAATGAAAATAATATAAGACAATTTTCTGAGCACGATTTGGGTTGGGTTAAAATAGTAAAATGTTTAAGATCTGTTGGAACTGATAATAAATCTATCAAAAGATATGTTGATTTATGTCTTATAGGAGATTCAACAATCCCTGAACGATACGGAATTATTAAAGCAACTAGAATAAAAGCACTTCAACAAATGGAAGAACTAAAAAAACAATTAGAACTTCTTGATTATAAAGAAAATTATTACGAAGAACTTATCAAAAATAATCAGCTTGATAAATTTAATCCTGTGAATGAATTACAAACAAGTGCTGTATAGATACTTGCTAAACACTTAGTCCCATATGGTATGCTTCTTCTAATAATTGGGTTTTATTAATATCGTCTTTTGCCCACACTCCTGAACCATATAAAATGCCTTTTTCGCGAGCTCCATCTAAACAATCAGTAAAACCTCTAAAACCTTCAAAAGTTTTATATAAAGCTTGCTTATTAGGATCTGCTGCTGTTGCTATAAAATAAAATTCTTTATTTTTAATTTTTGTGTATCGTGAACAGCATCTATCAATAAATGTTTTCATTTGAGCGCACATTGTATAAAAATAAACAGGTGTTGCCATAACAATAACATCAGAAGCAATAATTTTTTCTAAAATATTTTCCATGTCGTCTTGTTGGGAACAGGCAGTATAATTGTTATTGACGCAAAAACCACATCCTTTGCAATAATTAATATTTTTATCTTTTAATAATATTTTTTCAACATAATGCCCAGCTTCTTTTGCTCCCATCATAAATTTATTACATAATGAATCAGAATTACCACCTTGTCTTGGGCTTGCAGATATTATTATAATTTTTTTCATGTGCTTGCTCCTTTTTAATCTAATTATAAAATTTAAGTCTACTTTTAGTCAACTATTGAAAAGTATTCAATGAGCCATTCTATTAATAATTTTGAATCTCCCCATTCAAAATTTAGACTTTTAGCAATTCCATACATTAAATTATATTTACTTAAGTTATAAGCTATTGGAATATTTTTGTATCCTAATTCATTCACCTTTTCCATATATATTTGATGTGTTTCTTTATCGTACACTTTTGAATAATTTAAACCGTGTTCTGCACAATATGGTATTGTTAGTTTTTTCGCTGCATTTTCTGATATTAAACCAAATGTCCTACATATTAAACCTCTATTTGAATATACACAACAACTTTTATCAATTAAAAATGGGCACTTATATAAAGACTCTTTTCCAACTATATTAGATAATTCTTGTACATTTTCTTTCACTTTATGTTTTATATTGTTGGGTAATTTTTCATATGCTTGTTTTATATATTCAAATTCTATTTCAGAAAAAGGATACATACCCTGTTCACAACACAAAGAACAACCATTACTACAACAAATATACTCTTTTTGATTTTCAAACATTTTGTTGATTTCATTAGTTATCAAATCAAGATATTTTTCATAATTTTTTAAGGTTTGCTCATTCTGCATATTTTTTCAACCATTCTTCTAAAGGCTTTTGTTCTCCAAATTCTATTCCTAGTTCTTTTACTAAATCTAATTTTCTTATATTTGTAATATCTAAATTAAACACTCTTGGTAGATTTTTATATTGATTTTCTTCAATTACATCTAGCAAAAGTTCCTTTGTTTCTTTGTCATAAACATTTGAATAATTTAAACCTAATTTCCCGCAAAAAGGACCATTTACTTTACCATCGGCTTCTTTATTTAATAATCCAAATGTTCGACATACTATTCCTCGATTATTATAAACCGAACATTTTTTATTAATTAAAAACGGACAAACATAATATCCTTTTTCATCTTTATTTATATTGTTTATATTATCTCTTACAATTTTTTTTGTTTCGTCATCTAGTTTTTTATATCCTTCCATTAAATAATTAAACTCAATTTCTGTAAAAGGGTATTCTCCATATTCACAACAATATGAACAACCTTCCTTACAAAAAATATAGTCTTTTTGATGTTCAAACATTGCATCTAAATCTAGTGAAAGAATATCTATAAATTTTTTATAATTATCAAAATCCATAAAATGATTTTATCACTATTATACGTTATTACCAACTACAATTAATAAATTCATATTTTTCAAATACCCCAACTGGCTAATAATAGTATAAATCTTTTAATATATCATAGAGTAATAAAAGACAGATAAATATATTAGTAGAGGATGATATGGCTGAAGAAAAAATAAAAATTTGTATTGTAGAAGACTATGCTTTAACAAGAACTGCTCTTAAGTATTCATTATCAGAGTTTAAGGATATTGAAATAGTAAATGATTTTGATAATGCAGAAGAATGTATAAAATATTTAGAGCGTGCAGATGTTGATATAATACTTATGGATTTAGGTCTTCCATATATGAATGGTTTAGATGCTACTAATATAATAAAGAAAACTCATCCAGAAGTTAAGATAATAATTATAACATCTCATGATACCGATGAAGAAATTTTAACGGCTTTATCCGCAGGTGCAAATGCATACCTTATTAAAGACACTAATACTCCTGAAATTTATAACATTATTCATTCTGTTATAAATGGAGCTATTTGGCTTGATCCAAGAATTGTTAAATTAGCAATGGAAGTTTTTAAGCTTCAAAAACAGCATAATACAGAAAGAGAAGATATTGGAAATTTAACAGATAGAGAAAAAGAAGTCCTTAAGCTATTGTCAGAAGGCAAATCTAATACAGAAATTGCAAAAGAATTGATTATAAGTTCTCATACAGCTAAAGTCCATGTATCTAATATATTAACCAAATTAGCAGTAACTGATAGAGTTCAAGCTGCAGTAAAAGCATATAAGTATAATTTATGCTAAATAATGGTAAATATTTATGAAACTAAAAAAAGAAATACTACAACCTATTTTATTTTCAATATTAATTGTTACTGTTATTGTAACTCTTGATTTGAATATCCCTCATATATTTCTAAAATCAGTTTTATTTATTCTTTTAGTTTCTGTAATTGCAAAATCTTGGTTTGAAAAAAAAACGAATTTAGATGAATTAACATATAAATATGAAAATATATCTATATTGATTGATAATATTCATAAATATCTTCCTGATTATGTGTTATGTAAAGATAAAAATTTAAAGTTTACTTTAGGTAATAAATCAGTTTTATCTTTATTTAAATTGGATAAATTAAGTCAATTAAAGGGAAAGGATATTTACAATTTTCTCGATAAAAAAATATCTGAAGAAATTACTAAACAAGATATCAAAGTATTGACTAAAGCTAAAATTATTAAATATAAAATTTATAATCCAGAAAATAATAGTCATTATTATTGTATATCAGTTCCTTTGAAAAAAGGTAAAGATATAAAAGGTGTTGCAAGTTTAATTAGAAATATTACTGAAGAAGAAAATTTAAAACAAGAGTTAAAATCTAGTTATGCTCAAATTGAATCTGTAATAAATAATTTGCCAATGGTGGCATATATTATAGATCTGAATGGTAATTATATAATGGGAAATGAAAAGTCATTTAAATTTTACAATGAAGGAATTGACCCTGAAGATAAGAATGTACGTATTAATTTAGATTTAATCAAAGATATTAATGAACAAGAAAATCAAAGAGTTATAAGAACTAAAAAAAGTTTAGTAGTTGATAAATTATTAAAAGCTATAGATGGATCTGAACATTGGTATTCAATTAGAAAAGTTCCATTAATAGTTAATAATGATGATATAAATGGAGTTATAGTTTTTGTTCAAAATATTGATGAATTAAAAAATGTGCAAAAGCAACGTGATAATTATATTGCAACTCTAAGTCATGATTTAAAAACTCCTATATTGGCTCAAATAAGGACTTTAGAATTGTTTTTAAAATCTAATTCGGGAATTTTACAGAATGATCAAAGAGAATTGTTAAATCTAATGCTAGATTCAAATCATTATATGTATTCAATGGTTGAAAACTTAGTTTCTTCATATAAATATGAAAATGGAGAAGTAAATTTATTGTATGAAAATTTCAATATTATGAAATTAATTGAAAATACAATAGAAAAGTTAAGCTCTGAAATTCAAAATTCAGGAATTGGAATTAAAATAGAAGCCAATATAGAAAATCCAATAATAAATGCAGATAAAGAACAATTAAGAAAAGTATTAGAAAATTTAATATTAAATGGTTTATCTTATAATTTTAAATCGTCTACTATAATTATATCTGTGAATGAAATTTATGAAAATAATACTCCTCAAATATGTGTGAAATTTATAAATAGTAGTCCATACATGGATCAAGAAAAAATTAATAATATCTTCAAAAAATATGTAACTCATGAAGATAAATTCAATCGTGTAGGAGCAGGTTTAGGATTATACTTGTATAAACAAATAATTGATGCTCATAAAGGTAATATTTTTGTGACAAGTTCTAAAGATGATATCAATACATTTGGTTTTATTATAAATAAATAACTTTATAACTGTAAATCTGTAATTATTTGATTAATTACATCATCCCACTCATCCATATTTTTAGCTTGATAAGGTTTTATAGATTTATACCAACGGACATCATCTCCTTTTATATCAAACCAGCGATATTCTGTAAATTTGTTAAAAATACCGATAGTTTTCACACCTAATGCACCTGCAAGATTTAAGATTACATTATCCGTTGTAATAATTAAATCCATATTTTTTATTGCAGAAGCTGTATCTTCAAATGTTGTAAAGTCTTTACCAACATTTATTATATTGTATTTTGATGGTAATTTATCAATTTGTTTTTTAGGATCTTCGTGTTGTAAAATATACACATCAACATTTTTCTTTGTCATAAGTGGTAAAAATTTTTCAAGTTCAATATCTCTGTTTAAATCTCTTGAAACATCATTGCCTTCAAATGATAAACCTATTTTTACTTTATTTTTATTTGTAACAAACTCACAAGCAAAATGTTCAACTTTTTTTTCATCAACTGTTAAATATTGATTGGTGTGAGGTATTGAGTTTGATTTTGTACCTAAAATATATGGTAAGTTCATTATTGGAACGTGGTAATCATAATCTAATTGAGCAAAATCTGTATCTAATGGTAATATTTCTGCTCCTAAATTAGATGTATTAAATAAGTCAACTAATTCATTCTGAACAATAAATAAAACTTTTTTTGCTATTATTGATAATTCTTTCACAAATCTTGCATACATAATGCTATCGCCATATCCTTGTTCACATTGGACTAGAATTGTTTTATTGGCAATTTCTTTTTTTGATTTCAATAATTTATCTGATGGTAACATTGGAGGATATAACGCTGGTTTTGTTTCTTTGTTGAATCGATTCAAGAAGTATTTATAACCTTTTTTAAAATCTCCATTATGTATTAAAAAGCACCCATAATCAAAATAATCATTGTAGCTAGGGTTTAGTTTTAACATTAAGCTATAATATTTATCTGCATTTTTAAAGTCATTCATTTTGCTATATATTAGAGCAATATTACGAATAAATGTTTTTGAATTAGGATTAAGTTCATGTGCTTTTAGAAAATAGTTTAATTGTTTATCTAAAAATTTATCATTATAATAAGTTGAATATAAATGTCCTAATGTATTATATACAAGCGCATCTGTCTGATTGCTTAGAATATATCTTTCAAATCTTTCAATAGATTCAGGAATTTTATTAAATTTAAAATATAATAAATCTCCAATTACATAATCTGCTCGAACTTTATCTTCTGCTGTTTCTTCATACTTTTTTAAATATTCCATTGCTAAATCTGTTTCTTTTAATTCAGCAAGGCAGTCGATAAGTCTTATAAAATCCCCTTCTTCAAGAGTTGAGTTATTAAAGATATTTTTATATTTAATCATTGCTTCAAGCCAATTTTCATCTTTAAATAATTGATTGGCTTTTTTTAATTCCAAATCTAAATATGGAGTCATAATATTTGCAGGGATTGGAGAATATTGAAGTATTTTTTTATAAACTTCTACCCCATATTTTACATCATCATTCATTGATAAACCTGCTGCTACACCAATATTTAGTCCTAAAATTACATCTTCAGAATTAGGAATTGAATTATTAATATTTAAAAATGATGAATTAATAGCCATTTCTAAATATTTTTTATAATTAATATTGTCTTTTTTCGATTTATATATATTGCTTATTAAATGTAATACTGAGCTATCATTATGTATTTTTGAAATATATTCGCTCAAATTTTCAAGAGCTTTATTTTTATCGTTAAAATAAAAATAATAAAGATTTCCTATATGTTTTTTATATTTTATATCATTTGTGTAGTTATATAGATTTTCATATGCTTCAATCATTTTTTTTAGATTTTGAGCATTTAAATTTTGTTCGTGTAAAATTTTATTTATAATATCTGTATTGTCACGTATTATACTTAAAATATTAATATTTATATTATTATTATTATGCATAAGCTTATTATATCATTAATCTTTAATCTGGAAAACACATTTTGAACAATGAGCTTTAGGATGAAGCATCAAATTGTCTTCTAAATCATACATTTTTGCAATTCTAGTAACTAGAATATTTCCACACATTGGGCAGTGTATCTCTTTTTCTCTAGCCAATATTTTTTGCTTGATTTCATCAATTATTTCATCAGAAATAATTTTTGTGTTAATGTTCTTTTCATATTTTTGTATGTCTGAAGGTTGACATTTTAAAGCTTTCGCAAGTTTTTGACGAATTGTAACAGGCAAGAATAATTCCTTGCCTGATTCAATATCTTCTATTATAGAAATATCAATACCGCTTTTCTTAGATAAGCCAAGTGATGACATTCCTAGTTTTTCTCGTCTTGTATTTATAAAAGTTGATAATGTTTCCATTTTACCTACTTAATAAATATACTTTGTACTCAGCAGGCATTAACTTGCCTATACTTAAATCTTTTAATGGTGAAGACAATTGTTCTTCAATATAATCAATCCCATTAAATCTATATTCTGCAATTATCTCGTAGTCACAAGGTAATGTTAAGTTTTTATCAAAAACTTCTCTACCTTCTTTTATTTCTGTATATGAACGATCATTTTCTTCTATTAAGATTTTTTCAGTTGGAGAAACATTATTTGCAACTATTAATAGTGCATTTTTTACTCCTTCTTTTGATATTTGCCATACAGTAAAACCATCATCATCTTGTCTTACAACATGTGCTTCACCATTGACAATAATATCATTATTTTTTACAAACCTATCTATAGCATCAAAACGAGCAAAGAATTCATCATTTCTTTCCCTTATCATTGAGATTTCTGAGCCGATAACTCTTTCAATACCGGTTTTAGTGAAAGATTCATCACCATCTATATATAATACAGGTCTTTGTGCATTTTTACCTCCAGGTAAAAATTTGTATTTGAACCATTTGAATAATGCTCCGTCAAATCCCAATTGGCCAGGGTATCTGTCAATAGCTTCAAATTCTCCATCTTGATTGTTATAAGTTTTTAATATCCCTAATTTTGATTTTTTACTTGATTCAATATTGTAATTTGATAATTGAGTATTGTCATCAACAATAGCTTGAGGATTCTTAAAACTTTGAGAAACAATATCGTTACCCCATAGCAAATCAAATCCCATGTCTTCATGATATTCTTTTAAATAATTATCCCATAACATATATTCGGCAAGTGTTGCAAAATATAGAACATGTTCTTTCATTTGTGAATTAAGCATACCTAAAACTTTTCTAGGCGCTCTATAGCTTATTGGAGTTCCATTATCTTCAGATACTGCATCTACAATATGATCAATATGATCAACTCTAAAGCCATCAAAATTGTAATCTTTTTGTAGCTTCTTCATTGAATTTATGAAATAATTAACTACTTCATTATTAAATTTTCCATCTTCTAAACAAACGAAGTAATATGGTGTTTGGCAATCTAAATTCGCAAATTCAGAAACATCTTCACCTTTGTAATCAAAATGTTTGAAAACTGGATATGAACCACATTCACTCATTTTGTCAAAAACTGGAACTCCAGCAGAACACCAAGCTCCTCCAGGTGCTGGCCACATCCCTTCGCTTATTAACAATTGAATTATAACACTTTGATTTTGAATGTCAGATTCTTCTATTTTTTTATGCGAGTGCAAAACTGTAGAAATAATTGTTTTAACTTTTTTGTGTAATTTATCTTGGATTGATTTTTCTAACATAGCATTAGACAAATATTTTTTTTCATCCAACATTTGTTCATCAATTTGATTATAAATTTTTTGATAATAATCAGTTAATGTCCCGATACCACCTCTTAAAGATTGTTTGTATAAACCTTTTACTATTTCTAAATCATCTGAATTTATATCAGTTAATTCTTCACATATTTTATCTAGTGATTTTTCTAATTCGCCTATTAATCCATTAATATCAAACCATCTAGCAATATATGGGTGTGCTAATACAGCCTTTGAATATCTTCCTGTTTGTGGAAGTATATCATAAATTACAGGGTGACCTGCAAGTTGTGCTAACATTATAAAGTTTTTAACTTGCTGTTCAACACCTTGTCCTGTTAATTCTGTTAATGATTTATCTTCTAAGTTTGGGCTAACTTCTGATGATGTTGGTAAATATGCACAACCAAATTCTCTAGGATGAAATGGTATTAAGTATATTGTAGTATTAAATATTCCATTAGATAAATTACCTGTAGGTAATATTGCTAATTGTCTTAACCAATCCATAAATTTGCCAGGTTCTTCTGTTTCATTTCCGTTGCCTAAACCTGCTAAATTAATTAATTTTATATTATGACCTTCTTTTTTTATCCAATCAGAATTTGTTACATTATTTCTTGCTAAAACACTTGGATTTGCAAATAAAAATTTTCCAGTAGAATCCATTACATTATTTGCTTTCCATTTAAACTCTAGAGCATATAATATTTCTGAATCTTGAAGCTCTGTTAATGCTTTTGCATAAGAGTATGGAATATATCCGTATTGAGTCATTAAATCTCTTAAAACTTCTTTTCTATCTTCAGAAATAGAATCAAAACTATATTTCTCTTTTAGTTTTGCATAAAATTCATTTAAAATTTGTGAATTGTTAACCTTTGTTTCCTTTTTAAATAAAAAATCTAGCATTGATAATATACTCCTTTATTTTTCTGATAGTATCGTATCATAGGTATAGTACTTTTACAAACAAATGTTTACATATATATACAAATAATATAGATTGCTTATAACCTAGTTAGATAAATCTTCTGAATAAATTACAGAAGACAGTATTGCAACCATTGTCCAAAAAACTATTTGAATTTGAGGTCTGAAAAATACTGTATCAACCATTCCGTGTATCATTACCCCACAAATAGAAACAAATGCTGCGGATGCCAGTATTACTTGTTTTAAGTCTTTTGAATGGTAAATATATTTACCAGCATCAATTACTAATGTAAATAAAAATCCTAAAAATGCTAGTAGTGCAAAAATTCCACTTTCAACAGCTGTTTCTAAGTATATGTTATAGGCACTTAATGCATCAAAACCTGTTTTCATATATAAACCATATATTTCTCTAAAATTTTGATTTCCCATTCCTATTCCTAATAGCCAATTATCCTTAAACATGTGAACTGCAGCTTGATAAACATTAAATCTAAATGAATTTGAACTATCAGCTCTCATTGCAAAAATTGAAAATACTCTTGCTCTTAATGATGATATTGTTAATATTGCAAAAGTTGAAGCTCCCACAATAAATGATATTAAACTAAAATATATTTTTTTATATGTAGGCCAGAAAAATTTTAAACTTATTATAAAGACTAAAGAAGATATTAAAAATAATCCAATATAAGAACCTCTACATCCAGTTAAAAATATTGTAATTGCTGCTAAAATTGACAAAAGACCAAAAATTAAGCCTCTTTTATAGTTTTTTTTATAAATATTATAAGTACAAAGACCTAAAACTGAGCCAATTCCTGCCACTAAATATCCACCTAATAAGTTAGGATTTAGTGGTTGTAATGTTCCATATACTCTTGTCATTACTTCTTCAGGATTTAAACGTGAGGTATCTTGCCAACCTGAAATTTCTCCTACTTGAATAAAGTTTTGGCTTAATCCAACTAATGATTCAAATGTTATACAACCTGCCATGCATAATAATATCGGAATAATATTTTGTTTATTATTTTTCAAATGATGTACAACAGAAAGATAAAAACTTAAATATATAAATGTTTTAAAAAATCCTTTTAAACTTAATGCTAAAAGAGTTGAACCAGCAACGCTTACTATTAGAAGCATAAAATATATCAATAAAAATATTTCAAACTTTTCGCATTTAAATTTGTCTGTTGGATTTGTAAGTACTCGGACTATTGTCAATAAAAATGTTGAAAAACACAAATAACCTGCAACATCTGAACTCAAAAATGTTGAAAATATAAATGTTGCTAATATAGATATTAATATTAATAAATCTATTTTTTTTAGTATTACACTTGATTCATAAATGTACTTAAATGGAATATGAATCACATCCAATAATTTATTTAAAAGCATATTAACCTTCTAAAATTTCTATATCTGAAACAGTCCCAGTTAATTTATATGTTTTACCTTCTAATGTGATAGGTAAACCAATTTTAATTTTATTTCCTCCAACAACAGCTCCATCTTTAGTAATTTTAGCAGTATCTGTAACTTTAACAGAAATATCATATGTATTAGGCTGACTAGAATCAGGTACAACTTTATATCCATTGGAATTATTAGAAGAAATTGTTGTCATTTTTTGTGTTGATTCAACATCAATAACTTTTAAATCTGAATAAGGCACATTTCTAATACTAATAAAAGTTGTTTCATCTTTTTTTATTGGGATATCTTCACCTGTTAATGTTACCCCTCTTAAATAAACATTAAAATTGATTTGAGATGTAGCTTCTATTTGCTTTGATGCTGTTTCTCTATAATGTTTAATTGTTATAATGCCTACAAAAATAGCAAGAATAATTCCTAGTATAATTATTAAATCAACAAATTTATTGAATTTCATATAACTCTCCTAACCCTTTATTACTTATTTATTCTTTGTTCAATCATTTCTTTTATTTCATCTATTGTAGTAGTAGCACAACCAAATTGTTTAACAACAATACTTGCTGCAATATTACCAATAATTGCTGCGTATACAGGTTCAGCTCCTGCTGCTAAGGCTAATGTATAAACTGCTGTTACTGTATCCCCAGCACCTGTCACATCAAAAACTTCGGCTTTATTAAATACAGGTATTTTAGTGAATTTATCCTCTTTTTCAAATACCGCCATTCCTCCAGAACCACAAGTTACTAATACAAATTCTGCGTTAGTATCATCTAATAATTTTTTGCCTGCAAGTTTTAAGTCTTCTGTATTTTGAACTTCAAAACCTACATATTTTTGTGTGTCTGGTAGATTTGGGGTCATTGATGTTACATACTGATATTTTTCTAAATCTTTTTGAGCATCAACAACAACTATCTTATTATATTTTTTACATAACTCAATAGTCTTTTTGATAACATTATCTGTAAGAGTTCCAATATGGTAGTTAGATAATATCACTGCATCATGTTCTGGAATTGCTTTTTCTAAGTTTGTTATTATTTTTGACTCTGTTTCTTCTGATAAAGGTTCATCTGTTTGTCTATCAATTCTAACAATTTGTTGAGTTATTGATTGAAAGCATGAACCAGAAATTCTAGTTTTTGTAACGGTTTTTCTAGTTGAATCTTCTACTAGATATTTACAATCAACATTTGCTTCTTTGAATGCATTGACTAAATCTTCTGCTTGATAATCAGTACCAATAACACCTATTACACTAATTTTACCATTATTTATAGTAGAAACATTATGTGCGGCATTTGATGCTGCTCCTAATATATGTTTTGTATGTGTATGTTTTAGTATTAATACTGGAGCTTCTCTTGATATCCTCTCAGTGTTACCATACACCATTTCATCAATTGCTAAATCTCCGACAACTAAGATTTTTGATTTTCCAAGGTTTTCAACCAATTCTATTAACTTATTTCTATCTATTTTCATTTTACCTCAACTCATTGAATATTTTAAAAATACATTGTATAATTTATATTATAATACAAAAAGAGAGAGTTAGAGATTTGGATAACGAAAAAGATATACAAAATACATTAAACAATCAAGAACAAGATGGAAACACCCCAATCAATCCTCAAAAAATATTTAATTCGAATGATTCAATTGAGGTAAACAATTTAATTAATTTAACTAACGCTGATATTACTCCAGATATTTTAGAACAACTTGAAGCAAGAGCAAGAGAAGAACAAATGAAGCTAGAACAAGTTGAAAATGAATCTAAAAAAGAAATTGAACAACAGGATATTCATATCCCTGAGGGATTGCCAGCAGAAGATGGCGCAGTAAATATTACTTCTGATATTCTTGAAAGACCTATTAATTCTGATGATAATAAAAAAATATTAAATCCAAATGAACTAATTATTGATGATAAAAAACAAGAAAAATTAGATCCTTTAGAAGAAGCAAAATTAAATGCAGTTTATAAAAAATATGTTATATATATAAACAATGAGAATGAACCTTTTATTGATTCATTATCTCTTGAAGAACGAAAAAAATTAATTAATAAAATTTTATATGAGCAAAATATTGTTACGGAACAAGAAAAGCTTGAAAGAAAAAAGAGAGAGAATACAATTAAATTATTTGTAAGTATTATTACTTTTTTAATTGCAGTTCCCGTAATATATTTAATATTTAATGTTTCAATGGAAGCTACAATACAAAATTACAGACATTCAAAAACTAATTTTGAAGTTTTATATAAAGAAACAGGGAAAATTAAATTAAACAGTGATTAACCTACAAAGTTTGTTGTAGATGTTTTTTGGTTTTCCATTAGTTTAGCTAATTGCATTTGTTCTTTTAATAATTTTTTTTCTTGAAAATCTTTTTCTGTTGTGTTTTTTGTAATCATTTTCCCAACTTTTTGGCCTACGGCAAAAGCTGTACAAGATCCAATTACAAATATTGCGGCTTTTATAATTCCTGTTAATCTATTAGTAGGTATTTTGTTTAAAAACTTAGTTGTAGCTAAGAATGTTTTTGCTTTTGTTGCTAAATTAAGTAAGAATTTATTATTAATATATTTAGCAGGTTTACCTGCTAAACCTAAGTTAGATTTAATCATTCCTTCAACACCGAACATCGCGCCCATTGCAAGACCTTCTTGTATTAAAGAAGATTTTTTATCCTCAGAAGATAAAACTCTAGCTCCTGCTGCAACACATAAAAGTGGATTAACCGCTTTTGATGCAAACTCTGCTCCTTTACAACTCCAATCTAACAATTTACTTGTTTTTTTACTTGAATTTAGTGTTCTAGTTAATGCATCAACACACTTTGAACCTTTAGTTGTTTCTTTTACAACTTTAATAGTTTCATCAGCTGTAGATATATCTTGGCAGTATGAAGTAACTTTTCTTTCTAAACGATCAGCTCGGGTATAATTGTTACCCTTTTCTGCGTTTGTAAAAGCAAACCAACCTTTTCTTAATGCATTTGCTAGAGCTACAGTCATCACTACCTACAAAAATTAATTACACACAATTATATAAAGTGTTTTTTTTGAGAATTTTTGCTAGTAATAAAAAAAATGTTACAAAAGTTAAAATATTAATGTAGGCAGGTTGTATACCCTGTAGTAACAATTATTTTTTCATATTTGTCCGCTAATTTTATTATTTCTTGAGTAACGCCAGGTAGTATAAACATTGATACTCTATTTTGAATTGCTGCATTAAAATCAGAAATTGTAATAGGTAAATCTGATGCCATTACTGATTCCTTTGCTGTATCACAAGAATAGTTCATTGCAAATTCTGTTGATTGACTTTGCAAACCTTGTGCTATTGCTAATGTTTTGAAATTTTTTGCAACAACAATTGCATTACTTTTTACATATTTTGCAACTTTCCAAGCAAAAATAGCATCTTCTATTTGTTCAACTTGAGGTTTTGTTTTAGTTACAACTTTGAAATTATCTTTACTTAGTTCTGTTTTATTTTTTTCTTGAACTAGTGTTCCAAAAGGTGTAATTACAATTTCTTCATCAATATAATTTTTAAATTCTTTTAATGGAGTATTTAGTTGAACATATCTGATTGAATTTTTATCAAAAATATTAATTGCTTCATCAGAATATGAAGGTGCAATGATTAAATGACCTGCATTTAATTGCATAGCTGTTTTTTTGTCTACGCAATCTGTAAATGCCACAACTCCTGATAATGCATCAATTGGATTGCAGTCAATTGCTTTAACTAATGCATCTGATAAATCAGTACCCAATGCAACTCCTGTTACTTGCGAATTTTTTGTTATAACTACACCTTTAACATCATAAAATTCTGAAGCTATTTCAGCTGCTTTGGTCATTCCTATAATATCATTATAAGTTAATTCAAACTTTGTTTCGTAATCAACTGTTTCATGTGTTTTATTTAATGACGCTAGTTGTTGTTTGTTTGAACCGTGTTCTAATTGTTTTATAAATTCAAAACTGATATTATCCATTTGTCTTTTCCTTCTAATTCTAGTTAGTATTTGCTACAGGACTTTGTTGTGGTACAGGTGCAGGTATTGGTGCAGATGTTTTAGGCTCTGTTACCGCTTGTGTTGGTAATGGTTTTGTGTTTACAGTATTTGATGTTTGTTCTATTGGCTTGATTGGTGTAGGTGTAACTTGTTCAATTGGATTTACAGGAACCATTTGAACTTCATCAAATTGTTCATCTTCAATTCTTGATTGGTTTGATTGTCCTTTAGATGATGATGTGAGTTTAGGGTTTATCGATTTAGGATTTCCATCTAGAACAACTTCTGGATATTGAAAATCTCCGCTGCCGATACTATCTACTGCAACTTTCATAATATCGCGCCAAATTACAGCTGGGACACTGCCACCTGTTAGTCCTCCCATTTTGGTATTATCATCATTCCCAACCCAAACACCTGCAACAATGGTTGGTGTGTAACCTACAAACCAAGCATCCTTATAATCATCTGTTGTTCCTGTTTTACCTGCCGCAGGTTTTCCTATTCTAGCTGCTGCTCCTGTACCATGTTCAATAACAGTTTCTAACATCGCTGTCATAATTGCAGCTGTGTCGGTGCTTAATACTTTGGTGATTCTTGGTCTTGATGCTGAATATAATACTTTGCCACGAGATGACTCAATTCTTTCAATACCATAAGGTTCAACTTTAAAACCTCCATTAGCAAAAACACCATATGCTCGTGTTAATTCATATAATTTAACACCGTTTGAACCTAATGCTATAGTATAGTCGTATTCTAATGGTGTTGTTATACCCATAATTCTTGCAATTTGAATTACTGCGCGAACACCAACATATTGTATTAATCTTGCAGCACAGACATTAGATGATATCATTAAAGCTTTATAAACAGGTATTTGACCTCTATATTTGTTTCCATAGTTATGTGGAGTCCATGTTCCTGCAGTGAAAGGTTTATCATCTATTAAATCATTTGGTGAAACACCTTTTTCTACTGCTGCTGTATATATAAATGGTTTAAATGCTGAACCTGGTGGACGAACAGCTTGAGTTACTCTATCATATTGACTCTTTGAGTAATCTTTTCCTCCGGCATATGCCAAAATTTTTCCGTCTACAGGGGAAAATACAAATACTGCTGCTTGGTTTTTATCTCCTCTTAAACCATAAGCATTCATATCTGATAATATTGCTTCGTTAGTTTTTATCTGTGTTTTATAATCTAATGTTGTAATAATTTTATAACCACCTTGGCTTATTTCTTGTTCTGTAAAGCCCAATTTTTCTAATTCTTGCATAATTCTATCGCAGAAATATGGTGCTTTATTTAGTAAATAAGACTGTGGCATTGTTGTTAAATGAACTTTTTCAGCTTGAGCTTTTTCTAAAGTTCCTTTATCAATGTATTTCATTTTATACATTCTTAATAGAACTTGATTTCTTCTTTTTATAGCTAAATCAAGATTATTGAATGGCGAATAAATTGAAGGAGCTTGAGGTAAGCCTGCAATTAAAGCCATTTCTGCTAGCGTTAATTGATTTAGATGTTTTGCAAAATATATTTGTGCCGCACCTTCCACGCCATAAGCGCCAGATCCTAAATATACGTTATTTAAATACATTGTAAGAATTTGGTCTTTAGTTATTGATTTTTCTATCTGAGCGGCAATTATAATTTCTTTAATTTTTCTACTAAAAGATTGTTCATTTGACAAGAATAACATTCTTGATAATTGTTGAGTAATTGTACTTCCTCCTTGAACAACTCTTCCAGCAATAGCATTTTCTACAACTGAACGAGCAACACCACATAAATCATATCCTGGGTGATTGTAGAAATTTTTATCTTCTGTTGCTACAATTGCTTCTTTTAATTCTTTGGGAATTTCATTTGCTTCAACTTTTGAAAAAGTGCAAGCATTAAATGTTTTTATTACTTCGCCATCTGAAGATAAAAACTTGGTAACCATATTAGGTTTAAAATCTGATAAGTTTGCTATTGGAGGTAGTATTGCAAGATATAATTTCAATGCAACTATCCCTGCTAATACACAAGCAACACCAACTATAAATAATCTCTTTATATTATCAAAAAATGAATCATTTTCGTTGTTTGAACTACTTACTTTAGTATAACTTTTTACTCTTTTTGGTACTGAATATTTAGACATAAATATCCCCTTCTATACACTCCTTCTTCATGCTAATATTGTACCAAAAAAAACTTATGAGAGTATAATGTTAAGCATGCTTGAATTTTTTGAAAATATAAAAAATGAATTTTTATCATATTTTGTTCCTGAAAAAGTAGAATATAAAATTGAAGGAGAATGTAAAAAATGTGGTAAATGTTGTAACTATATGTACAGTTTTGATACATATACTGAAAAAGAATTCAAATTTATGCAATTTTTATTCCCTTCATATAGAAGGTTTTATATAAAAGGTAAAGATGAGGATGGGAATTTAATTTTTGCGTGTAAATATGTTACTAAAGAAGGCTTATGTTCTGTTTATGAAAAAAGGCTTCCAATGTGTAAAAAGTATCCTGCTAAAAAAATATACTTCTCTGGCAAATTACATTATGGTTGTGGATATAAAATTATAAAAAAATCTTTTGATGATTATATGAACTAGGCGATATATTTTTGAATTGCTAATTTATCAAAGACTTCAATACTATCTTTTGAATGTATGAAAATCATTGAACTAATTAATGACTTAAATGATTGAAAATCGTCAAAACTCATTTTTTCTCTTAAATCAGTCATATTATTTGCCATAAATTCTGTAATTATTGTTTTATCGTTGTAAACAAGTTCTGATAAGTAATCAAAGGCTTGTTTTGTCTTTACTCCTTCAAGATAAACAATATCTGGGGATTGGAATTCTATAAATCTTAAAGCTTTATCAAGATTAAAACCTACATTTTCATTTAATTCGCATTGATGAACTTTTTGTAAATTATATTTTGATAAAGATTCAATTGTCATTATATTTTTATTTAATTTTACTGCTTCTAATAATAATGAATATATTATATGAGTTTTACCACTTAATTGAGACCCGCAAACTAATATAATCCCTGGTTTTTCTAATGATGCTTGTAATAATTTTCTTTGACGTTCATCTTTAATTATTTCAAATAAGTCTTTAGGTGGTTTATATATTTTAAGAGCAATTCTTTCGCCAACTATTGTTGGAAATGCTGATATACTTGCGACTAATGTTGTTTCATCAACTTTAAAATTTAATTTCCCTAATTGTGGAACTTCGCAAACAGATGGATCTAAATTAGATAGTAGTTTTAATTTAGAAACAAATGATGTTACAAGTATTAAAGGTATGGTTCCTTTAGACCAAGCATCATTTTGTTTTTTAAATACAACGTTTAGTCCATCATCTGTTTGTTCAAAATATAACTCATGAACACCTTCAAATAATGCTTGTTTTAATATCGCTCTTATAATTTTTTGAATATGTTCTTCAGATAAATCATCTTTATGAAGTTCATCTCTCCAATCAAATGATGCATCATATTCATTCGTAAAAATTTTGTCTACTGTATCAGATGTTTTATAATATTCATCAATTTTATTTAAAATGCTTGCTTCTGATGCTAGGACAGGTTCTATTGAACATTCTGCTGTTTCCATTATTTTATCAACTACAAATAAATCTAAAGGATCTGTCATTGCAACAGTTAAAACATCTTCTATCTTAAATAATGGGATAATCTTATATTTAGATGCATCTGCAAAGCTAATATATCTTAAGCAATTTACATCTAATGAGTAATCTTCAAGGTTTACATATGGAATATGTAATTTTTGTTCTAAAAATTTTAATAAAGTTTCTTCTGATAAAATTCCAGAATTTATAAGAGCTTGTCCGATATTAATATTTTCTGCGTTTGCTAAATTCTCAGCTTGTTCTAATATTTCATATTGAACTAAACCATCTCTTACAAGTTCATATTTCCATTTTTCTAATGTCTTGTTTGTTACTACTTCCATTGAAACCTTCTTATTATTTTATTTATTAAGATATTCATTAACTCTTTGAACAACATAATCTAAATCAAATGGTTTTGTAATATATTCATCAGCACCTGTCTCTTCTCCAATTAGTTTATCTTCTTCTTGAGAACGAGCAGTTACCATTATAATTGGAATATCTTTGTATTTTTTATCATATTTTAATAATCGGCTAATTTTGTAACCGTTAATTTTAGGCATCATCACATCAAGGATAATCAAATCTGGCATGATTTCTTTTGCCATTCTTAGCCCATCTTCTCCATTATATGCACAGTAACAAGTATATCCGGTTACTTCAAGAACGAATTTTAAACTTTCTACTATATCTTGTTCATCATCAACGATAAGAATTTTTTTCATCGGATACTCCTTCTACAACATATGAGTACATTATATCACAATTTTTGTACTTTTCTGCTTTTTGATTGATTACATCATTAATTCTTTTTTCTAAAAATTCTGCAAATGTTTTATTTCCATCTACTATCGCTATTGATAATATTGAATTATCTCTTTCATCTTCAATTAACGAATTCATTAAGTATGCTTCATTAAATATTTTTTCATCATTAATTAACGAATTCATTACTTTATTGTTAGTTTTTATTTTTATTGATAAAAGTGTTGAATTTTTTTCTTTGGCTTTTTGCATCAATTGCTTTTTAGTTAATAAAAATTTAGTTTTAGGTGTTGCTATAGGGATTACGAAATAAAAATTTGAACCTTTATTAACTATACTATCACACCATATTGCTCCGTTATGGGCTTCTATAAGTTGTTTTGCTATTGCTAGGCCTAAGCCTGAGCCTCCAACTTGTCTTGATAGAGAATTTTCTATTTGTTGAAATTTATCAAATACTTGTCTTAAGTTGTCTTTTTCTATTCCTATGCCTTGATCTGATACGCATACTTGAATATAATCTCCTGAAAGATTTTCTATTTCAGGCTTAAAACATTCTTCTGTTTCGATATCTTTAGCATTAATTATTGAGGTTGTTATTTTTATTTCTCCATTATTGGGTGTAAACTTAATTGCGTTTGATACCAAGTTCGTTAATACTTGTTCTAATCTGTTAGTGTCTGCATATATTTCTATATTAGTATTATTGTTGTTGGTAAATTCCAGTTGTATATTTTTTTCTTTAGCCATTCCTTGTAGGTTATTTTTTACATATTCAACAACAGGAGCTATATTAGAGATATTATATTTAAAATCTAATTTGCCTGCTTCAATTTTTGAAATATCCAATAAATCATTAATGATTCCTGATAATCTTACGACATTTCTTTTTGCCATATCTAAAAATTTTATAGTATTTTCTTGTAATTCACCTGTTTTCCCACTAGTTATTATGTCTAGTGAATTTTTTATTGTTGTTAATGGGGTTCTTAACTCGTGAGATACTATTGAAATAAAATCTGATTTTAAACGTTCTAATTTTTCCAGTTTTTTATTTGTATCAATTATTTCTTGGTACAAAATAGCACTTTTAAGTGGTAGCGAAACTTGTTGAACTATAGTTTGAAAACAAGTTGAGTCTTCTAATGTAAAATCTGTTTCTCTGAAAATTTCTGTAAATCCGTGACAATCATTATTTACATCTATAAAAGATAATAAATTGTCAAAATTTAATATTTCAAAATCATAATCGGAAATTGCATATTTAACTTTTTTTTCAACAATAATATCATCAATATTTATATCAAAATTATTTGCTGAATTTCTTGATTTATAATTCATAACCGCTCGTAATTTTAAAGATTCTACAAGTCTTTCTGAAGGATTATAAGTCGAGTCTATTAATAAAATTGGTTCTTTAGGTGTTTTAAATGTTAAAGTGCATAACAAGTTGTAATTTAATGACTTTTCAATGCCATCGTTCATGATTGAAATTAATTGTTCTTTATCTAAGCTACCTGATAAATTGGAGGTTGTTGTATATAAAACATTCAATTGGTATAAGCTGTTAGCCAATTCTTTATTGGATTTAGCTAATTTTATAAGTGATTTTTTAGTTTTTATACAAGAATTTATTGAGGCTTTTAAAACTGTAGGTGAAAATGGATATTGTATAAACATATTTGCATGATTTAAAATATCCTTAGTTACTTCATTTTTATTTAAAATTAAAATTGTAATAACATTAAATTCTTTGATTTGTCTATACAAATATTTAAAATCTACACTTTCAATATCACAATCAAAAATAACAATATCTGGATTTTCTACTTTTAGGGTATCCATTATTAATGTTTCATCGCAACTTATTAACAACTCTTGTCCTGAAAGAATTGTTCTTATATCTTGTTCATAGTTGTTATTTTCTGTTACTAGTAATACTTTTGCCATATTACTATGGTAACAATAAAACAAATTAGGGCAAATTCTTTACATTTCTATATAGGCTAATCTATCTGGCAGAAAATATTAGTGAATCGGGTAATATTCAAAATATCTGGTTTTTTGTTAAATATAATCATTAAATCTTTTTCATACTTCCAGCTATTCTTAATTCCAAGAGACGTTATCGTCTCTTTTTTTTTATTGAAAAATTATCTAATTACTCGTCGCTCTAACCAACGAACACAACGGGTTGGAACATTCTCATTTTCGGCATTAATTGAATCAACTAAAATAGTTTTACAACCTAATAATTTGCCCGCAACAATATCTGTTAAAGGTCTATCACCAACCATTACCGCTTCTTTAGGCGATACGCCTAAGCTTTCAAGATATTTTTTCATTTTTTTTGGATTAGGTTTTGAAGCGTGACCAATTACATCAAAGTCTGAAATATTTTTTACTTTATTGATATATTCTTCTGATTTGTTATTTGAAATAACTGCAATAATGAATTTCTCTTGAACTTCTTTCAACCATTCTTCGGTTTCCGGACGATAACAACCTGATTTTGATATCATTATTGTGCTATCTAAATCAAACATTATAACTTTTATACCTTGATTTGAAAGCTCATCTAAATCTATATCATAGACACATTTTAAGTTATAATCAGGTTTAATTATCATTGTTTTTTATCCCTACAGTTCTTATTATGGCATATTTATAATCTTTAATTTCGTTGTTAAATTTTATAAAAAGTTCATCATTAGTATTTGCAAATTCTAATAACTCGCCTTCATTATTTTTTATTTCAACTGCTTGAGTAATGAATTTTTCAGATGGAGAAATGACTTCTATATCTGTATTTACATAGAATTTATTTTTTACTTTTACTTTATAAATATCACTTGATTTATCCCATACTTCACATAAGAAATCAGCACCAGCCAAACCTTTTGAAATATTATAACTATATCCATCTGCAGGATATTCACCATCACCTAAATAGAAACCAGTTGTATATCCTCGATTTCCAACTTTTAATAATTCATCATAATATTTTGATAAGTCTGCATTTCTATTTTCAAATACTGTATCAATAGCTTCTCTATATGCTTTAGCAACAGCAGAAACATAATAAAGGCTCTTAGTTCTTCCTTCAACTTTTAGAGAATCTACACCTGCATCAATTAATTTCCCTAAATGTTTAACCAAACATAAATCTTTAGTACTCATAATATGAGTACCTCTTTCATTTTGCTCAATTTCATAATATTGCCCAGGTCTTGTTTCTTCAACAAGTTTGTAACTCCAACGACAAGGTTGACAACAATTACCTTGATTAGCTTCTCTTTCTCCATTTGTCATATAGTCACTTATTAAACAACGTCCAGAGAATGATACGCATTGAGCCCCGTGTACAAAAACCTCTAATTCCATATTAGGAACTTTTTCTTTGATTTCTGCTACATCTTTTATTGGTAACTCTCTTGCTAATATTGATCGAGTTGCACCTAAATCTTGCCAAAATTTTACAGCTTCATAATTAAGTGTGTTGGTTTGCGTACTAACGTGTATTGGTGTATTAGGCATATAACGTTGAACTATGCGCATGATACCAATATCGCTGATAATTAAAGCATCGGGATTAGAATCTTTAATTTTATCCATACAAGATTCTAAAAGTTTAATATCACGGTTGAATGCAAAAATATTTAATGTTAAATATGCTTTTTTACCTAGAGAATGAGCTAAATCAATAGCTTGTTTTAGGTTATCCATCGTTATTAATTCACCTTTTCTCATTGCCCTAAGGCTAAAATCCACAACTCCAAGATAAACTGCATCTGCACCATATCTAATTGCATATTCTAATTTTTCTAAATTGCCAGCAGGCATTAATAATTCAGGTTTAATCATAGTTAAATATTATCATAAAAATAATTTTGATAAATAAAGTATTAATTATGATTATTTATAAGTAGCATTTTCTTTCTTGACCTTCAACTCCTGCATATAGTTCAACATATTGTTTAGCAGGGCTTGAATCAATTTTGGTTAATAATACTTCTTCAATTTGGAAAAATCCTACATCTCCTGACATTTCAATATCAATTTTTATAGGCTTTCTCTCTCCTCGATGTATGCCTATTCTATTAATAGCGTTAGCCGAGTATTTATGAATATCTCCTACACGTGGAGTTTTATTAATTGATAAAGGTATTCTTGCACGTCCTTTTGTCATATCACATCCGTCAGCTATTAATAAAATTCCTGCTTCTATGGAATGAATTTTTCGTGATGACATATGCCCAATAATAGCTTCTGTTGCAACTGATTTTATTATTACTCGCTTATGTAAATCATCAGGATATAAGTGCATTAGGGTTCGATCAAATAATGGCTGTGCTAGCATTACAGACATTTCTTCGTGACCTTGCCTACCTATAGCCATTCCTAAATCATGCATCATGCCAGCTAAAATAACTGCTGACATACTGTCTTCAAATGTTCCGATTTCTTCTTTTTCTAATGATGTTGGAATCCCTGTTTCATGAAGAATTTTAAGCATTTTGATTGCATTACCGACAACTTGACGCATATGAACAGGACCGTGATCATTATACCCTAAACGTTTAATTGAAACATTGTTTGCATATTCTTGTAGTTCTTGTAACTCTAAATCATTAAATAAATACTTAACCAATTCTAAACATTGGGGGTATTTTTTTAATCTATCTAAAATTTTAGACTCTGTGATATGTTCTTTTACAGATTTCATTCTTTTTACCTCATATAATTTAATTATAACTGTAATTTACCCTTTTAGCAATCAGCCTAATATTTTTATGCATTTCTTATTTTTACTATTTATATTGGCAAAAAAAAATATTTTTGAATTTTAAGTTAATGCTATGCAAATTTCTAGCATTAATAATACATATTACCAAAATTATAATATTAAAAATCGATATAATAAAAACAATATTACTTCTTTAAATAGCGATACAAGAGTAATATCACCTAATAATGTATCTTTTAAAGGAAAAATAAATAAAGATTTTTTTATTAAAACTTTAAATCTTGATCCAATCTATACGTTTAAAAATTTTACGGTAGAAGAATATCTGAAACTTTCACAAGTTCAAAAAAGTAAGTTAAGAAAAGATTTTATAGAATTAGCAGCTCAAGATCCCGTGAATTTGACTGGTATTGGCGAAATACATGCATATGCTGCGGATTGTATGATGAAAACATTTGATAAAAGATTTGGAAAAGGTAATTATATTGTAATTCCTATAGGTCGTTCTTTATCAAGTATAGGGAAATCGTTAGGAATTAAAATAGGAGAAAATAATGTTGTTAACATTCCGATGAGTAGTGCAAGCAGATTTATGACAAGTCCTGTCTCTTTATCGGGGTATCAGGATTTCGTAAATAACTTGAAAAAAAATAAAGGTTTAAAAACTTTAAAAAAATATTTAGCCTCTCATAATTTAACCAAAAACGATATTGAAACTTCAGGTAAAAATTATATTTTAACTGATTATTGTTATAGTGGATATTCTTTAAAGGGTGCGGAGCAATTGTTTAAATCCGATGAAATATGGGGTAATAAGAATGATAATATATATGCTGTGGATTTTCTAAAACTTTTAAATAAATATAATGAAAATACAATAGATCCTCCTATTAAATTAATACCAGAAACGCAAAATATTTTTAATAAAATACAATCTGAATTATTTCTTTCTGCATATAAAGATTATGCTACTGTTGGTAAAACTTTTAGCTTAGGAGATACGATAACAGCTGCAAAATATAAACAAAATGTATTTGCTCTTCCAAAGAAAACAAAGTTAGTTTGGTTTAATTTAATTGATACAATAATGGCAGGAAAAGGTGATTTTCAAGTTAAATTAAAGCATGATTTAATAGAAGAATCTTTTTATCCAAAAATAAAAAAACAAAACGTAGAACCTTGGCATACTTCAGAATCACAATTTGATAGTGATTTAAGAAATACATTAAATGAAATAAATAAAATTTTGGTTAAATATTCTTCATTAATGCAATCTAATCATATCCATTTAAATGAGTCTTTGATTAATGATATAAAAGGTGTTCATACATATTTGAGTAATTGTTATAGAAAGCAATCTTTTCAGAATAAATTCAATTTTTATGAAATTCAGTCTGATATTAAAGAATTAATTAATAAAATAAATTCTAAAATAGAATATTAAGTATATTTAT
>CASFGO010000007.1 GCA_949294335.1 uncultured bacterium | reverse complement strand
TGCAGAGTTCTTCTCGGAGAGGGGAAACCAATAACCCTCACCCTAATATTTTAATACTCCTCCTTCGGAGGATGCCTCTACTGCGGACGATACTTAATCGTCCTTGCAGAGTTCTTCTCGGAGAGGGAAAACCAATAACCCTCACCCTAATATTTTAATACTCCTCCTTCGGAGGATGCCTCTACTGCGGACGATACTTAATCGTCCTTGCAGAGTTCTTCCCGGAGAGGGAAAAAGCAATAACCCTCATTACTCTAAGAGTGGCTGAAGTAAAACAAAAAATTCTTAGTCACAAGTCAATGAATCACTTGTCTTCTAACAAACAAGGCGTAAATATTAATTACCCCTATTTACCCCCTCTATTTACCCCCTATTTACCCCTACTCCTATTTGCCCCTATTTACCCCTACTCCTATTTGCCCCAGCGTCTATGTCTGTTATGGAATTCAATAACAGCGTTAGCTAGAGAATCTTTGTTGAATTCAGGCCAAAATTCTTGTGTAACAAGGATTTCTGCATATGCAATCTGCCATAATAAATAATTAGAAATTCTTTTTTCGCCGCCTGTTCTGATTAATAAGTCAGGATCCGGCATGTTTGATGTATAAAGAGCTTGTGAAACAGTATCTTCTGAAATCTCATCAACAGATAGCTCTCCATTTTTAACCTTTTCTGCTATTTTCTTCGTAGCATTAACAATTTCATCTCTTGCCCCATAATTGAAAGCTATTTGAAGATGAACTCCTGTATTATTTTTAGTTACGTCTATTGCGTGATATAAAATTTCTTGTAATTTTGGAGCTAGTTTTGTTAAATCTCCAAGGAAAGATATTACAACATTATTCTCATGAAGCTCTCCTAGCTCATTTTTAATAGTATGTCCTAAAAGATTCATTAAGAAATCAACTTCTTCAGGTTTTCTGTTCCAATTTTCAGTGGAGAAAGCATATACTGTTAAATATTTGATACCAAAATCATTACAAGCATATACAGTAGCTTTTAGGGAATCAACACCTTTTTTGTGTCCAACAGCTGATGGTAAACCTTTATTTTTTGCCCATCTTCTATTTCCGTCCATAATTATTGCAACATGTTGCAAATTAGTTTCTGCAATAATATTTTCTACTTCCTGATAGCTAGTTTTATCCGATAAAATTGATGTCATAAATATCCTCAAAAAATATTATAACTTAAACATAAAAATATGATATTATTATTTTATGCTAAAGAAGATAATCAGTAAAATTTCTATTCATTCAATATTGATATTTGTATCATTATTATCAATATTTCCTTTTATTTGGTTGATATCAACATCGTTAAAAGGAGTTAATGAAAACATATTTGCCTACCCGCCAACAATTATTCCTACAGATTTTACTTGGGATAATTATGTAGGTGTATGGCACAGAGTAAATTTTATCGGCTATTTTATAAATAGCATGGTCGTTGCAGGGTTTACTGTATTATTAAATTTAATATTATCTGCTTTGGCTGCTTATCCTTTGGCTAGAATGGAGTTCAAGGGTAAAAAAATCGTATTTTTCTCAATCCTTGCAACAATAATGATACCTTTTCAGTCAATAATGCTGCCTGTGTATTTGATAACAATAAAATTGAACCTAATTGATAGTGTAAATAATTTCATGGGATATTTAGGTTTAATTCTACCTTTTGCGGTGAATGCATTTGGTATATTTTTAATGCGTCAAGCATTTATGAAAGTTCCAAGAGAATTAGAAGAAGCTGCAATAATCGATGGTTGCAATGTGTTTGAAATGTTTGTAAAAGTCTGTTTGCCATTGGTAAAGCCGTCTTTAGCAGTTCTTGCAATATTTACATTTATCGGATCTTGGGGTGAATTCCTTTGGCCTAGTATTGTTTTAACAAAAGATAGTATGTATACATTACCTGTTGGTATAAATAATTTGCAAGGTTTATTCAGTTCTAATTGGCGTTTTATTGCAGCTGGTTCTATCCTTGCGACAATCCCTATTGTAATATTCTTTTTGGCAATGCAAAAATATTTTATTTCCGGCGAAAACGACGGTGCTGTTAAAGGCTAGGGGTAAATGTGAGTAGGGGTAAGGGGTAGGGGTAAGGGGTAAATATGGGTTGTTATTTATTCCATTTCTGAGGGAGGCGAATTTCTGTACGGACAATGTTCGGATAGTGAACAGATTGAGTTGATAGGAGCAAAGCTCCGAAAACGAAACTCTGTAAGCGTGGAGGAAATTCAAGACAGGGCTAGGGTGAGGGTTATTGCTTATTCCCTCTCTGGGGGAGAGGGCTAGGGTGAGGGTTAATTATTCTCAAAGATTAAAAATTTATCTATTAATTAAATTTTCTAAAATCACATTATAAACACCATCAATATTATTATCAATTTCGTTATTCCAAAATCTCAAGACTTTAAAACCTCTAGATTCTAAATATTTAGTTCGTTCATTGTCATATTCTATATTATTTGGTTCGTTATGTTGTCCGCCATCAACTTCTATTATTAACCACTTTTCTCGACATACAAAATCAACAATATAATTTCCTATAGGATATTGTCTTTTAAATTTACAATTATTAATTTGAGAACTCCTTAATATTTGCCAAAGTTTAATTTCTTGAGGAGTTGAATTTTTACGTAAATTTCTTGCTTTTAATATTTGTTCATTCATCAGTTAATTGTATATTAATTTATTAATTAATTCAAACAAAGATGACTAACCCTCACCCTTACCCTCTCCCTCGGAGAGGGAATGACTAACTAAATCTCACAACAACTATCAACCTATAAAAAGAAAGATTGAATATTCTAAAAAATAAATAATAAATTAAAAATTTATTACCTCAATGCGAGAATCATTTTATAAATTTGTTCCAACTTTTCTGAATCCATGTTAGTTAATATACTATTAATAACATCAATTTTTTCTTTATCTGTTGGCTGAATATCTTGCTTAAAACTTAAGAAGAATTCTAATGGGGTTACTTTTAAATATTGGCAAATTGTTTCTAATGTTTCTGCCGAAACAAAATATCTTCCTGTTTCTAAGTTACTGATACTTTGTGGTTGCATACCAATTTTTTCAGAAAAATCTTCTTGGCTTAAATCGACCTCATTTCTTAATCTCTTTAAATTTCTTCCAAATAATTTTTTTACATTATATTCCATAACAATATGGTATATTTCTTTTTATTTTAATTCTATCGCGGATTAATTATATTAATATTTGATTAATTATAATTTTTGTAAATTTTTCTAAAAATTATATGTCAAACTAGATATTTATTTGTTAAAGTTATACAAAAGGGAGAGTTTATGAAAGAAGATGAGAAATTTTATAGAAGATTAGCAAAAGTGATTAAAGAAGAGAGAACAAAGCAAAATCTTACGATAAAAGAACTTGCTAAAAGAGCTAATCTTTCTTACATTACTATTTCAGATATTGAGAACAATAAATCTCGACCTTATATATCAACTCTTCTAAAAATCAATGACGGATTAAATTTTCCGCCACAAAAAATATACAGTTTG
>CASFGO010000006.1 GCA_949294335.1 uncultured bacterium | reverse complement strand
TGTTTTTAAACTACACCCCAATATTTACAACACCATTATTTTTTACTTAAAAATACCTTTAAACCTCCCATAAAAAACCCTAATAAATTGGCTTTTAAACCCCCCCCCCCGAAAGGTGAAATACACTCACTGCAAGGGTTTGCAGCATCTAACATACAAAATTCAAAATTCAATCCTTTTGAATACATTCTTAGTTAATATCCCTAGGTGTAATTAATGCGATAGTTATTTATACTTTAATTATAATTTATATATATATATTATGCAACATTTATTAAGAAAAATTAACCCAAGCTATTTGTACGAACAATAAAAAGGAACTTCTGCTTTGAAGTTCCTTTTTTACTATTTTTATTATTAATAATTATTTCATAGCTAAAGTCATATCAGCTTCAACGACTAATTTGCCATCAACAAACCCTTTAGCATGTGATTTACAGATTGGTCCTTTTAATTTTGTAAGTTCAATTTCCATATCTAATCTGTCTCCAGGTCTTACAATACCTTTAAATCTTACATTATCTACACCTGCAAATAATGTTAATTTACCTTTATATTCATCTAACGTATAAAGAATTGGAGCTGAGCATTGAGCCATAGCTTCTATTTGCAAAACCCCAGGCATTACAGGATTGCCAGGGAAATGTCCTTGGAAGAATTCTTCGTTCATAGATAAATTTTTATACCCTTTTGAATATTTTCCGGGAACACACTCTGTTATTCTATCAACTAATAAAAATGGATATCTATGAGGAATCATTTCCATTATTTCCATCACATCAAAACTTAATGTCTTCTCTTCTTGAGTTACTTCTGTCATTTATATATCTCCTATTATATTTTTATTAATTTATCCTTTAAATCTTTTGCAACTTTAACATGCACAGCATGTCCTGCTTCTTTAACCAAAATTTGAGCTTTCATATCTAATATTGATACACCTGTTAAATAAAAATCTCCAAATAAATCTAATATTTTATGTTTTATAGGTTCTTTTTCACTTCTTAATTCTGATGAATAAGTTCCATCATCCATTAAGCCAAGTGTGTTATCAATATTAACCCCCTTTGCAAAACCTAGTAATTGAAACTTCTTCAAATCTCGATAAAAACCAAATGTTCTTGCTTCAATTATTTCATCTATATTTTTATTATCAAATGCAACCCATTGCCTTATTAAACCAGGATGATTATAATTTACAGCATACGATAATGTAAGATCTTTATCTGGTAAAACAACTAAACTAGTCTTGCCATTCAAATAATAAACAGGTTCTTTTACTGTATAAAATTGCTGTTTTTTCTTTGTAAGACCTGCACTTTTGAATAAATCAACCCAAACTTTTGAGCTACCATCTAATACAGGAAATTCAGGTTTTGAAACATAAACATCAATTGAATCAATACCTAATATTGCACAAGCAGCCATGAAATGTTCACATAGCATCACTTGATACTTATATCCACCTAATAATGTCCTGTGTTCTTTACTACCTAAAACAACACAATGATCTGTTGCAATAACATTATCTACATCTGCAATAAAGCCTTCAGAAGAGCCTTCTACAAATATACGAATTTTTCCATAATCCGATGGTTTTACAACCACTTCACACTCATGATTTTTCATGAGAGTATTACCTGATATTTTTACCTCTTTTAATAATGTTACCATTCTACACTGTATCCATTTGGTGTTCTTCTTCAAACGAATTTAATAGTGGCTCATATTTTTTGAACTTGTTAATTAATTCGCCTGCATCTTTCATTATTTTTAATTGCTTGATAAATTCTTTTCTTGGAACAGCTGGAGCTCCAACAATTATTGATTTTTCTGGGAAGCTCTTTGTAACACCTGCTTTTGCTGCAATAATTGTATCACTACCAATTTTAATATGATCTGCTAAACCTGCTTGACCAGCTATAACAACTCTATCACCAATCTCACAACTGCCTGCAATACCAACTTGAGATACTATCATACAACCTTTACCAATTTTACAGTTGTGACCTATCATTACTAAATCATCAATTTTGGTATTATCACCTATTACGGTATTTTCAATAGTGCCTCTATCAATTGCAGTATTAGCACCTATCTCTACATTATTTCCAATAATTACATTACCTATTGAATTTATTTTGAAAATAACTTGTTCAACATTACCTTCTTTTATTTCACCATCTTTTCGAGCTTGCTCTATATTATTTGGATTTTCTGTTACAAAACTGAATCCGTCTGCTCCTAATGATACTCCATGATGTAATATAACTTTATTGCCAACTTTTACTCTATCACCAATATTAACTCCAGCATGGAAGAAACATTCAGAACCGATTTCTGCATAATTTCCAATATAACAATTTGCTAAAACCGTTGTATTATCACCAATAACAGCCCCTTTAGCTACTACTGCATTTGGTCCTATTGAAACATTCTGACCTAATTTAGCTTCTGGATGAACAACTGCGGTTGGATGTACTCCTTCATTTGTTTCTGGTGCAGAATAAAATAATGTTATAAGTTTCATCATTGCCAATCGAGGACGTTCTACCTCAATTGTTGTGTAACCATCTATATTTACACCTAGCGGAACTAATGCAGCTTTAGCTTTTGATGTTGATAAATTGGCAATTTCTTCTTCACCTAACGCTAAGGCTAATGTATTTTCATCAGCTAACATTGGAGGTGCTATATTGGTTATTGTTACATCTTGTGACTTTGACAACAATCCACCTGTTATTTGTGCTATCTGTTCCAATGTAAAAGTTTTCATAGATTACTCCTTACTATTTATTTTATTTATTATATTTGTTGTAGATTTTCCTTGAACAAAGTCTATAAATTCAACCTTTGTCCCATTTTTTATCATTATATCTCGTTCTGGAAGAGTCTCCATTGTATAATCAGCACCTTTTGTATATACATCTGACTTTATCTCATCCAATAGGTTGGCTGGACTTGATTCATCAAACAAAACAACAAAATCGACACAATTAAGAGCACACAATAATTCAGCCCTATCCATTTCATTATTTATTGGTCTATCATCACCTTTTATACTCTTTACTGATTTATCTGAATTCAATAGAACCATTAAATAATCTCCAAATGATTTTGATTTTTGTAAATATCTTACATGACCAACATGTAAAATATCAAAACAACCATTTGTAGTTACAACAGTCTTACCTGCTTTGTGCAGATTTTCAACAAATTCTGAAATATTTTTTCTATTTATTATCTGTCCCATCTTCTTGTTTCTTTAATGCGCTAGAATACATATATATTCTAGCGCAAATACATTTGATTAGATAGTATTTTTTTTACAAATAGTAATAAATTTATACTTACTTATTTCCTATCATCATATTTACAGCTATTTGTATTTTATCTTTTACGCTGTTCATAACATTTGCTTGTGAAGCTTTTGATAAAACCAAACTATCTGCTTTTTGCTTTCTAATATTAACTAATTCTCGAGCATATGCAGTATCTATTGGATTATTTTTTTGCAATAGTCTTTTATTCACTCGATTTTGAATACTAGCCAATGAGACTTTTCTAACAGTTGACAATGTCCTTACCTCCATATAATTCCATTTCTATCACTTTTTTACATATTCTTACAGTATTCAATGCTGCTCCTATTCTTAAATTATCAGCAACACACCATAGAGAAATACCATTCTTGAATGCTAAATTCTTTCTTATTCTTCCAACATAAACAGGATTATTACCACTTGCATCTCTTGTTGTTGGATATTCAAATTCTTCTGGATTATCAATTACTACAATACCGAAAGATTCTCTTAATATTTCTCTTACTTCATCAGGAGTTATCTCAGAATCAAATTCTATATCTACTGCTTCAGAATGCCCATTGAATACTGGTACTCTTGCTGCAGTACAAGATATTGGAGTTTCTTCCGGTAAATGAAGTATTTTCTTTGTTTCATTTACAACTTTCATTTCTTCTTTTGTATATCCGTTTTCACAAAATACATCTATTTGAGGAATAACATTAAATGAAATTGGTTTTTTGAAACATACATTTTCAAAATCCTTGTCTTCCAATGTTGCTACTGTATTTTCTCTTAACTCATTGATTGCTGCTAAACCTGCTCCACTAACAGCCTGATAAGTTGAAACTAAAAGTCTGTTAATTTTTGCTTTTTCTTGCAAAGGCTTTAATACTAGCATTAACTGAGAAGTTGAACAATTTGGATTTGCTATAATGCCTTTATGTTTTTTCAAATCTTCATCATTTACATAAGCTATTACTAATGGAACATCTTCTTCCATTCTAAAAGCGCTTGAATTATCAATGATTAAACCACCACGTTTTACAATTTCAGGAGCAAACTTTTTACTTGTTTCGCCACCTGCTGATGCCATTACAATATCAACACCATCAAATGATTCTGGAGTTGCTTCTTCTACAGTATATTCCTGACCTTTGAATGTTATTTTGCTTCCTGCACTTTTGGCACTTGATAAAAATTTTATACTTTCAAATTCAATTTCTAATTCTTCTGTTATTTTTGTAATTTCTCTACCTACAACTCCTGTTGCGCCTAAAATTGCAATGTTTGGTTTTCTCATTTTTCTTTTCCTTTACCTTATATAATCTAAATTAACCTTCCATTATATTTTCTAAACCGTAAATAAATTCAGGTTGTTTTACAACATGTTTTATTGCCATTATTACTCCTGGCATGTAACATTCTCTATTCATTGAATCGTGACGAATTTTAAATATTTGTCCCATTGAACCAAATATCACCTCTTGAGAAGCAATATAACCAGGCATTCTTACAGAATGTATTTGGATATTTGAATATGATGTACCACCACGAGAACCTGCTATTGTCTCAACTTCTGCACAATTTCCTGTTTTAAAATTATCATTCACTTCTGACATCATCAATGCTGTCTTAACCGCAGTTCCTGAAGGTGCATCTTTTTTCTGATTATGATGTAATTCTATTATTTCTGCATTATCAAAATATTTAGCTGCTTGTTTTGCAAACATCATCATTAATACTGCACCTGTAGAAAAATTCGGAGCAATTAAACAAGATACCTTATTATCTATAGAAAGTTTTTTTAAGCTCTCTATGTGTTCATCAGACAAACCTGTTGTGCCAATCACAATATTTATATTATTTTTTAAACAATATAATGCATTTTCATAAATACTTTTAGGTTGCGTGAAATCTACTAAAACATCTATTTTTAAATCTTTAGATGCAGCTTCTATTGTTTTATAATCCCCACCTAATATATCAATTTTAGCAACTAATTCTAAAGTTTCATCATTTGTTACAGCTTTTACTACTTCTGTACCCATTTTGCCGTTTGAACCGCAAACCGCAACTTTTATCATAAATATTTCCTCATTAAATTATGCCGTTATTCTATCAAGTATTACACAATACTAGCATATTTTAAATAAATTGTTAAAATTATTACGCAGATTTATTTTCATTTTTTGCAACTTTATAAGCCTGATATCCCATAAAAAGACCAAATGCTCCTTGAAGTGCTAATGAAAGTTTTGTATTCAACTTTGATTTAAATAATTTTGCAGACAATTTATCTAATAACATTCCAACACCGAACCAACAAACACCATTTAAAGCACCTATTGTAACAGGAGAATAGTTTAAACGTTTTGTCCCTCTTAAAGGTACACCACTTAATGTTTTATCACTTGAAGGTTTTGTTGTTTGTTTATTATCACCAAATTTAATTGTACTTATTGGTTTATTATTTAATGCTGAAATCATTTTTTACCTTTCACACTTATCACAGTTACTCTAAAACAAATAAATAAAAAAAATTGCTAATTATTTAAGATTTATTAATTTTAAAGAAATTCAAGCAAATATTTTTTTTAGAAGTGTTCAAATTAATAACAAGAAAAAAATATGTTAGCAATATCTTCAATTAAAATTGGACAATATCAACCAATTCAGTCCATAAATACAAAAAATAATAATTATCCTATAAAAAAAACAACAAATATAATAGGACAATATTCTTATCCTGCAATATATTTTATGGGGGCAATTGATAGAATCCAAAGACCGCCTTTAAAAGAAAAAACAAAAGAAAAATTAGATTTAGTATACAAAAACTACAAAAATAAACTTAATGAAACAACCCCAGAGGATATTGAAAATGTATTTAACAATATACAACAAAAATCAAATTATTCTAAACCAGAAATTCTAAATGCAATGCAATTAGTTACTCAATTTGGGAACATGGAGAGTTTAAAAACAATAGGAAAAGCATTAAATGAAAATGATATTGGCTTCATACCTAATAATTCTATAGATTTTCAAGCATATATTAATAATTCTAATATTAAAAATACTTTGCAAAATAACTTTGGATTAAACGCAAGTTTACACTATTGTTTCAATAAAAAAGAACTTCAAACTCTTAATGGACATAATATTGGAATATTAATAGACAACAATAAACTTAGCGACTTAGAAAAACTTTCAGAAGATGAAATTACGGAAATAAAAAATAGAAAAAATATAAAATTCTTTGTTTTATCAGGATTTGAAAATGGTGTAAATTTTATTGATAGAACAAAAGATTTAAAACAACAAACTATCAATCTATTAAATTATGCAAAAAAGAATAACATGCCTGTAGATAAAGCTATTGATAATGATATACTAAAGCGTTGTAAAAATATTGGAATAAAACCTATTATTATAAAAAATGAAAAAGACCCAACAATTAATAATATATACAAACAATTAAGCCCTAAACAAATCTCAATCAATGAATTGAAAGCAACTATTGACGCTGCAGCAATTAATTCATTTAAAGAACCTAACAAACAAGTTGCATGCATAAATGGACTTGTACAATACCTTGAAAATACTTTAGAAAATTATACACCTGAAAGAATGTCTAAAGATTTAAAAAAAATTCATTCAAAAATAAATAAACAAGTTAAACTATTAGGAAAAACTCCTGAAGATATAATTTATATAATACCAGAAGCAGGTAAAAGCTATGATTTAATTAATTATCAATACCAAAAAATTAATAATATACCAAAAGATAAATTTATTACACTTAAAGATGAAACATCACTAAAAAAAATTAATACTGACAATAAAGTTTTAGTAATATTAGATGATTGTTCCCTATCTGGTTCATCATTACTTGAAGACGAGAATTTTAATTATTATACAACTGCATCTAATGCGAAACTTAATAATAGTAATATAATATTTGCACCAATTTATATTTCAAAAGAAGCAGAAGAAAGACTTCAAAAAGCTATTGATAAAAGAAATAGAACAACTGAAGATTTTATTATATATACAGATACAAATAATAAGACTTGGAAATATGGTATAAAAAATGATGTTAATAAATCATATCTCGAGGAAGCTCTTGGGGAAAAATGTTGGGAAGATTCAAGATATTGTATTATATTCCCATATATGAGCCCTGATAATAATTCTGAATTTGCAGCTAATATAGCTTTATTTCACAATATTAATTATAAAGAAGAAAATAATAATAATAAATTTGATAACTTTATTTTTTCACTAAGTAATATTAAAACATTTTTTGACCATTCACAGAAAATTGCAGAAAAAGCATCACAACTTCTAATGGAGGAAAAATAATGCTAACAATTCCCCATATAGAAGAAAAATATACAAAAAATAATTATAATAATTCATATTGTATATCTAAAAACAAAATACACTCTCCAAATTTCAAAAATTTGAACGAGAAACTATTTAATTTAGAAGGCTATTACTATCCGGTAGAACCCGATATAAATCAAATAATTAAAACGGGAAAAAGACCTCTTAGTAGAACTTCAACACTTAATAAAATTGATGAAGTTTTTTCAAACTATGAAAAAAGTTTAAATAAAATAAGTTTAGATGATATAAACATAATAACTAACAATCTTGAAAAAAATACTAAATATTCAAGACAAGAAATTCTAAATACAATGCAAAAAACAACTCAATTCGGGAACTTGAAAAGTATAAGGATTATTGAAAAAGAATTAAATAAACATAATATTGGTTACCTTATAAATAATAAAAATCCACTATCTAAATCAAATATAGATTTAAATACTACATTAAACTATTTTTTTGAACAAAAAAAATTAGGTTACCTTAATGGAGAAAAAATAGGTATTATTTTGGATAAGAATAAAATTGAAGAACTCGAGTCTTTACAAAAAACATCTCCCGATATATTTGAAAAAAATAAAAATAACGTTAGTTTTTTTATTTTATCTGGGTTTAATAATGGTATAAATTTTATTAACAGAGAAAAAAATATTGAAAACACAACAAAAACTATACTTACAAGCAATAAAGATATCGATTCTGAAACAATTGAAAGATGCAAAAAACTTGGGATTAAACCTACATTAATAAAAAATGAAAATATTGCAACAGAAGAAAACATATATAAACAACTTAAACCGCAAGAAATGACAAAAGATCAACTTCTTGCCATTATAGATGCTAATGTTATGTTTCGTATACCCAAAAAGGAAGAAAGAATTGATGCAAAAGAACCTCTTGTTGAATATCTTAATAATAATTTAAATGTATACACACCTGAAAGACTTTCTAAAAACTTAAAACTGTTATACAACAAATTAAATGAAACAATGAAAGAAAAAAATGGGACTATGGATGATATTATATATATCATTCCAAATTCAATAAAAAGTTATATACCAATAAACTATATGTATCAGCAGATAAATAATATTAATAAAAATAAGTTTATACATATTAGCAATATCCCAAAACTCAATAACTTCAATAAAACATTTGTCATAATTGATGACTGCACTCTTTCTGGAGAATCAATAGAAGATGTTGCATTAGATTTAAGACAATCAAATAATAACGATATTATATATGCACCTATTTATACATCTCTAATTGCAGAAAATGAAATAGGCATTAATATATATAAAAACCATAGAGAAAACAAAGAAAAATTAATAAAAATTGATGAAGAAAAAAATTTTTGGAATAAAAATATTGAAGATCCAAACAATTACTTAAATAAACTTCTTGGAGATAATGGATTTGAAAATGGATTTAATTGCATTATCTTCCCTTACATGAGTCCTGATAATAACTCTGAATTTGCAGGAAATATAAGTTTATTACACCATATTAACTACGATAAAAATGATATAAGCAATTTAAAAAAATATAAATCTATTAAAGAATTTTCACCAGATAATGTTGAAATTGCTAAATTAACAGAAAAACTCTTAGAAAAGGACACTAAATAGAAAATTTTTCAAAAATCTTATCAACATTTTTTAAATATGCATTTCTATCAAAACACTCTTCTATTTCATCTTTTGATAATAATTTTACAACTTCATCATCAGATTCTAAATTTGCTTTAAAATTACCATTATTCTCAAATGCATCCAATGCATGTTTTTGAACAATTCTATATGCATCTTCTCTTGTCAAACCTTTATCAACTAACCTTAAAAGAACTTTTTGAGAATATACTATTCCTCCAAATAAATTTGTATTATTTTCCATATTATTTTCTTTTACAACAAGATTAGTTAAAACTTTATTTAATCTCGTTAGCATAAAATCAACAAGCTCTAAAGAATCAGGAAATATAATACGTTCAGCTGAACTATGAGATATATCTCTTTCATGCCATAATGGAATATTTTCTAATGCAACAATAGAATTACTTCTTACAACTCGAGCTAAACCACACAAATTTTCACACAAAACAGGATTTTTTTTATGAGGCATAGCTGAAGAACCTTTTTGATTTTTAGAAAAACCTTCCTCGACTTCTCTTACTTCTGTTCTTTGTAAATGTCTTATCTCAACTGCAATCTGTTCAATAACAGAAGCTATTAATGCTAATGATTGCATATAATCAGCATGAATATCACGAGCAATTATTTGAGTAGAAATCCTAGCAGGCCTTAATTTTAAAATTTCACAAGTTAATTTTTCAATATCCATTGGAAGATTACTATATGTTCCAACAGGACCAGAAATTTGACCAACACTAATATTTTCAACTGAAACATTAAATTTATTATATGCTCTTTCTAAAATATCAAACCAACCTAAAACTTTTAAACCAAAAGTCATCACTTCGGCATGAATACCATGAGAACGTCCTATACAAACAGTATATTTATATTTTTTAGCCATTTCTTTTAATGTAGATAGCAATACTTCAAACTTATTTTTGATAATTTTTGATGAATCAACTATCTGTAAAGCAAAAGCAGTATCAATTACATCAGAGCTTGTTAAACCCATATGCATATATTTAGCCAAGTCTTCACCTAAAGATTCATTCACATTAGTTAAAAAAGCAATAACATCATGATGAACTTCAGCTTCTATTTCATCTATTCTTTTTACATTAAAAGAAGCTAAAGACTTTATTTTAAGTAAATCTTCTTGAGGTATTTTCCCTAATTTTGAGTATGCTTCACATACAGCAAGCTCTACACGCAAGTAGTAATCAAACTTAGAATTCAAATCCCAAATTTCACGCATTTCAGGCAAAGAATACCTATCAATCATCTTTTATTACCTCAAACTTTTACCTACAATTTACCCTATATGTGTTTTTCAATATTATTAATAATAGATGATTTTGGAATTAAACCAGCCATTCTTTCAACAGCCTCACCATTTTTAAATACTAATAAACTTGGCAAACCACTTACTGAAAATTGCTTCATAATATCTAAATTTTCATCTGCATTAATTTTTACAACCTTAATTTTACCTTCAAAAGAAGACTCTATATCATCTAAAACAGGCCCTAATTTTCTACAAGGACCACACCAAGGTGCCCAAAAATCAGCAACTACTATACCTTCTGATTTTAAAACTTCTAATTCTAAATTATCAACATTAACATCAATTGCCATAAAAATATCTCCTTAAATTAACACAACCTTATTTACCCTCATAATAGCATATATATTTTTTTCATGCTATTATGTTAAGGAGTTATGTAATAGATATTAAAATTTATAAACTCATTTTTTAACGAGGAATAAATTATATGCCAAGAAAAAAAATTGTTGAAATAGTCCTTGATACAGAAACAACAGGCCTAGATTATACAAAAGAAAGAATTATAGAATTTGCTGCAGTTAGATTAGAAAATGGTAAAATTAAAGATACGTACCAAACTCTTATTAATCCAGAACAACATATTAGAAAATCTAGTATTGCAATACATGGAATAACAGAAGATATGGTTGCTGATGCACCAAAAGAAAGTGAAATACTAGGAGAAATCCTTGAATTCATAGGTGATGCGCCTATTGTTGCACATAACGCTATTTTTGACTATTCATTTTTAAATGAAGCTTGCAAAAGAGTTTTTAAAAAGAAATTTGAAAATGAAAGAATTGATTCTCAACAAATGTTTAAAGAAATTTGTCCAGACTTAGAATCACATGGACTTGCTGCACTTACTGAAAAATTTCATGTAGAACTTGAAAATCACCATAGAGCAATGGCTGATGCAATGGGACTAGCACTAGCTTATCCTAAATTAAAAAAATTATATTTACAAAAATATGATTGGCAAACTAAACAACTTGAAAATATTGATTATTTATTTGAACGCTTCTTAAGAATCCAACAAAGTATTCAAACAATGCAATCCGAATTACAAGACTTGAAATCAATATTTAAACTCCATTTTGAATTAGGCGGTGAACCAATAAGTTCAGAATCTGGAGAAACAATGGTTTATCAATCAAAACATTCTTTTGGATATAAATTTTCTGAAATAAAAGAAGTATTAGAAGAACTAGGCGCATTAGATAAAGCAGTAAAATTAAATACAGGTTTTATTGATAGATTATGTAATGGATTAAGTTTATCTGATGAAAACAGACAAAAAATAAGAGATGCTCGTCACGAAATCTCTGAAACAAGAAATTTACAAATCCTAAAAGGTGGACACTAAAAGGAGAAATTATGAAAGGCAACGCATTTAAATTTGGAGATAATATTTCAACAGATCATATAGCACCAGGAAGATTATTTCACTTAAGATCAAATCTGCCAGAGTTTGCAAAACACGTACTTGAAGATGCAGATCCAAATTTTGCATCATCAATGAAAAAAGGAGATTTTGTCGTTGCTGGAAATAATTTTGGACTTGGCTCATCAAGGGAACATGCACCTCAAATTATTAAATTAGCAGGAGTTGGAGCTGTTTTAGCTAAATCATTTGCAAGAATTTTTTATAGAAATGCTATTAATATTGGTTTATTAGCAATAGAATGTGATACAGATGGCATTGACGCAGGTGATGAACTTGATTTAGATATAGAAAAAGGTATTTTAAACAATATAACCAAAGGAACAATTACACAAATTGAACCTTTACCACCTGTTATGATTAAATTATTAAATGATGGGGGACTTGTTGAACATATTAAGAAAAATGGTGACTTTAATTTATAAGAATTAATTTAACTCTTCATTTTCTAAGTTACTAATAGTTCGCTTATTCATATGTTTATTATCTTGATTTTCATTATAAATAACATTATTTAGTTCTTGTGTCATTTTAGCAAAATCAAAATTTTCATTTGAAAAAGCGGCTTTTTTAGTTCTCTCCCAAGCATAAGTATTAACTATATTACAAACTTCAAGGAATGTTTCTTTTGACAAATACTTATTTTCATAATCTTCATACAACTCCAATAAATAAGAATATGTATCTCTACCATTGTTTGCAATAATTTTTATAAACATATTTCTTATTTCAGCATCAACAAATTCTGCGTGATACATATTCCTATATAATTTTGCGGTTTTCATCATAGATGAAGCTATATCATCAAAATTTTGATATTTATTTATAGTACCAATATATTTTACAAAATAATCATACACAGAATTATCATCTGATATAACTCTATTAAATTTAGAGGCTAAATAAGCCTTGAAAAATGAAATAAATATCTCTTCTTTATAATTAAACAAATAATATAAATCATTTACCAATTCACCATGATTAATATCTGTTAAATAAGATTTAATCAATAATAATTGTTTTAAATTTCTTAAATCTTTATTTAAAATATAAAATATTTCTCTTTCATCAGTATCTTCATCAAGAAAAACAATTTTTACGGACAGAGAATTAATCATATCAAGAAAACTAACAATATCTATTTCTGATTGTTTCAAATAATCAATAAATAAAGTTAATGTTCGATATATTTCTGTTTGTTTTTCATTATATGATATAGGTTCATTGTTATATATTTTATCGTATATTGTTCTTTCTAAACCGAACAATTTCAAATTGATATTAGATAATATTTTTAAACAATCATCATGAATTTGAATTTCATCAAAAGTATAATCTTTTGAACTATCGCTATAATAAACTGCAATTGCTTTTATTAAAAGAATTAAAGCTAAAATTCTTCTTTTACCATCGATAATTAAAAAATTCTTATCAGATATTTTCTTTAAATAGACTATACCTAAACTAATATCAGATTCACAAAATTGTTTAGTTAAAATCAGCTCAATTAAATCTGTAATATATTCAAAATTACTTGAACAATTCAATACAGAAAGATTATGAGCTGATTTTAAAATAAAATCTAAAATTTTAGTATTAATCATTAACTACCTACTTAATCAGAAAGAATAAAACCGCCTCTGTCAGCATTTTTAAGTTTATCACCTTCAATTTTAGCTCTTAAATTTTTAATATACTTATATATATAATCTCTTGGCAAACTTAATAATGCCGCTAAATCTTTAGCATAGACCGTTTTATTTCTGTTATTTAAGAAATAATCAAATACTATTTGTTCTCTATCTGTCAAATTTTTCTTTAAAACAATATTTACTTCTTCTTTTAAATTATTATTTTCAATATTATCTTTTTCTTGACGTTTTAAAATTTTATCAACAACTTCATTAGAAGACTTAGCTTCTAATGATTGTTTTACCTCTTGAACTTTTTTAGGTTCTTCTACAGGCGCTTTAAAAGAAAATGGCGTATGTGATAATTGTCTTTCTCTTTCAAATGCACGTTCTGCAATATTTGATAACTTCTCATTTCTTTGATTTTTATATTTTTCAGTAGTAGAAGAGCTGTCACCACTCATTACAATATCAACAAGATCATTAGTTGGTCTTGACTCTGCAACAACTTTTCCTAATCTAGCAGCATACTCTTCTAATGTAATTTTTTCTAAAGAACTTCTCCACTGCTTAATCTCTTCCTTACTTAAATACTCCGCCATTAGAATCTCCTATTTCTAATCCCATTTCTTTTGACATTTACTAATGTAACATAAATCTTTTAAATTGAGCCAAAATATTTCAAGATGTAAATTTTTATTTGCAATCGTTTACAAAAGAAGGATATAATAAACTAATGAAGAAGTTTGAGCTTTTTAATAAATTTAATAACCCTGTACTTATTGTAAACAATGAAATTGAACTTATATATAAAAATAATGTTTTTAATCGTTGTTTTCAAGATTTTAAAACATTGAAAAATTTTCTTCACAAAATCAATTATGATATATGTCCACTAAATTCTGAAGATAGAGAAATTTTATCACCTATTATTCAGGCAGTAAGATCAAAAGAAAATTTTGCAGCTCACATTTCATACCAACATAAACAAAACGAATTTTCTTATTATGATATTAATGCAATTAAAAGAAATAAGTATACTATAATATTTTTCACTGATGTAACATCATACATACAATACGAAAAATTAGAATCAAAATATAAACTACTACAAAATCAAAATAATTGTCTTATTAGTGAAAATAATGATTTACAACATATTAAAGAAAAAGCTCAATCACAAGCTATAAAGATGGCATTAACTAATAAAATCTCAAATATTATTAATAAATCAATAGATTTATCAAGTATTGTTAAACCTACACTTAAAGAATTATCTTTTATGTTTGGTGCTTTCAACGCATACTATGCCATATATGAAAATAAAAAATTTAAAATTGTACAATCTACTAATAGAAAAAATATAGGTACAGAAATTTATTTTGATGCAAATATTATTAAACAGTTGAAATCAAACAAAATATCATATTCAAGATGTGTTAAAGAACATATTGATGCAGAACCATTAAAAGAAGCTATTCAACGAATAATAGTACCTATTTTTCATATGACAGAAATGCTAGGAATAGTTGTTATATTATCAAGGCAAAAAAGAGAACTAAGGGAAGAATTAGATATACTGGAAAATATTTCTTCGCAATTAGGAACAGCAATTGTACACGCAAACCTTTATAAAAAGAATATAGAAACAGTTAAAGAATTAAAAAACACCTTAAAAGAATTAAAAGATACACAAATACAACTTATAAATTCAGAAAAAATGGCATCATTAGGTCAATTAATCGCAGGAGTTGCGCATGAAATTAACACTCCTGTTGCTTCAATTAAATCAAACAATGAAATATTTACAAAATTAATTGATAAAATTGAAAATGAAAAAATTGCAGAGATTTTAAAAGACATAAATTCTACAGACAAAGAAGCCATACAAAGAATAAATCATTTAGTAATATCACTAAAAAAATTCGTAAGACTTGATGAAGCTGAATTACAAGAAGCAGATATAAATAAAGAACTTGATTTAACACTTGATTTAATTAGACACGAAACAAAAAGAAGAATTCAAATTATAAAACAATATGGAAATATTCCTATGATAAAATGCTATCCTAATATGCTAAACCAAGTATTCATGAATATTTTAATAAATGCATGTCAAGCAATAAAAGAAGAAGGAATTATAACAATTACAACAGAATATAAAGCTAGCAATCTAACCATTACAATAGAAGATAGTGGATGCGGAATAAAAGATACAAACAAAATATTTATGGCAGGATACACTACAAAAGGGGTTGGTGTTGGTACAGGATTAGGATTAGCAATATCATCAAAAATTATATCTAAACATAACGGAAAAATTGAAGTAAAAAGTAAGGTAAATAAAGGTAGCAAATTTATTATTACTATCCCTAGTAAGTAATATATTTTTAAAAAGATTACAAATAAAATTAAGCTATAACTGAATTTTAGAATTATATTTTAAAAAAACTTAAAATTTTTATTTTTTTTTTGTCCAGATTATGAATATAAAAAAAAGATATGGTATATTATTAGTACACATAAAAATAAAGTGTAGTTTTTACCCTTTATCATAAAAGAAAAAGGAATTGTAAAAAAAACTTAATAAACCAAAGAAAAAAAAGCAATTATTTTAAACATATTATTTTTATATAAGAGTGTGAAGAAATTGAAAGTTTATATGTCGGAGGTTAGTAATGACAATATCAGTTATCGGTAAGAAAAAACAAAGCAAAAAATCTTTTGACGAATTATTATCAGACTTAAAAACTAGTAGTTCTGAAAAAGTTAGATATAATGCTGCAAGAATCTTAGGTGAATTAGGAGATTCAAAAGCAGTTGAGCCTTTAATTGATGTATTAAGAAACGACAAAAATGGCTCAGTTCGTTTATATGCAGCTAGAGCTTTGGGAGAATTGGGTGATACTAAAGCAACTGAATTTTTAATTGAATCTTTAAGAGAAGATAGAAATGTTGATGTAAGAGTTCGTGCAGCTCGTGCATTAGGTCGTTTAGGTGGCAAAATTGTTGTAGAACCACTTGTAGAAGCATTAAATGATGAAAACCCTCAAGTTTGTATTACTGCAACAGATGCTTTAATTGAAATTGGTGATGTTGCAACAGATGCTTTAATTGGCTCCTTAGACCACGAAAAAGTAAATGTACGTTGTGATGCAACAAGAGCATTAGGCGAAATTGGTGATAAAAAAGCAGTAGATAAAATTATTAATATGCTTTATGATGAATGGGTTAACGTAAGAATTTATGCAGTAACATCTTTAGGAAAATTAAATGATACTAAAGCTGTTCCAGCATTAATTGATGTTATGAAAAACCAATCAGAAAATGAATTAGTTAGAGCAGGTGCAGCAGCAGCTCTTGGTGTTCTTAGAGATCAAAGAGCATTATTACCATTAAGAGAATTAATTATGGCTGCTGAAGAATTAGGTGAATTAGAAGATACAGCTCTTAAATCTTTCAAAAAGATTATGGCTGCAAATTGGCAATCTATTCCAGGTGCTTCTGTTCAAAAGAAAGCAACTGCTTCAGTTTAAGAATTTAATAAATATTGATTAAAAATACCGATTAAAAAAATCGGTATTTTTTTTGTTAGTTATACACTTTAAAAAAGAAAAAAACATGTTATAATTAAATATATTTACTTAACGAGGATTTTTATTTAATGGCAAATTATGTGTTCGTCGCACAGAGCCTTGATGGATTTATCGCATCCAAGGACGGTTCAACAAGTTGGCTAAATATGCCAAATCCCACTAAAATAGATTATGGATATAGCAAATTTTTAAATCAAATAGATGCTTTCATAATAGGACGATTAACATTTGAAAAAGCTCTCAAATACAAACCATATCCATACAATAAACAAGTATTTGTACTAAGTACAACATTAAAAAATATCCCTATTAATCTACAAGATAGCGTGGAAATAATTAATGGTGATTTGAAAACAATACTTCAAAATATACAAACAAAAGGATACAAAAATCTTTATATTGATGGTGCAAAAACAATACAATCGTTTTTAAAAGAAGATTTAATTGATGAAATAACTATTAATACTCTTCCTATCATATTAGGAGAAGGTATAAAACTATTTGAGAACATCAATAAAACAATATCTTTAGAGTTGAATACACAAACGACATATGAAAATGGAATAATAACTAGTACATATAAAACAAAAAAGGTGGAATCCTAAAGGAAGGATACCACCTAGTTGTTTTATTAAGTTTAAAATTAGAATTCTAAACCAGCTTCTCTAGCCGCATCTGCAAGAGCTTGTATTCTTCCGTGATAAAGGAAACCACCTCTGTCAAATACAACACCTTTAACTCCAGCTTTTAAAGCTTTTTTAGCAATAGCTTCACCAACAACTTTTGCAGCTTCAATATTACCACCGTGTGATAATTTTTCACGTAAGTCTTTATCATTAGATGAAGCAGATGCTAAAGTTACATGTTTAACATCATCAATTAATTGAGCATAGATATGTTTTGTACTTCTGTAAACTGCTAATCTTGGATATTCAGCATCTCCAGAAATATTTAATCTGATAGATCTATGTCTTTTTTGTACTCTAGGTTTTCTAGTTTCTTGTTTAATCATTTTCTTTTCTCCTTAACCCAAACCTTCTTAACAACTAATTAAGGGTTTATATGGGCTTATTTTTAACATTATTAATTTTATTAATAATAGTATCTCACTATTTTTTACCGGCTTTACCAGCTTTTCTTCTGATGTATTCACCTTCGTAGCGAACACCTTTTCCTTTATAAACTTCAGGAGGTCTTTTGCTTCTGATAGCAGCTGCAACGTCACCAACCATTTGTTTATTAGAACCACTTACTGTTATGTTAACGTTTTTATCAACAGTAATAGTAATACCAGCTGGTGGTTCAACGATTACAGGGTGAGAGTAACCTAAAGCCATATTAAGTTTAGTTCCTTCCATATTAGCACGGTAACCAACACCTTGAATTTCTAATTTCTTTTCGAAACCTTTACTTACACCTTCAACAGCGTTTGCAACTAATGTTCTTGAAAGACCATGTAATGCATTAGTTTTTCTTTCATCATTAGTTGGTTCTAAAATGATATGATTATCAACTACAGAAATTTTAATTTCTTCTCTTACATTAACAGATTCAGTACCTTTAGGTCCTTTTACTGTTACTAATTGACCATCGATTTTAACTTCAACACCTGAAGGTATTTCGATAGGTTTTTTACCAATACGTGACATATTATTTTCTCCTTTATTTCTAAGTGGGTTTTCTGTCAATTGCACCACTTTTGTATTTACTTAAATTTTTTCGTAAAGTTCTTATACACAACCTAACTTGTGGTAGCACTTAAATTATTACTTCACTGTGTTCAGTCAGCCTACGCAAAATTCAACTACCAAACATTACAAAGGATTTCGCCGCCTAAGTTTTCTTTACGAGCTTTTCTATCTGTTAATAAGCCTTTGCTAGTTGAAACGATAGAAATACCTAAACCACCAAATACTTGTGGTAAGTTTTTAGCTTTACAATAAGTTCTTAAACCTGGTTTAGAAACTCTTTGAAGGTTAGTAATAACAGGTTTGCCTTTTTCATCGTATTTTAATTCGATAACTAAAGATTTGAACTTACCTTCTTCTTTAACTGAATAACCAGCGATGAATCCTTCGCTTTTTAATAATTCAGCAACAGAAAGTTTTAATTTAGAAAGAGGCATAGAAACTGTTTCGTGAGAAACAACGTTAGCATTTCTAATTCTTGTTAGCATATCTGCTATTGGATCTGTGTTCATATTTATTTCCTTTTCTCTTGCGGACTTACAAAGTTAAACCTTGCAGTATCCTAGTACTCGTTCTTACCGAATTAATTGTTGCTCATTAAAAAGCGTGCTTCGGCAGTCAACATAATAATTTTATAATAAACAAAAAAGACTTACAACCTTTTGATTACAAGTTGTTAAGGAAATAAATAATCGATATACTATATAAAGTCAAATATAAATCTCTTCCTACACAAAAAGAGTAACTTTCGTTACTCTTTTAAATGTTGTTTGTTTAAAATAAAGAATACTACTACCAGCTAGCTTTAGTAACGCCAGGTAATAATCCTTGGTGTGCCATTTTTCTTAAGCAGATTCTGCAAAGACCGAAATCTCTGTGGAAACCGTGAGGACGACCGCAAATACTACATCTGTTGTGTAGTCTTGTTTTAGGATATTTTCCTTTTGCTGCTAACATTTCTCTGGTTCTTTCTTTATTTATCATCGCTTTTTTAGCCACGATTTTCTCCTTTATGTTTTAGTAATTATTACTTGTTCATTCCTTTAAAAGGCATACCGATTAATCTTAATAATTCTCTTGCTTCATCATCTGTGTTAGCAGTTGTAATTATTGATACGTTCATACCTTTTACTAAATCAACTTCTTCGTAAGTAATTTCTGGGAATAAAGATTGTTCTTTTAAACCTAATGTGTAATTACCACGACCGTCAAAACTTTTTGCGCTGATACCTCTGAAGTCACGAATACGAGGAAGAACTACGCAGATTAACTTTTGTAAGAAATCATACATTCTTTCACCACGTAATGTAACCATTGCACCAACTGGCATTCCTTCTCTTAATTTGTATGATGCAATTGATTTTTTTGCTTTTGTAACAACTGCTTTTTGACCAGCTATTTTTGTTAATTGAGCTTCAATTGCTTCTGCAATTTTAGAGTTGTGTGATGCTTCCCCTACACCCATATTTAAAACAATTTTGTGTAGCTTAGGAATCATCATATCATTTTCATAGCCGAACTTTTCTTTCATTGCAGCTTTTACTTCTGATTCATATTTTTTCTTTAAACTAATTGTTTTTGTCATTTTTATTTTTCCTCTTTACAAAGATGATATTAATGTCGTTTCGCCTTCGCTAACACATTAAACATCTAACTGTTCACCACATTTTTTACAAACACGAACTTTTTTACCGTCTTTTACTTCATGTTTGATTTTGGTTGGTTTTTCACAACTAGGGCAAACTACCATTACATTTGAAGAATCTAATGGAGCTTCCATTTTAACTAAACCACCTTGAATTCCTGCCATTGGGTTTGGTTTTTGTGCCTTAGTTACCATATTTGCTCCTTCAACGATAACTTTTTTATCTGAAGGAATTGATTTTTTTACGTTTCCGATTTTACCCTTGTCTTTACCAGCTGTAACGATTACTCTATCGCCGGTTTTAACATGTAAAGACTTTTTATTTTTATCTTTCATCATTGGCTCCTACTATATTACCTCTGGCGCTAGAGAAACAATTTTCATAAAGTTATTGTCTCTTAACTCACGAGCAACTGGTCCGAAAACACGTGTTCCACGTGGGTTGCCATCTTTGTTTATAACAACAGCTGCATTATCATCAAATCTGATTACAGATCCGTCAGCACGAGAGATATCGTGTTTTGTTCTTACGATAACGGCTCTTACAACTTCAGATTTTTTAACAGCCATATTCGGAGTAGCATCCTTAACTGTTGCGATAACAACATCACCTACTGATGCAAATTTCTTATTTGAGCTACCCATTACACGGATAACTAATAATTCTTTTGCACCTGTATTATCTGCTACTGTTAATCTAGTTTCTTGTTGTATCATTTTCTACTTTCCTTTATTACTTTTAGAAGATTGGAAGGATGGATTCTTAGGTTATACCCAAGCCCTCCATACATCTATACCTCTATTTTGCTTTTTCTACAACTTCAAGAAGTGACCAACGTTTGCCACCTGATAAAGGTTTTGATTCAACGATTCTTACGATATCGCCTACTCCGCATTCGTTGTTTTCGTCATGTGCCTTGTAGTTTTTATTTGTTTCAATAATTTTTTTGTATTTTGGATGTGGATCATAAGATGCAACTTTTACAACTATTGTCTTATCCATTTTATCGCTTATTACGATTCCTTGTCTTTCTTTCTTAGGCATTTTCTACCTCTTTTTCTTTTTCTCTAATAACTGTCTTAGCTTGTGAGATGTAGTGTCTTGTCTTTGCAATTAGTGAAGGATCTTCTAATTTGTTCATAGATTTTTTTAATCTTAGATCAAATAATTGCTTTTTGAAATCAACAACTACGTCTTTAAGTTCTTCGATAGTTTTTTCACGCATATCTTGTAATTTCATTACTTTTTATCCTTATTTAACTTGTTCTTTTTCAACAACTTTTACTTTGATAGGTAATTTTTGTGCTGCTAATTCTAATGCTCGAATTGCAGTATTTCTATCAAAATAATCTAATTCAAATAATAATCTGTTTGGTTTAACCACTGCTACCCAGTATTCAACATTACCTTTACCTGAACCCATACGAGTTTCAGCTGGTTTTGCTGTAATTGGTTTATCAGGGAATATTTTAATCCAAACATTACCACCACGTTTGATTTCACGAGTCATAGCACGTCTTGCTGCTTCGATTTGGCGGCTTGTAATCCAGCCTGGTTCAAGAGCTTTTAGTGCATAACGACCGAATTCGAATTGTGTACCTCTTGTTTCAGTACCTTTCATTCTACCTTTCATCATTTTGCGGTATTTTGTTTTTTTAGGCATTAACATTTTATATTACTCCTGTCATTATTTACTGCTAACTTCTGCAGATTTTGAGCGTCTTGAACGCTTATTGAATTTTTCTGCTGAATCTTTTGTATTTTTTGATTTAACATTTTGGTCTGCTTTTTCGCCTGGCATTAAATCACCTTTGAAAATCCAAACCTTAACACCGATTTTACCCATTATTGTATCAGCTTCTGTGAAACCATAATCAACATCAGCTCTTAATGTTTGTAATGGAATACGGCCTTCTTTTGCCCATTCTGAACGAGCAATTTCTGCTCCACCTAAACGTCCTGATACCATAACTTTGATACCTTGAGCGCCGGCTCTCATTGTTCTTTGCATTGCTTGTTTCATTGCACGTCTGAATGCGATACGTTTTTCTAGTTGTTGTGCAATTGATTCTGCCACTAATTGTGAATCTAAATCAATTCTTGCTACTTCAACTACATTAATAATTACTTGTCTTCCGATATATTTTGAAACTTCTTGTCTTAGTTCATCTATACCTTGACCACCTCTACCTACTACGATACCAGGTTTTGCGGTAACTACTGTTATTGTTGTACTTGATGCTTTTCTATCTATTAAGATTCTTGAAACACCTGCTGCGTACAATTTTTTCTTTACAAATTTTCTAATTTTAGCATCTTCTGCTACAAATACTGCATAATCTTTAACTTTAGCGTACCAAGTACTTAACCAAGGTTTGATTATACCTACTCTAAATCCGGTTGGATGTGTTTTTTGTCCCATTTTTATATTTCCTATTTTGTTGTATCACTAACTACTACTGTGAGGTGAGAAGTACGTTTTAATCTTCTATAAATACGTCCTTGAGCTCTTGGTTTACCTCTTTTGTATGTTGCACTTTCATCTGCATAGATTTCTGAAATCTTTAATGAATCTTCATCTACACCGTATTTTTCACGTGCATTAGCAACTGCAGCTACTAAGTTTTTTTCTACTACTTTTGCTGCAAAATAAGGCATAAAACGTAACATTGTACGAGCTTCTTTAACCGCTTTACCTCTTACTTCGTTGATTACTCTACGAAGTTTTCTAGCAGTCATTTTTATATCTGTTTGTCTTGCTTTTGCTTCCATTTTTATTTTTCCCTTATTTTTTTCTTGTTATTTTCTCTTGGCTGTATCAGCGTGACCTTTGTACATTCTTGTAGGTGCAAATTCGCCTAACTTATGACCAATCATTTGTTCTGTTACATATACAGGAACGTGAGTTTTCCCGTTGTGAACAGCTATTGTATGACCTAACATATCTGGAACAATCATTGATGCTCTTGACCAAGTTTTGATTACTTTCTTTTCAGAATTAGCATTCATATTGGCAATTTTCTTTTGTAATGATTCTTCTACGTATGGGCCTTTTTTTAATGAACGTGCCATTAATTTCTCCTTTATGTTTTATATTTGCTTATTATTTCTTACGAGATCTAACAATTAATTTATTAGATGCTTTATTTTTCTTACGAGTTTTGTAACCCAATGCTGGTTTACCCCAAGGAGTTTTTGGATGTCCCCCTGGACCTGTTTTACCTTCACCACCACCGTGTGGGTGATCGCAAGGGTTCATTGTTACACCACGTACTGTTGGACGGATGCCCATATATCTTTTTCTACCAGCTTTTCCGATTGATAAGTTTTTGAATTCAGCATTTCCTAATGTTCCGATTGTTGCCATACATTCTTTTCTTACCATTCTCATTTCGCCTGATGGTAATTTTACTGTTACGTAATTGCCTTCTTTTGCCATTACTTGAGCTGCATTACCAGCAGATCTTACCATTTTTCCACCTCTACCTGGAATTAATTCGATATTATGTACTATTGTACCTAATGGAATTAAATCTAATGGAAGTGCATTTCCTGTTTGAATTTCTGCATCAGGACCTGATACGATTACATCACCAACATTTAATCCTTCTGGTGTTAAGATATATCTCTTTTCACCATCTGCATAAAATACTAATGATATTCTTACATTTCTGTTTGGATCGTATTCTACAGTTTTTACTGTTGCAGGTACGCCAAATTTTTCTCTTTTGAAATCAATTATACGATAGGCTCTTTTTACACCGCCACCTTTATGACGACATGTAATTCTACCTGTATTATTTCTACCAGCTGTTTTCTTTAATGGTTTTAATAATGATTTTTCAGGAGTTGATGTAGTGATTTCTTGATAATCACTCATTGTCATACCTCTTTGTCCCGGAGATGTCGGATTAATTTTACGAATTGCCATTTTATTTTCTCCTATTATATTGGCTTCAGTCTTACTTGTTCAGGTTTCCCTTATTGCCTCGACTGCTTGTGTACTTAACTTTATTAGTTTGAGTTATTATGCTCCAACTAATTCTTCAATTGGATCACCTTCGATAGTTACGATTGCTTTTCTGCTTGAATCTGTTCTACCAAATTTGTAACCCATTCTTTTTGAATGTGAAGGCATATATACAGTTCTTACTTTTTTAACTTTTCTGCCTGGAAATGCTAATTCAACTGCTTGAGCAATTTCAATCTTTGTTGCATCTTCCAATACTTCGAATGTATATTGTCCCATTGTTGTTGCCATCATTGATTTTTCTGTAATGATTGGCTTCTTTATTATTTCATATAATCTTTCTTTGCTGCTCATTATTGTAACCTTTCTGTTATATCATTAATTGCAGATTCAGTAACTACTACAAAATCAGCTTCTAATAAATCTTTTACGTTTAGGTTAGATGGTAATATCATTTTTAATGTTGGAATATTACGTCCTGCTAATAGTAAATTTTTATTTTCTTCTTTTGTTGTATCTGCAATTAAAAGAACTTTACCTGATACTTGTAATGATTTTAATGAAGAAGTTAACAATTTTGTTTTTGGCTCTGTAATAGCTGAGAAATCTTTTACTATTACTAATTGAGCTTCTCTTGCAGACAAAGCTGATCTTAATGCTAACTTTCTAGCTTTTTGTGGCATTGCTAAGTCGTAGTTTCTTGGTTTTGGTCCAAAGATTACACCACCACCTGCAAACAATGGAGATCTTGTTGAACCAGCTCTTGCTCTACCAGTTCCTTTTTGTTTCCAAGGTTTTCTTCCGCCACCTGATACTTCAGCTCTTGTTTTACAATTTGCTGAGCCTTGACGAGCATTATTTAATTGTCTTCTTAACGCTAAATGCATTACGTGTAAATTAGGTTCTACACCAAAAACTGCTTCGTTTAAAGTAATTTCACCTAACTTTTCACCATTTGTACTTAATATTTGTTTTGACATTGTTTGTTTTTCCTTATTAATATTACTTTCCGTTTAAACTGCTTACCGCTTGCTTTCGCTTTATATGGCAAGACCAGCCGAGAATTTTTATGACTTACTCTTGTCAGGTCTTCCGAATTATTGCTTCACGTTCCGCAGTCACTCATTCCGTTTAGCTTACGCAAAACTTTCATTCGCTTTGCTTCACGCTACTTCGAGTTAGACACTACGTGCCGTCACTCTACGCAAAATTCGTTAGTTCCATTTTGTTCTTGACGGAGTGATTGTTACTAATCTTCCTTCACATCCTGGAACTGATCCTTTAATTAAAACTAGATTGTTTTCTGAATCAACTTTAACTAATTTTAATTTTGTGATTGTAACTCTTTCGTTACCCATGTTGCCAGCCATTCTCTTACCTTTGATTACACGGCTTGGAGTTGTACCAGCACCAATTGAACCTGGTTCTCTGTGATTCTTTGAACCGTGGCCCATAGGTCCTCTTCCAAAGTTCCATCTTTTTACTGTACCTTGGAAACCTTTACCTATTGAGTGTCCAACTACGTCAACTTTTTGAACATCTGATAATACTGATAATTCAATTTCTTGACCTACTTTATAATCTTCTGGATTATCTACTCTAAATTCTTGTAAGTGTCTGTAATTGCTTAAATCATTTTTCTTGAAATGACCTATTTGAGCTTTTGTTAAGTGTTTTTCTTTTGCTGCAATTGTACCTACTTGAATTGCGTTATATCCATCAGTCTCAGTAGTTTTTACTTGTGTAACAACTATTGGATCTACCTTGATTACTGTAACAGGAATTACCAAACCTTGTTCATCAAAGATTTGAGTCATACCTAATTTCTTTCCAATTACACCTAGTGTCATTTGTTTTTCCTTTCCGACATTACAACAGGTCACATCTTTATGACCTAACCTATTATATATGCCTTTCTTTCTTGCGAGCGCTACCAATACCTTTAAGGGTTTTCACCTTCCGCCTTCTTTTGACGTCGTAGTTCACATTATCTGCATAATGCTATTAAGTTTTCAAAAAACTGAGTTTCGTTTGTTGATTCTTATAATTTTACTTCGATATCAACACCAGCAGGCAAATCTAATCTGCTTAATTCTTCAGTAGTTTGTTGTGTTGGTTCATATATGTCGATAATTCTCTTGTGTGTTCTGATTTCAAAGTGCTCACGAGATTTTTTATCAACGTGTGGTGAACGTAGTACACAATAAATACGTCTCTTTGTAGGCAAAGGAATTGGACCAGCTACTTTAGCGTCTGTTCTTTTTGCTGTTTCAACGATTTTTTCAGCTGATAAATCAACTAATTTGTGTTCGTATGCCTTTAAACAAACTCTAATTCTTTGTCTTTTTGCTGTGTTTGCCATTATTCATTCCTTTTTCATCTTGTAACTCAGAATTGGACCTGCATCCAACCCACTATAAAAAAAATTTAGCTATTTTTATCGGCTACAACTTTCAATATAGCATTGTAATCGTATTATAAACATAATTCATAGTCAACAGGGGGATTTAATAATATTTTATAATTCGTAATATTTCTTTAGAAAATTATTAACCAACATAAATACTAAATAATTATTTTTTTTAGAAGAATAAACTTAACTCTTAAATATATAAAAGGTGGGAAAACATTCGCTTTACCCACCTTACAAATAGAAAATACAAAATATTAATTTATGATTTTGGAACACACTTTATTGGAATCATAGGAACTGCAACTCCTGCTTCTCTCAAGTCAGATACCAATTTAGCTACTGGTGTACTTGTTGAATTTCTTGTTGAAACAAAAGTATCTGTATTTAATGTTTTATTTGGAGAAAATTTTATAGGCATGATTGGAACTGCAACTCCTGCATTTCGCAAATCAGAGACTACTTGCGCAACATTTGAAGTATTATTTTTTTTATTTATTAGATATCCATCCCATAGAATACCATCTTTTGTCATACCTCCAACACGTCCAGTTGAAATTGATACCATAAAACACCTCCATTTATTAACTAATCAAACACACACTTCTATTCATCTTAATTAAGAAATATATTCTTATGCATTTCTATAAGCACTTACAACATTCGCAATTTCTAAGCAAGAACCAATTGCAATACCTGCTATAGGATTTACTAAAAAGGCTGCTGTAGCTAAAAGAGGTGCGCCAAGCGCATAAAATGCAGCTTTACCCCATTGTCCATTGATTGCTTGACCTAGACCTGGAAGGACAGCAGATGCTGTTGCTACTGCTGCTTTCTTGAAGAAGCCTGATTTTTTTTCTTTAACAACATTTTCATTATTAGGTTCTATATTTTTTCTTGATCTAAATGAAACAGTATCTTGTAGAGGAGTTCTTTCTAATGTTGCTACATTATTATCAGAATTAACTGCTTGAGAATTCTTATAATTTGTAGAATATAAACGACTTACTTGTACCGGGGAAATAGAATTCAAGGACATAGAACCTCCTTTATTACACAAAACTAATATTTTTTAACCATATAAATTGAACACACAAAACTTTATATATTTATATAAAAAAAAATATTTACAAATAATTGCAAAAAGAAAGAAAGCATTTAACACTATAATTAGACGAAAAAGCTTATCATACCTTGTTTTTAAACCGAAATAAGATTTTACATTTCGTTACATTTTTAATATTTTAACTTTTATACAAATAAAGCACTGTTAACAATAAAAAATAATAAAAAAATTACCACAAGCAAACTATTTCATACTTTAGTTAGATAAAACACTCAACTTTTGTTGGATGAAGATTATTATAATAAACATTATTATTATAATAGATTGTATATTATAATAGGTGAAAAATGAACTTACACGAAGAATGTTTATTGAAATATCTTAGATATCCTGATGATTTATCACATACAACAGAACTATTGAAACTCAATAATTTAATTCTTGAGCAAAAATTCCTGTTAAAAAATTTCTTATCTAAAAATATTAAACTCAATCTTTCTTCGGCTGAAAGTTAGGAGTGTTTTATGAAAATTAATATTAATAATAAAATTATAGATTATATTGCTTATTTTCTTATAACTATTTCTATAATTTTTATTGTCATATTCGCATCAAATAATAAATTAATTCTTAACTTCTTTAACGATGCAGAAAACAAATCTTTTGATTATAGACAATCATTACTAGTTAAGCATAGACATCTTAAACCCAATAAAGATATTGTAATCCTTGCAATAGATGATGCAAGTTATGAATATATTCTTGAGCATTACGGGGAATGGCCAATTTCAAGAAAAGTTTATGCTGATATTATAAATTTAATTGAAAAAGATAATCCTAAAGCTATTATTTTTGATCTTATGTTTATTAAATCATTTAAAAATGATTTAGCATCAGATAATCTTTTAGCTAATACAATGGGGAAATATAATAACATTTATACAGGTATAAATTTTGATAATGAATCTTTTGATTTAAGAAAACCTATCAATCTTCCTGATAAAATGAAAGCTAATGTAGATATTAAAGCCAAAAATATTAATATTAAAAAGACTTTTGATTTCTCGAACTGTAGAGCTATAATTCCACAACTATTAAACAACTCGACAAAAGTTGGAATGATAAACATTAACCGTTCTAACGACGGAATTATTAGAACTGCACCTTCTTTTGCAATGTATAAAAACGAATATTATCCATATTTATCATTAATCGTTGGTAATAACATCAAAAATAATGAATATATAAAAAATTACACAATTGATAAAAAATCAAAACTTATATCCAATAAATTAAATATCCCATTAATTAATACAGGTGAATGTGTTCTAAATTGGTATGGTCCAGCTCAACAGACGTACAAAAATATACCTTTCTACAAAATAGTCAAATTAACAAAAGGGGAAAACATTTCTGATAATTATAATTTTAGAAACAAAATTGTTTTTGTTGGTACAACTGCACAAAGTTTATTTGATACAAAAAGTGTCCCTATAGACAAAATATACCCAGGGGTAGAAATCCATGCAACTTACTTAAATAATATTATAGATAATTCATTTATTAGAAAAACTACACAAGCAACTGATACTATCATTATCATTGGACTAATCCTTTTAATCACTACAATTGTATTTTTATCATCATCAGCTATTTTTGCAATTTTATCAACAACATTAGTTGCTACAGCATATTATATGGCTTCTTATTATGTTATGAAATTCTATAATTTATGGATTCCAGAAATTCTACCATTATTTTCTATTCTTATAACTTTTGCAGTATCATATCTTGCAAAATATTTATTAAAATCTAGAGATTTTGAATACCAATATAAACTTGCAACAACTGATGGTTTAACTGAATTATATAATCATAGATATTTCCAAGATACATTAAGAAAACAAATTGAAACATCAAAACGCTATAATCAACCATTTTCTTTAATCATTATTGACATTGATTTCTTTAAAAACTTTAATGACACATATGGACACCAAGCTGGTGATGCAGTTCTTAAAGGTGTTGCTCATATTTTAAAAAGAAATACACGTGCAACTGATTTTGTGTGTAGATATGGCGGAGAAGAAATGAGTATTATTCTTCCATATACAGATCAAAAAGAAGCACAAATAAATGCAGAAAGAATATGCAACGCAGTTGCTAATCATATTTTTAAACTTCCTAATAATGTAGATTGTAACGTTACAATCAGCTTAGGTGTTGCAACATATCCTGAAGATGGAGAAACACCTCAAGATATAATTGAAAAAGCTGACAAAGCACTATATTGGGCTAAAGAACACGGAAGAAATCAAGTAGGTAAAAATGAATAATAAAGTAATTGTAATAGGTGCAGGTTTAGCAGGATGTGAAGCAGCGTTACAACTTGCCCAAAGAGGCATAAATGTAGATTTGTATGAAATGCGTCCTAATAAAACAACAGGAGCACATAAAACTGATAAATATGCAGAATTTGTTTGTTCAAATAGTTTAGGTTCATCTGATATTACAAATGCTAGTGGATTATTAAAAAATGAAATGAAACTATTAGGTGGAGTATTAATACAAATAGCTTTTGACAATGCAGTTCCTGCAGGAAATGCTCTTGCAATTGATAGAGAAGGATTTGCTGATAAAGTAACAGAATTAATTAATAATAATCCCAATATTAATGTTATTAAAGAAGAAATTACAAAAATTCCAGAAAATGGAAATATAATTATTGCATCAGGACCTTTAACAAGTGATGAACTTGCAAATTCTATTAAAGAATTTACTCAAAGTGAGCACTTACATTTCTTTGATGCAATTGCACCAATTATTGAAAAAGATAGCATTAATTTTGACAAAGCATTTTATGCAAGTAGATACAATAAAGGGGAAGCATCTTACATAAATTGCCCTATGAACAAAGAAGAATATGAAAAATTCTATAACTTCTTAATTAATGCTCCCAAAATCGAATTAAAAGAGTTCGAGAAGAATGCAAAATTCTTTGAATCTTGTCTTCCTGTTGAAGTTCTAGCATCAAGAGGTGTGGATACTTTAAGATTTGGTCCAATGAAACCTGTTGGACTTGTGGATGATAGAACAGGTGAAAAGAATTATGCTGTTGTACAATTAAGACAAGATAATTCTGCAAAAACGCTATACAACATTGTAGGATTCCAAACAAATCTTAAATGGCCTGCTCAAAAAGAATTGATATCATTAATTCCTGGATTAGAGAATGCAAACATTATGAGATATGGAGTAATGCATAGAAATACTTTTATCAACAGTCCTAAAATTTTAAATCCAACCTTACAAACAAGAAATAGAGAGAATCTATTTTTTGCAGGACAAATAACTGGGACTGAAGGTTATACAGAATCTATTGCATCTGGTTTACTTGCTGGGATTAATATGAGTAGATATATTCAAGGCAAAGAATTAATAAAATTACCTCAAGAAACTATGCTAGGAGCATTAATGAATTATATTAGTAATCCAGAGCATGAAAAATTTCAGCCAATAAATTCTAATTGGGCAATAGTTAAAGAAATCGAATTACCTAAACAAATTAGAAAGAATAAAAAAGAAAAAAATACAATACTTTCAAACCGTTCCATTGAAACTTTAAATACTTTCATAAAAGAAAACTCCTAACTTTCGTCAGGAGTTAACCGAATTAAAAAATCCAACTTCTTTTAATCTATCTTAAAATTTGTTGCGTATTCTCTTTGCTCAACATTTTGAGACTCAGGATATACATTATTTAATTGTGAAGAAGGATATGAAGAAACTTCATTTCTTCTTCTTTCTAATTGAACTTGTCCATTTTTTACAACTTGTTGTAATTGATTTAAGTTTTGTTCTAAATTAGTTAAAACTTGTTCTGCGTATACAGAAGCTCCATCTTGAATTCTTGATGCATCATCTTGAGCTTTAATTCTTATTGCCTCTGCATCATCTAGTGCTTTTCTCTTTATTTCTTCACAATCTGCAATAACTTGTTCTTTAATTTTATCTGCTTCTTTTTGAACAGCCAACAATAAGTCTGATTCACTTAATAATCTACTAGCTTCATTATGTGCATCATTAATTATTTTTTCTGCTCTTTGTTGTGCTTCATGTTGAATTTCATCTCGTCTTCTTAATAAAGCTCTTGCATCTTGAACTTCTGAAGGTAAAGATGCATAAATTCTATCTAAAAGAGATTCTACAACTTCTCTTTTTACAACAACCATATAATTTGATAATAAAGGGAATCCTTTATCTAGTGATTCTTCCAAAGCTCTTAATAAATCATATATTCCATTTTGTTGACCATTCATTTTTATTAAATCTCCCGATAACGATACTTGATATAGTAAAATATTACGACAAGTTTATTTTAAAAGTCAAATGAATTAACTACATATATGTAGTTTTATTTACATCTAAAAAAAAGAAGCCTATAGGCTTCTTTTTTTTATGGAGCGGGAGACGAGGCTCGAACTCGCGACATCCTCCTTGGCAAGGAGGCATTCTACCACTGAATTACCCCCGCGTGTATAATTAATTATACATGGACATTTTTTTTTTGCAAGTAATTATTTATTTTAATTTTTTTGCTATTTTATTTCGTTCTTCTAAAATTAAATTAAAAGTCATTTCTTTCAATAATTGCAACTTCTCTGAAAACATGTACAATGGTTCAAAAACAACTAAATCTTTTTCAGGAACTTCTTCTCCCATATCTTTTAATATGTATGCTACTTCTGCTCAAGTTTATATATTGCATCTTGCAAATGCAATATTTTATCAGAATTAGTTCTTTGGGTGATTTTATTTCAACTTTCTTTTTTTCGGGTAAACACCTTTTATAAGTAGATTTAAATTCATTGATTGAAAACTTATTATCCGTATGCATCAACTATAACTCTTCAAAAAGCTTTTCATTCAATAAAGAAACAACCTTTTTTTCGCTCTGAAGCACTACCTTTAATATAAAATATGTAAAATATTTTTTACACAAAAAGAGGAAGAAATTAATCTTCCTCTTTTTAATATTATTAAGACTTAATTATTTATTCTCCGCAATCATTAATCTTATTGCATCTACTGCTGTCTTTATTGCAGAATCAGTATCATGTACAACAGGATTATCTAAACCTGCTTTTTCTCTTTCTTGATTCGCAATTACTAAAAATACTGAACCAACTTTTACATGCAAATATGCTGCAACTGTAAATAATGCAGCTGATTCCATTTCTGATGCTAAACATCCCAACTTTAACCACGCATTCCATTTATTAATTAATTCATAATTTACAGGCATTAAAGCTGGAGAATGTTGCCCATAGAAGGAATCCTTACACTGAACTACTCCCACATGATATGGTTTATCAGCATTTTTTGCAGCTTGAACTAATTTTTCTACAATATCAAAACTTGCTACAGCTGGAAACTCAATAGGAGCATATTCTTTTGATGTGCCTTCCATTCTTATAGCACCTGTTGGAATTACAATATCACCACCTTTAACATTAATATCCATTCCACCACAAGTTCCTACTCTTATAAATTTTCTTGCACCTACTTTTACTAATTCCTCTAAAGCAATCGCAGCTGATGGACCACCAATACCTGTTGATGTTACACTTACCATTACTCCATCTAAGAATCCTGTATATGTTACATACTCTCTTTTATCTGCAACTAACCTTGCATCGTCAAAATATTCTGCTATTTTTTTACATCTTTTAGGATCCCCTGGTAATATAACATATTCTCCAACATCACCTTCTTTTAAATCTATGTGATATTGTTTCCCATCTTCTGCATATTTCATAATAAACACCTCTAAAATTAAACTGACTTCTGAATTTTACCAATTATTTATATCTCTGTCAAACACTATTGCATATAATCAGAAAATTTTTTACTTAACTCTATACTATAACCACAACCTTCTGGAGGAGTTAAATATTTTCCGTTGGTTATTGATTTGACTAATGGATATTTTCTACAATATAACGATCTAAAAAAATAATAGTTACAATGGTTATTGGGTAATAAGGATTTACAAGTAAATAAAATTTCTCCTCTTTCATTTTTTCCTGATGGATAGAATAAATTTAAACGTTTATTTTTATTTCTCAAATCATAGTAAATTTTTTCATCTGTTATTGGTTTATCATATGCAAAAAATACTATATTTCTACAACACCTACCACATTTTTTACAACTACCATGCAAAACATACTTAGGAGTATTAAACTTATTTAATAAATACTTTATCCAATTTAACATTTTTACTCTTTTTCTAGAATAGATAAATACCTATCATATTTATATTCGTAAAACAATGCTTCAATTTTATATGACAGATATTTTTTATCTTTCATAATAAATTTTTGAGCTTCAAATTCTTGATCGCCTTGATTTATTATAAACATCTTACCACCTTTATTTAATAACGAATATGCATGCTCAAATAAATTTTGAGGCTTAAAATACTTATCTGGTAACCCCCAATATCTATGAGGTTCTATCAGGACAAATGGTAAAATCCATATTATATAATCATATTGTTTATTTATACTCATTACATCAGCAGGAATATAATTAACACCTGATAATCCTTTCATATAATACTTTGCAACTTCTAAACGATTATAAAAATTTGCATATAATCTATATGCGTCTATTTCAACCCCATCAAGTTGTATATCATTACAATATTTACTAAAATATGAATACTCACTTTGTACATAATACCAATTCTTAGATCCAATATCTAATACTGATATTCTCTCTTTTGGATTAACTAATAAATATTTATCTAACAAGTTTAAAATATGAAGATTTTGACAATAATTAGCAAGAGTTGAATTATTTTTATAATCCTCAAAATTATATTTATTTAACAAATAATTTTCTTGTTTTACTTCAAAATCTGAAAATCCTAAATCAGCTTTATTTTCATTTTTTTCAGTATAATTTATTCGTGAAAAATTAATTTTTCTACGGAAGAAAAAATCTATACTATTTCTTAAATTCCAAAACATAAAAATAATATAACATGTAAAAAGAGATAAGGTTTAAACCTTATCTCTTTTATTCTAATTATTTATAAAACAAATCTTAGAATGTATATCTAATACCAGCTGTAGCATGTTTACCTAAGTGAACATCCTTACCACCACCAGCTACAAATTCTACATCTTTGTAACCTACACTAGCACCAGCTCTATAAGTTTCAACAATAGAACCAACGTGAGTTGCTCTGTTGTTATAACCTAATTTAGCAGCACCGCCAACACCAGCTTCTGCACCAACTCTTACACCGTTATCAAATTCATGTTTGTATTTAGCAACAGCTGAAATTTCTGGAGCAAAAGCACCTTTTGCATCATTGTTTACTTTTTCTAATCTTGTATGTAATCCTACTTCTGGTCCTGCTGTAAAACCATTTCCTAATGGATAGTTATAACCAGCTTTTAATTTTAAACCGCCGATTACATCATCGCGTGTTTTACCTAAGAACATTTGAGCATCTACATTTGTTTTACCTTTTTCTACTGTTGCTGATAATGTTCCTGCATTTTTTACATAATCAGAATGAACATATCCTGCACCATAAGTAACCTTTGTTTCAGGTTTTAATCTTGGATCTCTTATCATTTTTGATGATGTTGTATATTCTAAATCACCATTTAAACCTTGAGGTGTTACTTTTCCAACAAATTTACCTTTTTGTTTTGTTACTGTAACCATGCCTTTTGGAGCTTTTTTAGATGCACCCATCATTTTTTGGGCTTCTGAAAAAGCTATTGTTGATGCAGAATCAACTTTATGAGAAACCGCTTTTTGTACTACATGAGCGATTGAATCATTTTTTGTCATTGTTTTTGCTGCTTGTTGAGCATGTCCTGCTACTCCTGTAGCTGCCATTGTTAGGGCCATAATCCCTGTTCTTAAATTCATATTATTAACCTCCTTAATAAACTAGTGTATTTTTTTTTATTCTAACTAGTGTTCTTTTAGTATAAAAACAAACATATTTTTTTTTGCTATTTTTTTATTTTTTTATTTTACAAAACTTTATATTTAAAATTTACTTATAAACTTAATTAATGAACGTTTAATTGTTTTTTCGATAGGTTTAACATAATTTAAAACAATACTTTCGTTATTAATTAAAAGTTTTCTTGCTTTACCTGTTTTAGGATATAAAGAATTAAATGTTTCACGATATGCAAGGTCAGCATTTCTCAAAGCTTTTGAAGACTTATATAAATCAAATAAGTTTCTTTCAAAATATTGAGGATAATTATTTGTCCTATATTTTTTTCTTGCTAATAATGCAACTGTAGGTTTTTCTTTACAATCAACTAAATGATTAATTGCTGTATTTATATCAGATTCTTCCGGACGAAATCTTGTATCTAAAGTAACATTGTTCCAATATGCATTATGCCTTATATTTTCATATCTGCATCCGCCTTCTATTATCTCCATTAAATCATGCTCCTTATTTTGTAAACACATTACATTAAAACTTGTAAAAAAAAATTTTGCTATTTCATTTATAGCAAAAATATCTTTTAGAGATTTTATATAAAATATGCTAAATACACATTTAAAATATCCACCAATAAAAAATAAAAATATTAAAGAACTACCAAAAATTCTAATATATCATCAATCTAAAAGTTATTATGATAAATTTATTCTTTTCTCAACCGATAAATCAGAATTTGGGAAACAAGTAATCATGAAATGCACCAAAGAATTTATAAATAGAGATGGGAGAAAAAATATACCTTCACTATATATAGATAATCTGATATCAAATTGTAGTGGTCATGGTTATGGGACCAAAATGCTTGATTTTGCAATAAATTATAGCAAAAAACTTGGTTGTAATGGTTATTTTCATCTTTTTGCAGATGGATGTTATAATCGTCATCGATTACCACATATTTTTTATAGGAAATATGGAATGAGCACAACAAACTACAAAATTGATAAAAAACTTGATAAACTTATTAAAAAAGGTAAAAATGCCACTTACAAAGATTTCAAGACGGAAGAAATGTATTACCCTCCAATAAAACACAGAGAAATAAAACACAAAGAATCTAAATTTAAACAACTCATTTCTAAATTATTTAAATAAAAAGAACCCCTTACTTGGAGTTCTTTTTTAAATAATTGGGCCCGGAGGGATTCGAACCCACGACCAAAGGATTATGAGTCCTCTGCGCTACCGCTGCGCCACAGGCCCGTGACGACTTTTTTATTATATCATGAACCTTTTGGCTTGCGGTAGCGTTCCGCTACCTTTCCTCTCCTCAGAAGATACTTAATCTTCTTCGTCGGCAGAGTGCCACAGGCCCGTGACGACTTTTTTATTATATCATGAACCTTTTGGCTTGCGGTAGCGTTCCGCTACCTCCCCTCTCCTCAGAAGATACTTAATCTTCTTCGTCGGCAGAGTGCCACAGGCTCGTGACGACTTATGTAACCTAGTTTAACATCTAAATAAATCAAAATCAAGTTTATTATTTTGATTATATTTCATGTACTAAGTATAATGTTAGTTATGAAAATTCTTAATTTAAAACTCAATAATTACAGAAACTGTAAAAATTTAGAACTTGATTTCTCAAGTAATAAAATTTTAATTATTGGTAAAAATGCACAAGGGAAAACTAATATACTCGAAAGTGTATATTTTTTATCGCATCTCAAATCACCAAGAACATCCAATATAAAAGAATTATTGAATTTTAATGCCAAAAAATTTGAAATTGATGCAAATATTGTAAAAGCAGATACAAGCATTGATATGGATTTATGTTTTGAAAACTCTAAAAAAGTTCTCAAACTAAATTCCCTTAAAACAACGCCTAAAAACTTTAAATCTACAATTAAAACAGTTCTATTTTCAACAGAAGATTTATTATTGCTAAGAGGAACACCTCAAGACAGAAGAACATGGCTAGATAGAGCTATCTCTCAAATTTATCCTGCTTATGATGAAAGACTTAGTAAATATGAAAAAATTAGAATCCAAAAAAATAATTTATTAAAACAACTTGAAATCAACATGGATTTATTAGATGTATATAATCAACAATTAGTTATAACTGCTTCAAACATTATCTTGCTAAGACAAAAATTTTTAAAAGAATTAAAAAATCATGCCATTATTAAACATAATAGTATAGCGGAATTTGAAGATTTTGATTTGAAATATAGCATTGATATATCGAATATTAAAGAAATTGCAAATTATTTAGAAATTCAATTACGGGAAAGAAAAGCAGAAGAAATAGCTAGAAAGCAAGCATGCGTTGGCCCTCATAGAGATGATATTTTATTTTTTATCAACAATAATGATGCAACAAAATTCGCATCACAAGGACAACAAAGAACAATCGTCCTATCACTTAAATTAGCAGAAATAGCTCTTATAAAAGAAAAAATTGGAGAATCACCAATATTACTTCTTGATGACGTTCTTGCAGAATTAGATGATATTAGACAAAATTATTTGCTAAAAACAATTGAAAATGATACACAAACAATTATCACTTCTGTAGATACACTATTATTTGATAAGCAATTCTTAAAAAATGTTATCATTTACAAAATAAATAATGGAAACATTATACAATAGAGTATTTTTTTTACTTCAAATTAGTTATACAAATTTATGTAAATTTTTTAGAACTTAAGATTTGTTTATGATATACTTTTTTATTATATAGTATGGGGATTGGAGTTGTTGAACTCACTTAATATAAAAAGAATAATATTGGGAGTATTTTTACTTATTTGGGTACAGTTTTGTACTTTGTATTCTTATGCCTCAGAAAAACTTGATAATAATACAGAAAATGTTCAAATTATAGACAATATCCAATCATCTCAACCTATTAAGTACATTAATGATATTCAAGTTATTGGTGCAAATGCAGTAACCTCAAGCTATATTTTATCAAAATTTAATATCCATAATGGAGATATTTATAACCCTAATACTATACAAGAAGGATTAAAATCACTATATCAACTAGGCTTTTTTACAGATAGAATGAAAGCTGTGCCAATTGAAAATAAAGATGGTTCAATAACCTTAAAATTGGTTGTAGAAGAAAATTTACCTATCACAAATGTAACAATAGAAGGGAATTCTGTTGTATCAACAGAAGAATTGATGCAGTATGTATTACCTCTTATTGGGCAACCACAAAATATCGGAAAAATAAATGAAGCAATTGAAAATATAAACGATTGTTACAACTCTAAAGGTTACATATTAGCTAGAGTAAGCGCTGTTTCAGATGATCCAGATGGAACAATAAACTTTGATATTGTTGAAGGGACTATAAACAAAATAATGATATCTGGAAATGAAAAAACTAAAGATTATGTTATTGCAAGAAATATAATGACAGAACCTGGTACTGTTTATAATGATAATATCTTGAAAAAAGATTTAGTTCGATTATACTCTACGCAAGCATTTAAAAATGTTGATAGAAATATAGAAGCTTGCGAAGATGACCCAACAAAGTTTGATATTACAATAAATGTTGAAGAACAACGTACAGCAACGGTATCATTAGGTGGAGGTTTAGATTCTCATACTGGGGCTTTTGGTTCTGTTGGGATTACTGAAAATAACTTTAGAGGATTAAACCAAAGACTTGGGATTAATGGCTTAGTTGGCTCAGGTATTATTATGAGTGACTCAACAATCAAAGATTATATGAACATGCAAGGTGAAATAAGTTTCTTTGAACCATATTTCTTAAATGCTGATAATTCTTTTATGAGCAAATTATTTTATCGAAGTTTAGGAAGTTATCAAGTTCCACTTGCGGTTGAAGAAAGATTTGGTTTAGAAGCAACTATTGGACATAAGATTAAAGCAAATGAACATTTATCATCTACACTTTCTTTTGGAATTGAAAAAATTAATGTAATGGAAGGGGACTATAACAGAATATCTAATATGTATGCAGCTAAGGGGCTTGACATAGCTCAGCGCGCAAAACAATTAGAAGGGGGTATATTCTTTAATATTAGTCCTGGAATTGTTTACGATACTAGAGACTCTGCTCTTAATCCTAGAAATGGTATTTTAGCAACTGCAAGATTTGATGAAGCATTCTGTTTAGATGGATTTAATAAAACGAATGGAAAATTATCTGGTATGGTTAAAAAGTTTGTACCAATCGCCAAATTTTCATCTTTATCATTTACAGCTAGAGCTGGCGGTAAAATACATGGCGATGACATGCCTGAAGTTATGGCATACCGACTTGGTGGCCCATATACAATTAGAGGTTACAAAGTTAATGGTGTAGGTACTGGGGATGCTTTTGTAATGGGATCTGTAGAATTAGCAACTCCTGTTTTGTTCTTAGACAGACTAAAAGCAAACTTCTTTAAAAACCTCCGTTTAACTTTCTTTGTTGATGCTGGTAAAGTATTTAGCCCATATGTTACAGATGAATTGTTTGATAGACCTATGCAAGCAATTACTGCGGGTGTAGGTTTAAAATTATACATCCCAGGAGTTGGACCATTATCAGTTGATTATGGTATACCTATTACAAACCCTGGAGAATACGGATCTAGAGGTGGTTATTTCACATTTGGTGTTGGAGATTTGATGTATTAAAATGTATTAACATATTATTAAAATATAAGGAGATTATTATGAAAAATTTAAAACTTTTATTTCTTAGTTTAGCTATCACATTATTTGTTGGGAATTATGCTTTAGCAGATGGAATTGGCTATATTGATTATCAAAAAGTTGTTGAATCAACACCATTTGCAAGAGATACAATGAAATCTCTTGATTCTAAAGCTCTCGAATTACAACAATATTTAGTTGATAAAGAAAAAGAATATAAGGCTATTGATACTCCTATTCAAAAGAAAAATTTTCAAGACAAAGTAGCTAATGATTTTAAGGCAAAAGAAACTGCTTACTTAAAGTTAAAAGCAAAAAGTGAAAATGAAATCTACGAAAAAATTAAAGCTGCAGCAACTGAAATTATGGTTCAACATAAACTTAATGCTATTATAAGTGATAGAGCTGTATTTATTGGTGGTATGGATATAACAGACCTTGTTATACAAAAATTAAAAGGAACTAAATAGTTTTGAATATTATAGATATTATAGAAAATAAAAAATTAGGAAAAGAACATTCAAAAGAAGAAATTAATTACATAATTGATTCTTTAATGAATAATAGTATTACTGATTATCAAATCAGTGCGTGGTTAATGGCTGTATATTTTCAAGGATTAACTGAAAATGAAACAATTTATCTTACAGATGCACTTATTCAATCAGGAGACATAATTAATCTTCAAGAATTAACTGCACAAGTTATAGATATTCATTCTATAGGTGGAGTTGGTGATAAACTTACAATAACATTAATTCCGCTTATGGTTGCTGCTGGGGTTCCAATGATTAAATTGTTAGGACAAGGTATTGGTTATACTGGAGGAACAATTGATAAACTTAAAGCAATTCCAGGATTTAATACAGGATTAGCAATACCAGATATACTTAATCAGCTTAAGAATATTAAAGTTGCAATATCTAATAATATTCATAACATTGCACCTGCAAATAGAATTCTACAAGCAATAAAATATACTACAAGTATTATGGATTCGATTCCTTTAATAACAGCTTCTGTTATGTCTAAAAAAATTGCAACAGGAGCTGGTAATATTATTATAGATGTTAAATATGGTTCTGGAGCATCTTTACAAACAACAGAAGATGCAGAAAAACTTGCTAATTTAATGATTAATGTTGGTAAAAATTTTAACAAAACAATTACAACAATTATAACATCTATGGATGAACCATTAGGAAGAGCTATTGGTAATGCTATTGAAGTTATTGAAGCCATTGAATTTTTAAAAGGTAATATAAAATCAGGGGATTTATCAGAATTAACATATGAATTTGCCTCCACAGCATTAGTAACTTTAAAACGATATGAAAATATTGAACAAGCAAAAGAATATTTAAAATATTTGGTTGATTCAGGTAAAGCTATTGAAACTTTTAGAAATATTATAAAAAAACAAAAAGGTAACGATAAAGTTATAGACTCATATGATTTATTTGATTTACCTCAATACAGATATCGTTGTCGCTGTAATCAAAATGGTTTCGTAAATCGGATTGATGGATACAAAATTGCATATGCTTGTAAACTTCTTGGAGCTGTTCGAATGAAAAACAATGATGATATTGATAGAAGTGTTGGCATATTTCTAAATAAAAAAACAGGAGAAAAAGTTAAAGAAGGAGATACATTATTCACTATATATACAAATAAGAACGAAGATATTGAACTTGTAAAAAAATATTGTTATGATGCTTATAGTATCGCAGAAGAAAATAATTATAATAAACAATTAGTATACAAAGTAATAAGAGGTAATGAGAATGTTTAACAGAAAAATGGAATACATAATTAAATCAGTACCGACAGACGATAAACAATTATTAGAAGATCTGCTTAATGAAATGTCTGATGCAGGTTGGGATTTGTATACTATGCATGAAGTTGAATTTGAAGATGAATTCCAATACAATTGTATATTTATGAGAGATAAAGAAACAAGTGATGAAGATGAACCATTTGATAAAATTGTTAAAGTAAACAATTTTAAATCACAAATGGAAAAAATGCTTGCGTCATCTAATTCCACCCCTTACGAAACTTGTAAAGAAATTACGGCAAAAATCAGGGAGCAAAAACAAAAAATTGCTCGAATAAAATCAAATTTAGAAAAAGAAGAACTCTCTCAAAGAAGCACATTAAACAATCAAATATCAAAAGAACTTAATAAATTAGACCAATTAAAACAAGACTTAACGAGAGAATTATCTCCAGGAGTTATGTATTCAAGAATAGGAGAAGAAAAATTTACTGTTAATTTAAGTGAAGAGCTTGTTGAATTTGTAAGTCCTGATTCTGAAGATGATTTATTGTCTGAAACAGTCAAACTTAGACAAAAACTAACAGATGAACTTGGATATGTACTACCAAGAATGGTTTTTAAAGACGATGATGACTTGGAGCCATATGAATTTTCAATATGCGTACATTCCTTAAATGTATATAAAACTATTGCAATTCCAGAGCATAAAGCATTTTTTAAAAATGATTTAAACATAACAAGAAAACCTAAAGGAACAATCGTTTCAAAAGATATAATCACCGAAAAAGAAATTTGGTGGATTCCAAATGATGAAAGTGAAGATTTTTGGAGTGAAGGACTAACTCCTATTGAATATATCACAAGAGCTATTGAATTCATTGGAATTAAATATGTTTCAGAGATATTAGATTATAGCGATATTAATAGATATATAACATTAGTTGAGAAACGAAATTCATTCTTAATTAATAACATAATTCCTGATTTTATTACAATTTCAGAATTAAAATATATTATCATAAGCTTGATAAGAGAACGTATCTCAATAAGAGATATTGATTATATTTTTGAAAAAATAAATGATTATTCAGATGAACCGTCAAAAGATGGATTACTTGATAAAATTAGATTGTCATTAGCAAAACATATTTCAAAAGACATTTCGTCTAGAGGAAATGAAGTTAAAGCTATTGAATTTTCAGCTAAAACATTAGATACAATGTTTAAATTAACTGATTCTACAGATGAAACAGTTATTAAAGTTGATGGGAATGTAGCAGGTAAATTAGCTAAAAAATTAAAGAAAATTGCAGAAATAAATGAATTAGAAGAAATTTTACTTATTGTACCAATGGAGATAAGACATATGACATTCTCTATTTTTTCAGAATTTTTAAACAATATAACAGTTGTAGCCCATGAAGAATTAAACTGCAATTGTCCTATCAATGTTATTGATATAATATAAAATTCTATTTTATTATTTCATGTTTTGGAGAAATTTCTACAAAATCATAAAATAATTCAAAAACTTTTTTTAAGCCTGCGCCTGTTAAAGATTTGTTTTCTTTTACAAATTGCTCTAATTTAGGGCTATACTCTTGTGTAAAAATAAAAGTATCTCCATCTTTACATAAAGAATCAAGTGCATGTTTCGGTTTCTCTTGTTTGCCGCATAGCATACTAAAATCTACACCTTCTTTATCTAAAACATTAGCTATATCATTAAATAAATTAAAACTCCCCTTATCTTGAGATTTTCCACCAATAATAAATGCTGTTACATCTCCTTTTTCAGCTTTTTCTTTTTTTACTAAATCTGCAATTTTATCCATTAAATTATGAGTTCTGTATTCTGGTGCTAAATGAACCATTGTATCATTTATATCTAATATAGAACAGGTATTAGCATATTTAGAATACATTGGTTTACTAGATGTAACCTTATTATGAAAACAATATTTTGGAAAAGGACAAACTTCTTGAGCTCGTAAATTTTGAATTGTTTTCTCAAATTCTTTAGGAGATTGATACTTAATTTTTGCTACACCACTAAAATTTATAGACATAAACACCACCTTTTTCAATATAAAGTATTGTGAAAAAATAAATTGCCTTTTTTTAAATTTTTGTAAATAAAAAGTGGAACCTAAATTTAATTAGATTCCACTTTTAAATTATATTCTAATAATAATTACTTATTACCTTGAATTCGCATTGAATAGAATGAACGAATTACAAATACAATAGCAATTAATAAGAATACAACTCCTGCAATCTTAGCACAATCTCTAAAGCTTGGGTTGATTGCAATTTCCATTGCTAATAAACCAAATAATGTTGTAAACTTAATTATTGGGTTCATTGCAACTGATGAAGTATCTTTAAATGGATCACCAACAGTATCACCAACAACAGTTGCTTCATGTAAAGGTGTTCCTTTTTCTGCCATATCTACTTCAACAATTTTCTTTGCGTTATCCCAACAACCACCAGCATTTGCCATAAATACAGCTTGGAATAAACCAAATACCGCAATTGCTATTAGATAGCTTACAAAGAATGATACTGGTGTAGCGTCAGTTCCAACAGGAGCTGATAAACAAGCTAAAGCTAAAGCAAATGCAAATAATGCTATAAAGATATTTACCATACCTTTTTGTGCATATTGTGTACAAATTTTTACTACTTCTTTTGAATTTGCTAAATTAGCTGATTTATCATCTGCTTCACCTAGTTTAATATGGTTTTTAATAAACTCAGTAGCTGAATATGCACCTGTTGTTACAGCTTGCATTGAAGCTCCTGAGAACCAATAAATTACAGCACCACCTGCAATAAATCCTAATAATGTGTATGGATTTAACAAGTTAAGAATCATTTCAGGAGTGATACCTAATGTTTGTTGAATAACTAATATTAAAGAGAAAATCATAGTAGTTGCACCAACAACAGCAGTACCAATTAATACTGGTTTTGATGTTGCCTTGAATGTGTTACCTGCACCATCATTTTCTTCTAAATATCTTTTTGCATTTTCAAAATCTGGTTTGAAACCATAGCCTTTTTCAATACCACTTGCAACATCAGGAATTTCTTCTATTAATGACAATTCATAAACTGATTGAGCATTATCAGTAACAGGACCATAGCTATCTACAGCAATTGTTACAGGTCCCATTCCTAAGAAACCAAATGCTACTAAACCAAATGCAAATACTGATGGATAAATCATAAATGTATGAGGGATATATGTACTAGCAGCATAAGCTAATCCCATTAATAATACAATGATTGCTCCAATCCAAAAACCTGAGAAATTACCTGAAACAATACCTGATAGGATTGTTAAAGATGCACCACCTTCTTGAGATGCTGTTACAACTTCTTTTGTATGTTTTGCTTTTGGACTTGTAAATACTTTTGTTGCTTCTGGAATTAAAGCAGCACCTAAAGTACCACAAGATATGATTATTGATAATACTAACCATAAATGAGAATCAGCTAAACCACCTAATAACCATTTACTTACACCAAATGTCATTGCAATTGAGAATATTGATGTTAACCAAACTAAATTAGATAGAGGTAATTCAAAATCGAATTTTTGAGTCTTAGCCGCGTATAATTTAGTAATACCTTTATTTACCCAGTATGCCAATACTGAAGTAATAATCATTAAAAATCTCATTGTAAATATCCAAGTTAATAAAGTAACTTGATATTCTGGTTTTAAAACTCCTAAAAGGATGAAACTAACTAATGCAACTCCTGTTACACCATAAGTTTCAAAACCATCAGCAGTAGGCCCTATTGAATCACCTGCGTTGTCACCTGTACAATCGGCAATTACACCTGGGTTTCTTGGATCATCTTCTTTAATACCAAATTGAATCTTCATTAAGTCAGATCCAATATCTGCAATTTTAGTAAAGATACCACCAGCAACACGAAGTGCTGATGCACCTAATGATTCACCAATTGCAAATCCTATAAAGCAAGCACCTGCGATTTCTCCTGGAACAAATAATAAAATAATAAGCATCATTATAAGTTCTACTGAAACTAATAGAACACCGATGCTCATACCTGCATTTAATGGAATATTTAAAATATTTAAAGGATTTCCTTTTAATGCAGTGAATGCTGTTCTAGCATTTGCTAATGTGTTCATTCTGATACCAAACCAAGCAACAGAATAAGAACCTAAAATACCGATTACTGACCAACCTAAAATAATTAAAACATTAGTTAAAGTCATTTTTTCTAAATAACCGAAGTAAAATGCAATACATAATGCAATTAATACTTCTAACACAATTAAAAATTTACCTTGTTGAACAAGATAAGTTTTACAAGTTTCAAAAATTGTGTTTCCAACATTCGCCATTGCTGCGTGTACATCAAGTTTCTTAACTTTTAAGAACTCTACGAACCCGAATATAACGCCAATAATAGAAACAGCTAAACCTATTAATAATAAATTATAGCTTGTCACATCAGCTTTTATATTAGGAACGACTAAAGATGCTTCACTTGCAAAAGACGGTACATTTACCATTAATAATGACATTAAAGAGAACATTATCTTTGGTAAGATACTTTTCTTTCTCATAAGTCTCTCCTTTTTAGTTGTAACAGAACATGTAGTCCACTACCTAATTATATTAAATTATCCTCGATAAATCAATAGAAAAACCATGCCTAAAAAAAGCCTATGAACTTAATCATAGGCTTCAAATTTTTCTATGCCATGTAACATACGGTTGGCCTTGTTAACTTAGCCATTTTTTCTAATCCTTCTTGAATTTTGTAACCTGATAACTCCATAGCTTCTCTGGTAGTTAATCCACCATTTTCACCTTTTTCCTCTAATTCTTGTTTTCGCATTTCCTGTTTTACTATTTGACGTTTTTGATAAGCATCACTTAAATCATCGAAAACTGTTCTTTGAGGATAACGAGACATAATTCCACTATTGGCAACAATTGCACAACTTCCTGATGTTTCTGACATAAAACCTCCTTGTTGGGGTAAAGTAACACACACATATATTACATATTTAATAAAACATTTTTTTTAAGAAAATTGCTAAATTTATAAATATATTCACAATTATTTACAAAAGCCAGTATAATAATTTATATACTGACTTTTATTATTATGAAATATTTATTGAAAACATTGGTTCTTTATTAGATAAACAAGTAATACAATAATCAGTCTCTAATCTTACTGTTGGAGAATAATCTTTTAAGTCACTACCGGTTCGACCTCGATAATCATTTGTTAAAAATGGACAAGAAAATACACCATTTTGAGTTAATAATCTACCTTTTGAACAATCATATATTCCATTATCTTCTAATTTTGAAATATCAACTAAATTATTATTGTCAGCCCAGTTTGTTATTTGCACCATTGAATTTTTTAGTTCGTGTTCTTGAATTATTATCTGAAACTCATTTTGAATAACACGTTCATCTTCTTTATAATAATTATTTACACACATTATTGTCGTAAAATCATACTTATCTAAACATTTTAATGCATACATATTTTGTCTAAATGCACCACGAAAACGAACATCATCATTTCGTTGCTCATCATAACTTGCAAATGATAGTTTAAAAATTATTTGATATTCTGATTCATCCTCTACTTTTTTTAAAAACCTTGCCTTTTTCTCGTTAATAAAAGTAGCATTCGTAAATATACATACATTAGTTCTTTTTAAACACAATCTTAGAATTGAATTAAAATCAGGATGAGTCATTGGCTCCGCTCCTGTTAAATAAATACATTTTAAATCAGATTCTTTTGTATCAACTAATGCTTGTTTTATTTTATCTACTTGGATAAAATCTTTAACATTTTTAGTCAATGGAAAATCAATATAACATTTTTTACATCTTTGATTACAATTTTTTGCTGTTAATTCAATAAAAAGATGATTTAATTCCGTAAGCTTACAAACCGGTGCTACTGTTATTCCAGACATTTTGGGCCTCCTTTTTTATTTTTTATATTACAGTTTAAAAATAAAAAAGATATTACCCGAGTGTCTGAACCAACAAGGTTATACACCAACTTCTTCTATTTCTTGAACTTCTTCTAACAATTCTGTTGGAATTTCTTTTGATGTAGTTATACCATAATCCTTTAATGCTTCTACTTGAGAGAATAAACTTGGATTATTTTTGTTACTTCTTTGGAATCTGTTAATAGTCTTATTAAACTGCGTATTTAATAATTCAAATCGTTTTTTTACATCTAACAAATCTTCACAGAATTTGGCAAAAGTTTCATATAAATTTGTACCTGCTTGAACTATTTTATTTACACTTTCTTGTTGTTTTTGTTGTGATAATAATTGATTTACAAGTCTAATCGTTGTTAATAATGCTGATGTGCCAACAATTATTACATTTGCTTTGTATGCTTTATTAATCAATTCATTATCTTCATATAATAGATTTACCGAATTTTCTATTGGTACATACATCAATACAAAATCAGGTTGATATAAATCATCTGCTTTTTGATAATTTTTTTCAGCCAAATCCATTATACGCTTTTTAACCTCTGATTTAAACTTTGGCAATTGTTCTTCATCTTGCATATATTCCAAATAACTGGTTAATGTCATTTTGGAATCAATAATTAAATGACGGTTATCAGGTAAATTTAAGACTACATCAGGTCTTATTGTATGACTTGTTTCATCTTCACTTATAGATTTTGACACAAATTGTTTTGTATAATGAATCCCCTCTTGCATCCCACAAGATTGCAAAATTGTATCTAATAAACCTTCACCATAAGCTCCTTTTACATTTTGATTAGAAGTTAGTGCATTTGCCAACTGATTTGCTTCTTTTGTTATCTCAGATGTACTTTTCTCTAAATTTGTTATTTTTTCTACAAGTGCCGCTGTATTTTTTATACCGGTTGTATTAAAATCTTCTACTTTAGTTTTAAACTCTCCCAATTCTTTTGCTAATGGAGCTAATTTTAAATCCAAAGCTTCTTGATGTTGTTTTCTTAAATCTTCTTGTTCTTCTCTTATAGTATCACGGGCTATCTCTGAAAAATCAGATTTAATAATTTTTTCTAAATCACCTAATGTTTCAAGCTGAGTCTTAACTTTTATCAACTCCTCTTGTGATTTTTTATCAGAATATAATTTAACAATTATCCCTGAAATTATCGCCCCTATTGAAAAACAAAGAATATTTAAAATCATACATCCAACCCCATATTATAGAAGGCTGAAGGAGTTTTATCCTTCAGCCATTTAAACTTATTAATTATTATTATCTCTTAATTTAGCTACTAATTTTAAAATTTCAATGTATAACCAAACAAGTGTCACCATCAAACCGAATGCACCATACCATTCATAGTCTTTTGGTATCATATTTCTTGCACCTTGTTCGATAAAATCAAAATCAATAATTAAGTTTAACGCAGCAATTGCAACAACTAATATACTAAATCCAATCCCTACCATACCTGATTCAAAAATACCAGGAATACTATAGTGGAAGAATGATGCAATTATTTGCATTAAATACAAAACAGCGATTGATACTGTTGCAGTAAAAATTACACTTCTAAATTTATCAGTACATTTAATAATATTTAATTTATACAACGCAAGCATTGAAAACATTGCGGCAAAAGTCCCGGAAACAGCCTGGAAAGCGATCCCCGGATATTGTTTTTCAAACAAAGCAGAAATACCGCCTAAAAATAAACCTTCACATACTGCATATACAGGTATAAAGAAAACGTTTCTTGTAAATGCAACAATCAGAGCAACAATAAATCCAACAATAGCCCCAATAGTTGTAAGCATCATGGCTTTATCCATAAAACCGGCTAAAAATTGTGACCAGGTGTAGAAAGCCGGAACCGCAGCAAATAAAAACAACAAAAATGTTTTATTAATAGTTCCGTTAATAGTCATTGGAGCACCCGAAAGCACTCTTTCTTCTGTTTGACCAAAGTTATCGTTTAAAATCGGATTTGCCATAAGTAATTCTCCTTCTTTTCAATAAGGATATTATAACCCACAAATCAGATTTTTACTATTAGTTAATAATTTATTAATGTTTCACTTTTGTTTTTTTGAGGACTAGAAGTAAAGTGGCATTTGAGTGAATAGTGACTGGTGATTAATGAGGAGTAATTGGAAATGCTGCTAAGCAGCTATGAAGTCAAGAAGCTAAGCGAAATTATTGTAATATTCAGAACAACCAATTATCTTAGCTGCCTAACTGCTTGACTACCTGGTCGCACCACTATTTACCCCCTAATACCATTAATTATTCCGAGCACATTCTCTCGGCGTAAATTACGGGTTGCATTCATCAACGTTACTGTCGCATTCTGCAATATCTGATAACGGATAAAATTCGAACTCTCAACTGAGATATCGGCATCCTTGATTGTTGATAAAGACGATATCAAATTATTTAATTTAACATCCTGTGCATCACTCGCACTCGTCAATCGATTCAACGTGGCACCTATCGTGGATAACTGTTCCGTTACGCTTGACATAAGTTCATCTATGGATTCCAATGCCTCAAGCGCCCCGTCTACGCTGCTGAAATCTACGCCAAAATCAAACAAATTAAATGAAATCGAAATATTTATATAATTAGCACTTCCGCTGCCGATATCTACCTTATAATGACCTTCAAATGGTCGAGGGGTTATATCCACTACGTTATAATACTCCGTATTCTCGCCGTTATTAATCATTGTATTTCTATCGCCGCCATTGCCATCTATATAATTATTCTCCCCGCGGGATATCATAAATTCATCATTACTGTCTCCGCCCTCTGCATGGTTGCGGTCGCCGCGGATTGTTATACTGTCTACTCCTGCTCCGCCAACATAATTATTAGAATCGCCGCTTAATTCTACGCTATTATTTCCGCCGCTGGTTGTTATTCTATTGCTATCACCCGTTACATCAAATACATCGTTACCATTGCCGGTATTAATTATATTTGAGCCTCCGGAGATATTTAATTCGTTATTTCCGTTTTGGGTTGTTACATTATTTGTATCGCCTAATATATTAAATACGCTATCGCCGCTGCCGTTTGTAATTGTATTATTATCTCCATCTACACCTATTGTATTAGCGCCGTCGCCTGAGGTTATTGTATTTCCGTCGCCGACTGCGGATAACCGGTTATTACCATTGCCGGACGTTATTGTATTATTATCTCCGGTTAATAGAACATTGTTATCGCCATCTTCTACGTTTATACTGTTATTACTTCCGCTGCCCGTTACTCTGTCGTTGCCGCTGCCGGTCGATATATTACTATTATTATCACTATTTATATTTATTAAATCGTCTCCTGCTCCGCCGCTTATTGTTTCTGTTGTACTGGCGTTTAGTGTTAGTGTATCGTTGCCCCCATCTCCGTTTAAGGAGTTATCTGCGCTGTTGGATATCAAGGTATCATCACCTTCGTTACCGTTGACTACGTTGCCGCTGCCCTGCTCTACTGTGATTCTATCGTTCAAATTACTACCGTTAATTATATTATTATCACCACGGATATTAATAAGGGCTGACTCTCCTAAATCTGCGCTCGTGGTTAAGTTTGAACCGTTCAAAGTTATTACTCCGGTATTTGGGTTCAAGGAATAACGCAAAGAATTTGAGCCCGATAAATTATTCGTTACAGTATAAGTCTTGCCACCTATTGTAAAGGTTTGGGTCTCGCCTTGATAATTGAATACCAACATTCCGCTGTTTGGATCCGTTACTACGTTCGTATGGTCATTACCGCTTCCGTTGTCTACAAAATAATTGTCGCCGGTGCCGCCGTCTGCTGTATTATTACTGCCGTCCAAGATATAATAATCGTTGCCGCCCTGACCTAAGATGGTATTATTATCCCCATTGACATAGAACGTGTCATCACCGGTACTGCCCGAAATATTGGAGTTGTCTGTGTTGATGTAATAGATATTGTTGCCGCCGGTGTCGGTCAAATTCGTTACACGATAATTTATATTGTATGTGTCATTGCCGTTTCCTCCGTTGACAGCGTATGCTCCGTTATTAATAGTAAGAATATCATCACCCGCTTCACCATAAATAGAAGCACTTGAATTTTCACTAACTAATGTATCATTACCATCACCACCATGATTACTCGCACGTTCATATGAATAAATAACATCGTCTCCGCCTTCACCATATGCCACACCTAGAGTAGAATTATTTATTATAGTATCCGATTTTTCACTACCATAAAAACCCAAAGAATACCCACGTAAATTAACATTTTGAGCAACATCATCCGGAGAAGTAATATTTATGCAATATCCGCTTAATGACAATTCATTTGTTACTGGGTTAATATTATACAATAATACTGAAGTCAGAGCTTCTCTATTACGGATTTCATAATTTACGCCATTAATACTAACTGTTTTAGATTCTTGCGGATTTAGTATAACAGCCTGAGCATTATCAGCACTACCAAAACCGTATATCATATTTCCTGTACTTCTATCAGAGATAGTATTTGAACCGCCGGCAGAATAAATAGTATTATTTCTTCCCGTTAAAGCAACATTATCATTTCCTAAGCCCGAATCAATATAATTTGCATACCCTGATACATTTATAGTATCATTACCGTCTCCAGAAGTTACAAATTCGCCAAAACCGGTTACATTAACAGTATCATCACCATCACCGGCATCAACAAAACCACGTTCGCCGGAAATAGTTATATTGTCATTACCGGAACCGCCATATACTTTAGCCGACCAACCCTGTACATATATAGTATCACCTAGATCTCCGCCATAAAAAGTCATACTATGAGAAGACAATCTAACATTATGAGATTTATCAGATTGAGCAATAATTGTTATTGCATTATTATTTGTTGTAGAAAAATTTATTACTCCAGAACTATCAATCTGATATATCAATGTCGTTTCTGTACTACTGTTTGTAATATCATAATCAGCACCATTAATATGAATTTGCACATGTTCATTGGCTGCTAAATCAACAGAGTAGGCATTAGCTCCATCAACATTTATTAAAGTTGTATTATTTCCATTATCATTAACAACACTTGTTCCCGTTTGCCCATCAATTAAATTATTAGATCCGACATTAATATTAAATGTATTATGACCATCTCCGCCATAAACCCTATTATTAGAGCCGGAGATATCAAATATATCGTCACCTGCATCGCCATATAAGATAGAATTAGCAGAATTATTAACCTGTAAATAATCATTTCCATCGCCACCATAAGCACGAACATTAGCCTTTAATATAATAGTATCATTACCTGCATCACCATAAACATAAGTATGATCTCCACCTGAATTCATAGTTATAATATCATCCCCGTCAGCACCATATATACGATTTTGACCAAATACGACTTGAATATTATCATTTAAATCACCGCCATACACATAGTTTTCAGATCCATTAATGATTAAATTATGTTCAACATCCGCCTGACCTCTGATAGTAAAATTAGAAGCAAGGAAAGTCACTTCTCCGGTAGTTGTATCTTTTGTATAAGAAAAACTTTGAGATGTAGAAATACGATTTGTTACAGTATAATCAACTCCGTCTATATTAACGACCTGAGTCGAGTTTCCTGCAATTTCTACAGCCCCCGTAATATCCGCCGCACGCGTCGTCGGAGCCGAATATGTCATCACCTGTGTATTGGACTTAATAGATGATGATAAGCTATCTATCTCTTCATCCATAGTTGATAGAAAACTCACTTGAGATTCTTCGGCTAAAGCCTCAGAATGACCCAAAATATTTACCCCGCTATCATTTGGTATATTTATTTTTACATTTGAATTACTCAATCCGATTCCGCGGCTGCGGGTTGTTACTGAGGTCGTTGTTACCCCTCCATTTACCCCTTGAGGGGTTTCGAACAGATTTATGCCGTTGAAATTCGTTGTCTGTTTTATCTGTTCTATCTGCGCTATTATCTGATCCGCTTCTGCTTGCATTGCAGCTCTGGAATCATCACCATATACTCCGTTTGATGCCTGCTCCGCCAAATCTCGCAAGCGCTGAAGCAATGTCATTATATTGTCCAGAGAACTCTCCGCTGTTTGAAGCATTGAGATTCCCTGCTCCGTATTCTGCTGCACTATCAACATTGAGGATATCTTACTCTCCAAGTCTTCTGCTATCGAATATCCTGCAGCATCATCTTTTGCACGGTTTATCTTATAACCCGTTGTCATTCGCTCTATCGAATTATTCAACCCGATAGTATTATTGCTCAAAGTATTCTCAAGGATTAAATTCCCTATGTCGGTGCCGATACTTATCATCCTGCAGCACCTCCTGGGTAGGGGTAAATGTTTTGGATTGAACCACTACCGACATAATCTTGAGATTCTTCGCTGCACTCAGAATAACACAAGACTGCACAAACCGTAAAACCCTTACTGCTACTAGACTTACCCCCCCCCCGAAGCGCAAATGCACACTATATCAGAGCTTAAAGCCCCAACAGACAATTTATTCACAATCCTTTGTGCCGAAATTATCATTTTTTATACCTAGGTAATAGTTTGTATATAGTGATAGCAGTTTTACATTATTATTATAGAACATGTATATATATTGCTGCAATATTTGTTAAAAAATATTTACACGTTCAATATATTCAAAAATCTTTTTAACTTTAGGGTAAAGTAAGCTAATACTCTCATCTTCGTCCATCTCAAGTGTTATTGTCGGAATATTTCTTTCTACACCGGCATAAGTTCCAAAACTCCCCGGTGTCGGATACCCGATACTCTCTTCAACAGGATAACCGATTATTTTTGATATCGTATCTGATATCTCACGAGCCGGACCATCATAGTTGACAATCTTGTATGGGGTATGCAGAGTCAAAATTAATTTTGGTTTATATTCTTCTATAACGTCAATCAAAAATCTTGTCTCAATTTCACTAGCTGGAAAATCACCCCCATAATAGTTGTCCTTATCAGATAATTCCCAATTTTTTGTTGGGAAATTTCTATTTATATCGACACCATTTGAATTAACTCTTGTTCCATTATCCTTACCATCAGGATTTAATGATGGTATAAACAACATACCAGAATCTTCAACTTCTTCTAAATATTTGTTTATCAAATATTCGCCTTGAGGTTCATCACCATGAACAACTCCGACAACCAGAGGCGGATTACAAGAGAATGAACCCCCAAGAAGTAGGAGTTCATTCTTATTATTTGTAATTTCTGTCTTTAATACTTTCATAATCATCTATTGTTTTGGAGCTGCTGAAAATTTTTCAGGATTTACAGCTTCTGCAGCTTGTTGTCTTTGTTTTGCCATTTCTTTTAATTTTTCTTGAATTTTTACAGGATTATAGCTTTCATTTACATATTCAATCTTTGCACTAGCCTTCATTTGGTTTATTAATTGTTCTAATATAACCATTTGTCTTTGTGTTTGTAAATACAATTTAATTTGGTCTTTTACTTTTACAAATGGTTCCTGACCTGCAGCCATTCTATCTGTAACTTTTATAATATGATATCCATATTGTGTTTGAATTACAGGACTTATTGTATTTGGCTGTTGTGAAAATGCTTGTGTAGCAAAAGGTTCAACCATATCTGCTTTTGCAAAGAAACCTAAATCTCCGCCTTTTTTAGCTGTTGCAACATCTTCTGATTCTTCTCTTGCTGTTTTCTCAAAATTATCAGGTAGATTCTTTAATGCTGCTTGAATTGATAAAGCCTTTGCATATCTTGCTTGCATTTCTGCCATTACTTTTTCTTTCAAAATGGTATCTGATAAATCCTTATTTTCTGGTTGAGATTTTATCTTGTTAGCTATTTCCATTGGATTAGCTAATATCAAAATGTGAGATGCTCTTACTCTATCAGGATACATAAATTTCTTTGTATTTTTCTTGTAGAAAATTTCAGCATCTTTATCTGAAATTTTCACATTTTCTATCATATTAACAAGTTTTTTTACTTTCACTTCTTCTTTTAAGTCTTTCTTAAATTGTTCATTTGATACACCATTACGTTTTAAAATAGCATTAAATTGCTCTTTTGAACCAACTTTGTCAATCATTGTTTTTAGTTCATTGTTCAAATCAGCATTTGAAACTTTTATATGTCTTTTTGCTATTTCTTGATCAACTAAACTTCTTACGATTAGTTCATTAACAACTTTATCTTTTATCATCAAGTACATAAAATTATTATCATCTTGAGGGATTTCAATACCCATTCTTGCTAACGTATCATTAGTTGCAACTTTTTTGTACTCAGTATCAAACTGATTTTGTGTAATAGGTTTATTATTTACCTTTATAATCACATCTTTATGAGTATTACAACCTGTAAGTATAAATACAGATGCCAACATTGTTAATAGAACTTTTTTCATTTCATCATCCTCGTGTTTCGTATTCGTAACTTATTTTATCTATATCATAGAACAAATCATACAACATGTTAAATAATTCATTAAAATTCATAATAGAATTATTTATCAATAATATTGAAGTCGCATCTTCACAAGTTTTTGGAGCAGGAGTCCATTGAATATTTTTTATTATGTTTCTTGGAAGTTTTATACTTAAAATTCTCCATTCCTCTTTTGTAAAAGGAGTATAAACTCTTATATTATTCATCGCCTCTCTAATTAATGTTATACCCACTTTTGTAGCCATAAGTCTAATTTGAACAAGCTTAATAAGATTATCAACTTCTTCTGGAATTTTTGAAAATCTATCTTTCCACTCTGATACAATATAATTTAATTCTGTATCATTATGAACATCTGCAAGACGCTTATATTCAATCATTTTTTGTTCTTTTGAACCAACCCAATCTTCAGGAATATATGCTGTTACATTTATATCTACAATTGTTGGAGGTCTATGTTTTACAACTTCACCTTTTAATTCATTAACGGTTTCTTCCAGTAACTGACAATATGTATCAAAACCAACATTTACCATATGACCATGTTGTTTTGTTCCTAAAATATTTCCAACACCTCTTATCTCTACATCACGCATTGCAATTTGATAACCACTTCCTAGGGTTGTGAATTCTTTTATGGCTGTTAATCTTTGCATTGCCTCTTTTGTTATATTTTTATTAGGTTTATATAAGCAATAACAATAAGCTTGACGCTCTGAACGACCAACACGACCTCTTAATTGATAAAGTTGAGCAAGACCAAATCTATCTGCATCATGAATTATCATTGTATTTGCATTTGGAATATCCAGGCCATTTTCAATAATAGTTGTACATAATAATATATCGTATTCATGATTTGAAAAACCAATTATTACTTCTTCTAACTCTTTCTCTGATAACTGACCATGACCAACTGCAATTCTTGCATTTGGAACTAATTCTTTTAATTTTAATCTAAATTCTTCAATAGTTTCTACTCTATTATATAAATAATAAACTTGACCATCTCTATCTAACTCATGAACTATCGCATTTTTAACAATATTATCATTATAAACTCCGACATATGTTCTTATAGGAAGCCTATTCTTAGGTGGAGTATTAATAACTGACATATCTTTTATTCCAGATAAAGACATATATAAAGTTCTAGGAATTGGAGTTGCAGACATTGAAATAATGTCTATATTTTCTCTAAATTCTTTCAATTTTTCCTTATGCCTTACTCCAAACCTATGTTCTTCATCAATTACTAATAAACCTAAATCCTTAAATGTTACACCTTCTTGAAGTAATCTATGAGTTCCAATTACAACATCACAACTTCCTAATGCCATATTCTTTAGAGTTTCTTTTTGTTCTTTTGTACTTCTAAATCTACATAATAATTCAACATTAACTCCATAAGGTTTAAACCTTTCTGATATTGTTTGATAATGTTGTAATGCCAAAATTGTTGTTGGAACAATTACTGCAACTTGTTTGCCAGATGCGACAGCCTTAAAAATCCCACGCATTGCAACTTCTGTTTTTCCAAATCCAACATCACCACATACAAGTCTATCCATTGGATTTATACTTTCCATATCAGATTTTATCTCGTTTATTGCCTTCATTTGATCAGGGGTTTCTGTATACTCAAATGCATCTTCCATTTCTAATTGCCATGCAGTATCTGGATCAAATGCGATTCCTTCTTGGATTTTTCTTCTTGCATAAAGCCTTAATAAGTCATAAGCAACTTTTTCTACTTCTTGTTTTACTTTTGACTTAGTTTTCTCCCAATCAGAACCTCCCATTCTTGATAATTTAGGCTTTGCTGCCCCTGCTCCTCGATAACGACATAACAAATTTATTTGTTCTGCAGGGATATGCAACCTATCTTTTTGAGCATATTCTATTGTTAAATAATCTTTTAACTGTCCATCTAACTCTTGTTGAGTTAAGCCTATATAAATCCCAACCCCATGAACAGAATGAACTACATATTCACCCTCTTTTATATCATTTATACTTTCAATATACTCAGCTTTTTCTTTATATGATGTTCTTTTAGTTGATGTTACTTCCTTATTTCTTTTATTAAATAACTCTCTATCTGTTAATAAAATCAATTTTGCATCTTCAATTATAGTACCATTTGCCGAAATATTATTAGCATATTCTACATTATAAATATCATAATTTGCTAATATTTCTTTTACTCTTTCCTTATAATCAGTTGCAATTATTATTTGATATCCTTCGTGATTTTTTATATATTCTGCAACTTCATCCATATTTGCATTAAAGTTTTTTATAACCTGAGCATTAAAATCAATAATTTCATCAAATTCACTATCTATAAAATTATTTAGTTCAACTCGTTGGGACCTTATAAACTTAGCAACAAAATCATTATAATTAATATGATTAATCTCTCTTAAAGGATATATTAATTCTGTTTTTATATTTTCTTCTAATTGCTTCTCATAGTTTTCTTCAATAAATTGATACTTTGAAACAATCTCAGATTTCTCATCAAATACTAAAATATAGTCACTTAAATAATCAAGAGCATTTTCTAAATCTAAATTAAAATAACTCTGATAAACGCTTATTCCTTCAAAATAACCTTCTTCTGTTAGCTTTTCAGCTAATTCAACAGGAAAATCTTTTGGAGTTTTATCAGGCAAAATAAATTTATACATAGGCATGATATCTATACTTTTAATTTTCTCAATTGATTTTTGAGTTTCTCTATCAAAATACCTGATATCAACAATCTCATCCCCCCAAAATTCAATTCTTACAGGATTTTCTTTTAATGTATAAATATCAGCAATATCCCCTCTTATACTAAACTCAGAAATATCACTAACCATTGTTGAACGTTTATAACCTAAACCAACTAATTTTTCTAATAAATCCCTTTGAGTTATTTCATCACCAATTTTTAAAGAAAAACTATTTTTCTTTAAAAAACTCCTTGACGGAAATTTTTCTAACAAAGCTTTAACTGGAGTAATAATAATATCAGAAGGATTTAACAATAAATTTATTTGGTTTGAATAATCATATAAATTGAGAGGAACAGTCTCATACATCAACGAATTTTGATAAGGAAATATTTCTGAATTTAACTCAAAAAAAGACTTAAAATCTCTTTGATACTTTAATGCTGTTTGCTCAGTTGATGTTATAAATAAAACCTTCTTTCCTAAATCTTTTGCCAAAAGATTTACTAACAAAAGACGTAAGAAAGTTGTTAAACCTGTTACTACAAATGATTTTGAAGTTTTTATATTCTTCTTAAATTCAGAAAAATCAATATTCATTATTCTTGATTTTGGCTTTCATAATCGATGCCCATATTTTTTAATGTTGCAATAAATTTTTCTGCGCAAGCTTTTTGCACATCAGGAGGCACAACTCTCAATATTTCTACAGTTCTTGAAATAACAGGGTTTTTGTCATACCAACGACAGCCATTAATAGGTTTTACTAACTCATAAAACTTATCAATAGCCTCCTTAGAAACTTGTTCTTCTAATTTAGCAAGAAACAATTCTGCTTGTTCTAATAATTCATCTTGATAATTTTTTAATAACTCAATAACCTCTAATAACTTAGGGTCATGATCATACCATCTTTTATACACGGGACTCATTTATTAACCCTTTCGTATTTTCAGTTTCTTCATTATATCTAATTATATTTGCACCCAATGCTGTTAATTTTGCATCAAAATTTTCATACCCTCTATCTATATGATGAAGATTTTCAATAATAGAAGTACCATCAGCCATAATAGCTGCAACAACTAATGAAGCACCTGCTCTTAAATCACTTGCAGAAACTGTTGCTCCTGTAAGTTTTTTTACACCTTTAATAATTGCATGGTTCCTATCTTGGTGAATATCTGCACCCATTCTTAATAAATGAGGAACTTGCATAAATCTGTTTTCATATAAACTTTCAGTAATAATTCCAACACCATTTGCTGTAGTCAACAATGCCATTGCCATAGATTGAAGGTCTGTTGGAAATCCTGGATAAGGCTGTGTTACAAAATTAATAGAATTTAATCTATTTTTACAAGAAACTTCAATTGCAGTAGGCTCTATTAATTTTATACTTGCGCCCATTTTTATTAACTTATCAGTAAAGAAAGTTAAATGAGCAGGAAATACATTTCTAATAATAGCTTTTCCTTTAGATGCAACAACAGCTGTCATAAAAGTTCCTGCTTCGATTCTATCAGGTATTGTTGTATATTCTATAGGATGCAAATCTGATTGTTTTACACCATTTATAACTATTTCAGATGTTCCAGCTCCTACAACATCTGCACCCATTGTATTTAAGAAGTTTGCTAAATCAATAATTTCAGGCTCCTGTGCAGCATTTTGAATTCTTGTTGAACCTTCTGCTAGAATTGCTGCTAGCATTAAATTCTCAGTTGCACCAACTGACGGAATATCTAAGTAAATATCAGCACCAACTAATTTTGAAGCTCTGGCATGAACATATCCATTTTCTATTTTTATTTTAGCACCTAGTGCCTCTAAACCTTTTATATGAAAATCTACTCGTCTTTCACCTATAGCACATCCACCAGGCAATGCGACAATTGCTTCTTTACATCTGGAAACCAATGCTCCTAATATTATAAAAGATGCACGCATTTTGCTTACATACTCATATTGAGCTGTTACAGATGTTATATTAGTTGCATCAATTGTAACTGATTTTTCTTGTTTATCATGAGAAGTTTTTACACCTAAACCATTAATAACCTCAAGCATTATATCTACATCGGTTAAATCTGGTACATTATAAATCTTTGATTCTCCCTCGGCAAGAACAGCTGATGCCATTAATTTTAAAACAGCATTTTTTGCCCCACCTATATTAACTTCACCTTTTAATTGGGTTCCGCCTTGTATTTTATACTTATCTGCCAAAACTTCTCCAATCTATCTTTTATTCTTAATATAATCATACAATCATCAATTAATCTTGTAAAGAGGCTTATTAAATATTAAGAAATAAAACAATTGTAACAATTTTATTACAAAATAACAAAATTTTATTTTATCTGATTTAATATAAATGTAGAAGGTAGTGAAAGTATTTAATATTTTAGATTGGAAACTATGATGAGTTATTCGCATACAACGCAAAATCTAAATAAAACAACTAACTTAAACAACTATTATTGTGAATATAGTGTTTTTTATCAACCACTTAAAATACATAAATACCCAACAGTTATATTAGAATGTAGAAGGAACAAGTAATGATTAACGGGAAATTAACTAGTTCTATTATCAGGCCCAAAACAATACTAAATGCAGCGACAACTGCGACAACGAAAAAGCCTGATATGGTAACTCGTTTTATGAAAAATGGACTGGTAGGTAAAATTTGTGAAACAGCTGCAGAAAATCCGGTTATGTGTCAATCAATATTTTCTTTAGCAATATGTTGCGGAGCAAGACCGGTTACAAATATGATTACAACGAAAGACAAGAAGGATGCAAGTTATGCTTCTTGTCATTCTATTTCTTCAGGGGTTATGGGATTTGTATGGCCATTAATTTTTGCGACTCCTCTTGCTGCTGCTGTTAAAATGATTGCAGCAAAACCGCAAAAATTCTTAAAACCTGAAACAATTAAAAAATTCTATCCAACTGTTGGTTTAGAAAAAGTTATGAAAAACGGTAAAGAAACCCTTAGAGTTATGACTAACTCTAAAGGTGAAATGCTTAGAGAAAATGGTACAAAACTTTTAACAAACTTAGAACCATTAAAATTAAAAGGAGAAGCAGAAGCTGCTGGAAAAATTAAAAAACTTACAGAAAAGTTAGCTAAAACAAAAAGTGAAAGTAAAAAATTAAAAATTCAGTCTCAAATTGAAGATTTTAGAATTAAACAACAAGAATTTGAAGCAGAAAAAGCTGCTTTTGAAGCTATGAACCCTAAATTATATGTTGATGTTGATACTGGAGTTATCAGATCAAGAGAATTCTTTAAAACTGAAAATGGACAATTTGCATTAAATGATAAAGGTGAAAAAATTGGATGTGCAATTCAAAAACCTGAAGATAAAAAAGCTTTAGACAGAGTTCTTGCTGGTAAACAAGAAGCTGAAATCCTTCCAATAACTGAAGATATGGAAATTGGCAAAAATAAAGAAGATAATATAAAATCAATTATTAACTGGGTACCAGATATCTTACTTGCCCCTCCTAGAGCAATGTTAACTATTGAATTAATACCTAGATTCCTTAAGTTGTTCGGAATGGAAAAACAAAAGAAATCCGCTCCAGCAAAAGATGGTACACAACAAACACAAAATAATACAACATTCAAGGCATCACCTATCAAAATGCCTGCATTTGCAACACTTAAAACACATAGTGTCGCAGCACCTAAGAAAGGAGGTGCATAATGAGTATTAGTTTATTAACTACAAACAATCATATGAATCAACCGGCTTTTAAAGCTAATCCTGGGAAAAAACCATCAACATTTATTAGCCTTGCTACAAGAACTGCTGTTGGTGCAGATAAAATTTCAAAAAAATATAATTCATTCATTGAAAATATTATGGCAAAAAAAGTTATTGCTCCAATAATGAATTCAAAAAAAGTAAATCAATTAGCTGATAAGTTAGGTAAACAAAAAGATATTACAGACCATATGGCAACAATTGGTTCTTTCGTTACTACAACAACTTATGCAGGAACTACTCTTAAAAATAAAAACTTAGAAAGAAAACCTGCTAGAACTCTTGCTCTTAACCAAATCTTAGTTACTGCATTATCTACAATTGGTGCTTATACTATCAATGGTGGATTAGAAAAATTCACAAAAAATATGAGTTATAAATTTAGAAATGCAAATAAAAGCCTCCCTGACAAAGTCTTAGAAAAACGTTTTAAAGGATTTGGAGTTGCTCAAAAATTATTAACTTTCACTCTAATGTACAGATACGTAGCTCCAGTTGTAGTAACTCCTGTTGCAAGTAAAATAGGTAAAGCATTAAACTCTAGTGATGCTAAAACTGCTAAAAACACACAACCTGCAACAAAAAAAGCATAAATTATAATTACTTAATACTAAAAAGCACCTAATAAAATTAGGTGCTTTTTAGTTATATTAATATCAATATTACTTTACTAATTCAGCCATAGCTTTTTCAAATTGTTCATCATTAGGAGCCTTACCATGCCAAGCGGCTGTATTTTCCATAAATGAAACACCTTTACCTTTAACTGCATTTGCAATGATAGCTATAGGCTTATCTGAATTATTATTTTTAGCTTTTTCTATTGCATCATAAATTTGTTCTATATCATGCCCATCAATAACAATTGTTTCCCAATTAAATGCTTTTAACTTTTCTTCAACAGGAGATACAGTCATTACATCTTCTGTACAACCATCTATTTGATATCTATTTCTATCTATAATTGCAATCAAGTTATTTAATTTTCTATGAGGCGCTTGCATAAATGCTTCCCAACAAGAACCTTCTTGAAGTTCTCCATCTCCCATATAAACAAAAACTTTTGCTGGAGAATTATTTAATTTTAACCCCATTGCCATACCACAACCAATTGACAAACCTTGACCTAATGAACCTGTTGATACTTCAACACCTTTTAACATTTTTTTGCAAGGATGCCCTTGTAATTTTGAACCAAATAATCTAAATGTCATCAATTCTTCTTTTGGGAAGAAACCTTTTTGAGATAACACAGAATATAAAATTGCAGAAGCATGGCCTTTTGATAATACAAATCTGTCACGATTTTCATCCATTTCCGGTGTTATATTCATACACTTATGGTAAAGTACAGTTAAAATATCAGCAGCTGAAAATGCTCCACCAATATGACCTGATTTTGAATTATGAACCATCTTTAAAATATTGATTCTTGATTCTTTTGCTAAATCTTTTAATTCTTGAACTTCATTTGGACTTAACATTTTTCACCTCCAATACGATATTTCAAAACTTTTAACATAAATAATGGTAATGCTGGGAATATTCTCTTAAAACGTTCTGGTTGCTTTATTGTTCTATACAACCATTCTAATCCCATCTGTTGATATATTTTCGGAGCTCGTTGAACAACACCAGACCATACATCAAAACTACCACCAACACCAATCATTAAAGCAGGATTTAAAATATTCTTTGCTGCATATATAAATTTTTCCTGTTTAGGAACACCTAATGCAACTAGAATTAATCTTGGTGATTTATTTTTTAATTCATTCATTATTTCATCTACGTTATCAAAATATCCATCATGGGAATATACAATATTTAAATTGTCTACCTCAGATTGTAAATTAGTAATTGCCTTTTCTAATATTTCAGGTTTAGCTCCAATTAATGCTATTGGCATGTTTTTTTCTGCTGCACGATTTATCATTTCTCTTGCAAAATCGACTCCTGCAATCCTATCTACATTTTCACCCATTATTTTTATACCAATTTTAACACCTATACCATCTGGTATAACCATTTCTGCATCTTTTAATAATTGGGAAAACTCTTCATCAATTGCAGCTGTCGCAAACATTTCAGGATTAATTGTTACAACCTGATTAACTTTATCATTACACATTAAGTTTTGTGCATAATCAACTGCACTTTCAAAACTAAATGTATCAATTTCATAACCTAATAACTTGACTCTTTTCATAACAATCATTATACTAAAAAAACACAAAACTTTCGATACTTATTTTTATAGGAGAAAAAGAATGAAAAAAATTTTAGCAACATTATTAGTATTAACCTTTGCAGCAAATGCTTATGCAGCTACAACTTATACTGAGCAAATGGTAAATAAATGGACAGCACCTCTCGCTCAAAAAGAAAAACAACTACAACAACAAAGAGAAGCAGCTGCTAAAGCACAAAAAGAACGTCAAGAAGCTCAAAGAAAAAAACAAGAAGAACAACAAAGAATTCAAGAACAAAGAAAAAAAGATTTAGAAGCGGCTAAAAGAGCTCACCAACAAAAAATGGAAGAAAAGAAAAAAGCTTTTGAAACTTTACTTAAATAATTATAAAAAATGGCGGGATTAACTCCCGCCACTTTTTTATTCAACATATTTTTTAGCACAATCTAACATTGCATTTATTAATCCAGAATTAGAATAAATATTCATTCCATTTGATTCTAAAACTTGTCTTAATCTACCTTCCCATATAGAATATATTTTATCCCTATCTAAACCAACAACTTTACCGATTGCTGATAGCTCTTTGTAATCTAAAGGCATTGGTAGGGCGCCTCGTAAAATATCAACAATATCTATTCTTTTCTTGCGAGGAAAAGCTTTTAGGAAATTTACAACACTCATTTTCTTTTTCTTTAAACTATCCTTTAAAAACTCAACAGAATCATCAATAAGAATAGGTTCTTGAGGTATTCTATATTCTTCAAATTCTTCAGGCTCAACTTCCATTACAGTTGCGATTCTTTCTAATGTTGTTCCCCTTGTTGAAAATGCAATTGTATCATCTATTAAATTGTAAACATAAGATAATGTAACACCTATCATTTCTGCAAAATCTTTTTTATGCAAATCGTTCTTTTCCAAAAAATTAGATAACTTTTCAGAACTTTTTTGTTTTATATTTTGTTTCACTTTTTCTTTCATAATTTTATCCTTTCTTTTCTACAATTAGTTTTTGTTATTTTTATCTTTTTGTTAAGCACAAGTAGGATAATCAATACGGTAATCTTTATTTGGTTTAAAATTTTATATATAGAGATTATTATTTTATAAATTAGAGGATGAAAATGAATCTTATAGTCGGTTTAGGCAATGTAGGAGATAAATATTTATTTACGAGACACAATGCAGGATTTATGGTTGTAGATTATATCGCAATAAATAATTCTGAAAACTTTAAAGAAAACTCTAAATTAAAATCACTAATTACAAAAGTTAGAATTAATAATGATGACACCATTTTAATAAAACCTACAACCTATATGAACTTGTCAGGAGAAGCTTTAAGAGCAGTCATTGATTACTATAAAATACCAATAGAAAATACACTAGTTGTCTATGATGACTTATCGCTTGATTTGGGTAAAATAAGATTTAGAGCCTCAGGTTCTGACGGAGGGCATAATGGAATAAAATCTATTATCCAACATTTAGGAACTAATAAATTTGCAAGACTAAAAGTTGGTATTGGACCACAACCACCAATTCCGTCTGAAGCTTTCGTTCTTCAAAATTTTGCAAAAGAACAAGCAGACGATTTAAAGAACGTTATACAGAAATCAGCTGAAGCAATAAAATATTATTTTGCTAACGGCATTGAAAAAACACAAAATAATTATAATTAGAATGAGGATTTATATATGGTATCTGCAGAACAATTTGAAGAAAACGGTCAATATGATTTAGCTTATGAAGAATACAAAAAAATGTATGCTAATAATCCTAAAAATATACACTTATTAGAACGTTTGGGACATATTGCATCTATCCTTAATAAAAAAGATGAAGCTGAAAAATTTTATACAGAACTAATAAAACAAGATAGTCGCAATATAATGGCTTATGAACAACTAATGGATATATGTTCTGAAACTAACAGGTATAAATACTATGTTTGTAAAGGCGAATTACATGTTATTCAAGAGCAATTTGAACATGCAATAAATGACTATAAAAAAGCTGTTGATAAAGCAGACAACGAACACGATATAAATGCTGCAAGATATATTCTCGCAACTCTTTATGATGGAGTAAATAAAGAAAATCAAGCAATCGATGAATATCTAAAATTAATTGATTCAAATTTTGATAATGAAAATATATATTTAAACCTTGCAAATATTTATTCAAAAACAGGTTTTATAGAAAGTGCTATTGATACATTAGAAAAAGCAAGAGAAAAAGGATACAATAATATCAACGAAGAACTTGCAAATTTGTACATAAAAGCAGATGATCCTCAAAAAGCAATTGAATTAACAAAGGATGAACTTTTAAAAATTAGATGTTTAATGGACATGGGCAAAAACGATGAAGCATATTCTACTATGCAATCTGTTAAAGATAAGTATTTAAAAAATGCAAAATTTCATTCTTTACTTGCTCAATATTATTACCAAACAAATAATTTTGATAAAGCATTAGAAGAAGTAGAAGAACATAACAAATTTGAGCCTAATTCACTTGTTACATACCAAATGAAAGCATTAATATATGAAAAGCAAGGTGATGAATTTTCTTCACACGTTAATTGGGCAAAATTTTATAATCTAAAAGGTGATAAAGATGTTTCAATGAATGAATATATGATTGCATATCAATTAGATAACAAAAATATTGAACTAGTTACAACAATCGCAGATATTTTAGATACTACAGATAAAAATCATTCAGTAGAATTTTATGAAAGATTATTAGAATTAAATCCTAACAGTAAAAGAGCTCTACAGAAACTCGCCGAGTTCAGAGAAAGAATCGGCGATTATCATGAAATGATTAATTACATGGACAAATTGAAATCTCTTGACCCACGAAATCCGTATATTATTCAAAACTATGAACGTATTCAAGACAAGTTGAATAATCAATCAAGTCCACTTGATTTCATTAAAAAACTATTTAAAGGTACTATGGGGTAATAAAATTTATTATCCCTATTAGCAACCTTCAGCTTTGCACGCATCCATAGCTGCTTGAGATATTTCTGCAGTATCTTGGATAATTGAACCTGCTATTTCTTGTGATTTTTGAACTTCTTGAAACATTTTTACAGCTATTGCTGATTTTACATCGCTTGTTCCTGCTGTTGGATCAATGTTTGAAGAAGAGATAGATTGTACCATATTTAATATCCTTATTATGTCTTCTATATATATTGTAAAACATGTTTATTTTTTTACAAGTGTAAAATTAACAAATATTTATAATTTGTGATAATATTTAACTTATGAAAAAGTTTATATTATTTAGCTTAATATTTTTATCAACATTATCACAATCTTTTGCTGAACAATATTTATTACAATGTAATCTTAATATTGAAGCTGTAAACACAGCAACAGAAGAAGTTATGAATCGTTCAACATTAGAAAGATTTTTTATAATAGATACTGTTTTAGCGGAAGTTTATGATGCAAATAATTTACCATTAGATGTAGAAAGTTTTACAGAGGAAGAAATTGTTTTTCACCATAAAGCGGCAAGTTTCAATACCATTGTAGAAACACAAGTTACATACAATCAAGTAACAAAAAAAATTAAACTAAATGAAATTTATGCTAATAATGCATACACAAACAGAGCTCAATTTGTAACAAGAGGCGAGGGAACTTGTACTGTTACACAAATTGAGAGAAAACCTATTTTTTAGAGGTATAAATGAACAACATTAAACGACGCTGGTATGATGAAGATCCAACAATTAGCTTAGCTGTTAGTATGCTTGAAAAAGCTGATAAGCCTATTCAACTTTTCTGCGCCGAATTTATTAAGGATAAGAGTCATAGTTTTAATATTTATATTGAAGAAAATAAGTTAGAAGATGCTTTTATTTACCTATGCAAACGCTGGTATGATGAAGATAAAGAAATCTCTGATGCTTTTGAATATTTAAAACTTATGCCGTTTGAACTTCAAAAAGAAACTGCATTAGAAATTATTGAAAAATTACAGGAGAAAAAATCTTGATTTTACATATATTATTCAACCCTGTTGTTACATCTATTATTTTACTTTGTATTTTATGTTTATGCAGAATTAATGTACTACTTGCAATACTAATATCAAGCATTTTTGCAGGTCTAACTGCTGGCATGAACATTGAACATATTATGAATACATTTATTTCAGGAATGGGAGGCAACTCAGAAACAGCTCTTAGCTATATCCTTTTAGGAGCTTTTGCTGCAGCAATGAACCACACTGGATTTACAGATGTTATTGCAAAAAAAATAATAGATATAGTAAATAATCGAGCTTGGATTTTATTTGTAATACTAGGACTTATTGCTATGGCATCACAAAATATTATTCCTATACACATAGCATTTATACCTATATTAATCCCTGCATTAATCCCTACGATGAATCTATTACAAATAGATAGACGAGCTATTGCGTGCCTTTTAGCATTTGGGTTAAAGACACCATATATAACTATCCCTGCAGGTTTTGGTCTTATTTTCCATAACCTAATAGCTGATAATATGATTCAAAATGGAATGAATGTTGCTAAAAATGAGATTTGGAAATCAACTTGGATTCTAGGGATTGGAATGATTGTAGCTTTATTTATTGCAGTGTTTATATCATATAGAAAACCTCGCAAATATGAAATGATTGATAAACCTGAAGAACATCTTGAAGATATGAAGTTTAATAAAAATCATTGGATAACTTTAATCGCAGCAGTAGTAACATTTGTTGTTCAAATTTGGACTCATTCTCTTCCATTGGGAGCTTTAACAGGTTTAGGAATAATTTTCTCACTAGGAGCAATAAAACATTCTAAAATGGATAAACTAATGGATGAAGGAATATATCTTATGGGATATGTTGCCTTTGTTATGCTTGTTGCTTCTGGTTTTGCAACTGTTTTAAAAACAACAGGAGGAATAGAATCATTAGTAACTTATGTCACATCGGTTTTACCACCTAGTCACATAATTACAGCAATTATAATGTTAGCATTAGGATTATTAATAACAATCGGAATAGGGACATCTTTCGGAACAATACCTATTCTTGCAGTAGTATTTGTTCCTATATGTTTAAGCATTGGTTTTAATATCCCTCAAACAGTTGTATTACTAGCAGCTGCTGCAGCTTTAGGTGATGCAGGTTCTCCTGCTTCTGATACAACTCTTGGTCCAACATCAGGTTTGAACATTGACGGACAACACAATCACATTTGGGATACTTGCGTTCCTACATTTATTCATTACAATCTTGCTTTAATAATTTTTGCATTAATAGGAGTTGTCATATTTAAGTAATAATATATCATCTTTTATTTTTTTTGTGAGAAAATATAAGCATAAATGAAAGGATAAAAAAATGGAAGAAGTAAGAGTAAGAATAGCTCCATCTCCAAGCGGAAACTTGCATGTTGGAACTGCGAGAACAGCATTATTTAATTTTTTATTTGCTAAAAAAAACAACGGTAAATTCGTTTTAAGAATAGAAGACACTGACGCAGAAAGAACTAGTCAAGAATATATTGATAATATTTTTGATAGTTTAAAAGCTTTAGGTTTAAATTGGGATGAAGGACCTGACGTTGGCGGCCCTTTTGGACCATATACTCAATCTGAAAGATTTGATATTTATCCTAAATATGTACAACAATTATTAGATTCTGGCTTTGCTTATGAATGCTTCTGCACTCCTGAAGAACTTGAAGCAGAAAAAGAAGAAGCAACCAGAAACAAAAAACCTTATGTATATTCTAAAAAATGTGAGAATTTAACAGAAGAAGAAAAAGCTAAATTAAGAGCTGAAGGAAGAAAACCTGCAATTAGATTTAATATCGCAAAAGCTCAAAAAGCTTTCCACGATTCTTCTATATTAAAATTTGATGATCTTGTAAAAGGTGAATTACATATGGATACAGACCTTTTAGGAGATTTCGTTATACAAAAATCAAATGGTGCACCAACTTACAACTATGCAGTTGTAATTGATGATATGCTTATGAAAATTTCACACGTAATCCGTGGAGAAGACCATATTTCAAATACTTATAAACAAATACTTATTTATGAAGCATTAGGAGCAGAAGTTCCTAAATTTGGTCATTTAGGAATGATTTTAGCACCTGATAGAAGTAAATTATCTAAAAGACATGGAGCAACTGCTGTTAGTGACTTCGTAAAAGAAGGATACTTAACAGAAGCATTAATTAACTTCGTTGCTTTATTAGGTTGGGCACCATCTGACGGAGAAGAGATTAAACCGGTTGATAAAATTGCTGAAGATTTTAGAATCAACGAAATTTCTTCATCTAACTCAATTTTCGAATATGATAAATTAAAATGGATGAATAGCCACTATATTAAAATGTTATCAATGGAAGAACTAAAAAAACGTTTACTTCCATATCTTGAAAAATATAATTTATCAGAACTTACTGATGAACAATTTACAAGAATGATTGAAGTAACAAGAGAGCCATTAATATTATTATCTGATATTACTGATGCTGTAACTTATTTCTTTGGAGAAACAGTTGATATAGAACCTGAAGTTCAAACAGAAGTACTTGATACTGAAACATCACAAGAAGTATTAAAAGAATACTTAGAACAATCAAAAGATTGGGAATACACAGAAGAAAACTTACATGAAAAACTTGATACATTCAGAGGTTTCTTCAAAGAAAAAGGTATCAAGCCTAAAGTTACAATGTGGGCTATAAGAGCTGCTGTTACAGGAAAAACAAGAGGCGCTGATATGACTGCAACACTTGCAATTCTTGGAAAAGATAAAGTTGAAAAACGAATTAAAGCAGCTATTAAATAAATAAAAAAGGATGGTTTAAAACCATCCTTTTTTATTTATTGTAAAATTTTCTTAATAAAGTGCAAATATCATGAAAACAAATACTTTATATAAGTATGGTAGTGTGTTTTAATAATGTATCATTGTTTAATCCAATTGGAGTCGCAAAATCACAAAATATTTGCGCTAATAATCAAATGAACTTACCTTTTTATTTTAAAACTATCCAACAAGATACTTTTACACCTACACAAACACAAGAAATGCAAATTAAACAAAAATTTGCACAATTATTCCCTAATGGAGAGATTAACAAATACTTCAATGAAATAAATAAAGATTTTGGAATTACTACCAATCCAGAACTAAAATTCGTATATGATGAAAAATCAATACTTGGAGGAGGATATACTTTTAGTAGTAATAAAATTGAAATGAATCTATATGATTTAATGTCTTGTGATTATAAAATTATTGGAATAAAAAATGGGAAAAAACTACCATTAATTTCTCCTAAAGAAAAATTACCATTATTTATAAATAAAGATTTAGGAGAAGAATTTGTAAAAAATAACAATAAAAACGGTAGTTTGGGTTTTGATAAATTAATACTTGAAAAAGTGACTCCTCAGGAACAGAAAAAATTTATTATACATAAAATTGCTCATGAATGTATTCATGCTAAACAACATCAAGACTTAAGAGAAACAGAAGGAATTGATGATAAAGATATAATTAAAGCTTGGATGAAGATAAAATCAACCAATTTAATTGATGTACAAACTGTTAATTATAGAGCAGACAAAATTTATGAAACATCTCCTTGGAAAAATAAACCTGTAGAAAAGAAATATCCACAAGGTTCTCCAATGCATCAAAAATCATTAGTTTTACTAGATGCAATTAAGAATTACCCCAAAGTTGATTCTCCTGAATATACTAAAAATCCATTAGAAAGAGAAGCTTTTGAAGAATCTGCAAAATATATCAATATGAAACATTTTAATATATAATATAGTCTATGAATTGGCTTAGCTGGCAAATAGATTATCTATTATATTTACAGAATTTCAGAGATATATCAGGACATCTTCTTGATAATTTTTTCCTTACAATAACTATGCTTGGTGAAGTAATTATTCCAATGTTATTTATGTGTGGGATTTATTGGTGTATTAATAAAAAATCTGGCATGTTTATTCTTTGGAATTATATGTTTGGATTTATTATCAATGTATTTTTGAAATGCTGTGCCTGTATTTATAGACCATGGATCATTGATTCAAGAGTCAAACCAATAGAATCAGCTATACCAATGGCAACAGGTTATTCCTTCCCTAGTGGTCATACAACAGGAGCAACAACTACTTGGGGAAGCACAGCTTTTATATTTTGGCAAAATAAATTAATAAGATATACATGTATTACAATTATTTTTCTTGTAATGCTTTCGAGAAACTATGTTGGAGTACATACTCCTCAAGATGTTATTGTAGGCTTTTTATCTAGTATATTAATTATTTTTCTATCATATAAACTTATGAAATGGGAAGAAAAAGGTAAAAATAGAGATATTTTAATTTTTTCCTTAGTAAGTTTAATAAGTTTATTTGTTCTTTTATTTGTTAATTTAAAAAGTTATCCAATGGATTATTTAAACGGAAAACTTCTATACTATCCAACATCTGTAAAAATAGAAATGTTTGCAAGATTAGGCTGGATTATTGGAATATTTGGAGGTTGGATTATTGAAAAAAGATTTATTAACTTTGATTCCAATAGTGGTAGCCTATTAAAAAAATTATTCCGTTTTATTATAGGTGGATTAATTTTATATTTCTTACTTAATATTGATTTCAATTCAAGAATAATGTTATTTTTAAGCCATATAATAATAGGTTTATTTATAACATCAATTTATCCATTCTTTATTAAAAAATTTAATTTTTAAAAATCTCTAGGTTTCACGTAATTTTTCCAATTTGATTCAATTTCTTCAAGAGAAATACCCTTTGTTTCCGGAACAAAATAATAAACAAAAATCAAGCATAGTAAAGATACAAATGCAAACATCCAGAATGTCATTGCACCTCCAAATCTATACATTAGAACAGGAAATGAAGCAACAACAAAGAAATTAAATCCAAAGTTTGCAACTGTACACAAACTCATAGCAAGACCTCTTATTTTTAAAGGAAATACTTCTGATACAATAACCCAACCAATAGGTCCTAAACTCATTGCAAAAGATATTATATAAGTAAGTAAACTTATTACTGATAAAATTTTCAAATCAAAATTAAACATTGAAGAAAAAGCAAAAGCAGAGCCAAGAAGTAATAAACTTAGCATAACCCCAGTTAAACCAATATATAATAAAGGTTTTCTTCCCAATCTATCAGTAAAATATATAGCTACAAATGTCATTAAGAAATTAACAACACCAATTCCAACTGTTACATATATGGCAGAAATATTTGAATCAAAACCTGCAAATTTAAAAATTGTAGGGGCATAATATATTATCGTATTAATACCTGTACAAATTTGAGCAAACATAATTCCAAGCCCAACAATAAAAGGCATTATCATCCATTTTTCAAACTCAAATTTATTATTAGATTGACCTTCCTGTAGAGTTTTTCTTATATTAGAAATTTCATTATCTACATCAATATCAGGTTCAATAGTTTTTAAAACTTCTTTAGCCTCATTATCTCTTCCTTTTATAACAAGCCATCTAGGAGTATCATGTAAAAATAACATACCTATAAGTAAAACTAAACCAGGAACAACACCTGCAAATAACATCCAACGCCAATTATAAACTGCATGAGCAAAAACTGCATTAATAAGATATGAAAATAAAATTCCTGATGTTATTGCACATTGATATAACGAAACTAAAGTACCTCTAAGGTTTTTAGGAGAAACTTCTGACAAATACAAAGGAACAACAAAATTAACAATCCCAACTGCAAAACCAACAAAAATTCTTGAAAGAATAAGAATAATAATATTAGGAGCAAAAGCACAAGCAATTGAACCAATAATAAAAATTATAGCAGTTGTAATAATAATTTTTTTTCTACCAAAAATATCAGCGAGTATTCCATTTGTCGCAGCCCCAATAACCGCACCAATAAGAACAGAACTAACTAAAATACCCTGTAAATAATCTGTTAGATGCCACGAATCGTTAATAAATAATAACGCACCTGATATTATACCAGTATCATAACCAGATAATAGACCTCCTAAAGAAGCAATAATAGCAACAAAATATAACCATATATATTTCATAAAATCACCTTTTAATAATAACAATTACTTATATAATAATATTTTAAATATAAAATTCAATTAGTATATTGTTTAAAAATATGCTTGCATTTTTTTTTTTAGCAAGCTACAATAATCTTACGGCAATAAGTCGTGTAATGACAACTAAATATGGGAGCGTAGCTCACTAGGCGACCGAGAGGGAAGCCGGGTTCAAAATAAAAACCAAACTGAGCTACAATCAACAAACAAATGACAACTAAATATGGGAGCGTAGCTCAGTTTGGTTAGAGCGCATGCCTGTCACGCATGAGGTCGCGAGTTCGAGCCTCGTCGTTCCCGCCATTTTTAAAATTAGCACCTTCGGGTGCTTTTTTTATGCTCTCTGACTGGGTTTCAGGCGGTTCGATAGTGGATTTTTTAAGTTCATGTTCTTTAGATAATCTAAATAGAGTGTCAAATGCTGGATGTAGCTCTACATCTAGTTTTCCGTCATAATATGTTGCGTTCGATAGTACAGTTTGAGTGATAAATCGCTTATCTTCAACTGTTCCGTTCATGAACATATTGTATGAGTCCTTAGCAAATGCCAGTAATTTCTCGCATGTATCATAGAATTTAACATCAGCTTCATTTATTCTATTTAGCTGTTCAATTAATTCAGCTTTTTCAGTATGGTACTCTTGATTTATCTTCTTCCAGAAATCTTCTTCGATAGTTCCGTCACATCTGTCATCATAGGCTTGTCTTATGCGTTTGTTAAGCTGTTCAATTTTTCTGCTAATGTTAGCTTCTGCTTTCCCCTGATAGTCATTTTTGTCATCATGTATTTCTTTAATAAAACTTTTAATTGCTTCTATCAGCTCTCTTGATACATGAAAATTCTTTAGAAACTCTGCCAGTACCTTATCTATACTTGTTTGAGAGATATAGGATAGCTTCTTGCACCCCTGTCTGTAGAAATCATTGCAGTGATAGTATATGTACTGTTTACCACTTTTCTTTTTCTTCAATTCTGGTGTCAGCATACCGCCACAGATACCACATTTAAACAGTCCTTGATAAGGGAATTGAATATCGTGTGTTCTTGTTCTTACAACACCACCCAAACGCTCTTGTATTGCATTGAAGGTATTAAGGTCAACAATACCTTCATGTTGTGCATGAGTACAGATAAATCCTTTGAACTCAAATTGCCCAATGTAGAAGATATTCTTGAACATCCTCTCAACTGTAGATTTGGCGAGTTTATTCCCATTTCTGTTAGTCAAGCCCTGTGGGTATAACATATCATTAATTGTTTTAGCTGAGTAGTTACCTGTTGCGTATAGTTCAAAGGCTTTCCTTACTACAGCTCTTTTATCTTCATCAACAGCTATTATATGCTTACCCAGTTTATTCATTGTATTATAATAGCCGACTGGTGCAATAGAAGGATAAACTCCGTCTTCTATTTTAGCTAATATGCCCTTTTCAGCTTCTTCTTTAAGGTTGTCTATATATTGCTTTGAAAGCACTACTCTCAAACCGTATATCATCTTATCTTGGCTTTTTGACTTTTCTGATATAATAGAGCCTTCTTTAACAAAGTGTAGTTCAAGTCCGTCTATTTCGTCTAAATCAACAACATCTTTGAAGTTTCTTGTAATTCTGTCAGTCTTTTCTACTAATAACTTGTTTACATCTTTATGTGATTTCAGATACTTGAGCATTAGGTTAAATTGCTTACGACCAGATTTCTTCGCACTCATAGCTTCTCTAAAGAACTCTACGATTTCAAATCCTTCATCTTTAGCATATTTCCGTAGCAGTTTTTCTTGAGCGGTAAGAGAATATCCTTTTTCTTGCTCACGAGATGATACACGAACATAAGCAACAGCTTTGTTGGTTTCAATAATTTCACCAGATTTTTTCTTTGCCATAAAAGGATACCTCTTACTTGCATTGTATCACAAATAAGAGGTTCTGGCAGCCGTATGTTTCATTTACATAGCTTTGTTATTCATTTCAACTAACTTATAAAGATACTTTGCTAACTGTCTTTTGTTATCTTCATCTGTAGTTACTAATGAAGGAGAATGTACTACTACAGTTATATTATCAACATTAAATGATATGTCAGAGGTGTTATTTTTCATCTTGCACACCCCCTAGTAGCTCACACATGCCAGTAATTCGGTCATTAACGCCACTGTACGAGGTTTATAACAAGCTATGTATCTCTGTAGTGCTTCCCGGTCCTTCTTTAATTCATCAGACCGTACATCTTTCCCTGTTTCTACAGTCAGATAACTTCTTACTTTGTCCAGAGAATAATCATTCAGCTTTAACAAATGTATTACACCATGCATTCTCTGTAATACAGCAAGCGTAGGTCTTTTATCTTCCAGCATAGAAATATATTCTCCTCTGGCTTTTGTCAGAGCTTCTTGTGTAATCTCCAGTTCTTTCAGCTTCTGAATAATAGGTGTTTGGGTACAGTGCAGCAGCTCTTTTAAAGTAATGGTGTCTTTTTTCAAGTCTGTTGCAAGATATGTTCTTATTGCTTTAAAATTGTATAGTTTCAATTCCAGCCGTAAAACATTTTCTGCCAGATTTAACCCTTCTGCCCCTATTGCTTTTTGGTAGCTATATTGGTCTTGATAGTCTATTTCTCCAGCTTTGTTGTATATGCATAAGCTGTTTTTAGCTGTATTCGGTGATTGTTTCCCTCTTGGTAATACTTCATAGCCACTGTTACCGTATTTCAACACACTAAACTTATCTGTTCTTAGTGGTAAATAGCTGGAGAATGCTTTAACATAAGCGTTTGTGTCAGATACTTTGATGTCATTGGTAACATGGACTACAAGCACTTGTGCCTTCTCCAGGAATTTCTCATTATCAAATTTGATTAGATTACCTTTGAGCTTATTCAGTGCCTTGTATATATTTTTCTTATTAATAAGTCCTAGATAACCTTTGCGTGCGGTACACTTCCCGTTGATTTGACACACGAACTCTCCATTTTTAAAATACATGTGTCCAATGCCTAATCTCTGGCAAAAATCAAAGAAGGGCTTAGCGTTAGGGTATTTCATTTTAGCGTACTCATAAATCATACTTTTATCAGCATAGTTTTCTTCACGCTTTGAAAGTACCATTGTGCCAACTTGTTTTTCAGCAGTTCCCAGAAGGGTCAGCATATCTTCATTTTTAGTTGTAGGTATGTGTGGGGATTGACTTCTAAAGAAACGATTTCTCTCAACTTCAAATCCGACATATTCTGCTTCTGTCAAAGGTAATAACAATTTGATAGAGTCAAAACTGATACAATCATTTAATTGTGTAGCTGGCATGATAACTTCATCTGTACTATAGTCATCTTCTACATCAAAATCATAGTCGTAGGTTTCTCTGTCAAATGATATTTCCTGTTCTTCTTCCAGCTCATCATCAAGTGTGATGTCGCTAAAGTCATCTACCTGTAGTAGTACTTCAATTTCTGATTCTGTTAATTTGTGGTTTTTCTTGTGTGCCATACGTAGCCTCCTTTTCTCTTGCGTGCTACGCACAGCTTGAACGACCACGATAACCAGAATAACTGTTATTGTTATTCTGAATTTTACGCACGACAAAACAGCTACTATTATTGAATAGTAGCTACATAACAATTTAAAAATTTGTTATCCTGTAAATAACAGTTTAGTTATCCCAAATATCTGTTATCATATAACATTCAAGTGTTTTATCATATCTCATCAGTGTTACAGTATCATCATGACAGATTTC
>CASFGO010000005.1 GCA_949294335.1 uncultured bacterium | reverse complement strand
TAATTCGTTCATTGTAAACATTCCTTTCAAAATAATCATTCCTTTCATCTACATTTTGTTGTAGAATTTTAGGAATTATTCATAAATAAACTTATAATAGGAATTTATCATAAATTTAAGACAAATGTATAGTTAAACTATTTACAATTTAAAATAAGTCTGTTATAATCTTAAGCGAGTAAGAAATTTACTCCTTGCTTTTAATTACAAAAGCCAATAGTCCATAAGGAGGTGTTAGAATGCGTAAATATGAAATTATGTTTATAGCAAGACCAACTTTATCTGAAGAAGAAAAGAAAAATGTTGTTGCAAAATTTTCTAAAATTTTAACAGATAATAATGCTACTATAACTAATGAAAAAGATATGGGACAAAGAGAATTAGCTTACGAAATTAAAGATTTCAAATCAGGTTTCTATTATGTTATTACTCTTGAAGCTAATGATGATAAAGCTATCAATGAATTTGATAGACAAGGAAGAAATTCATCAGATATCATTCGTCATTTGATTACAAAAATCGAAGACTAAGGAGGAAATATGAATAGAGTTTTGTTAGTAGGAAGATTAACTGCTAAACCAGAATTAAGATATACTAATTCTAATATACCATATACTAGATTTTCTGTTGCAGTAGATGGTATACCAGGTTCTAATGGCGAAAGAAGAACAGATTTTATTAATACTGTTGCATGGAGAAAACAAGCAGAGAATGTTTGTCAATATTTAGATAAAGGTAGTTTAGTATCTGTTGAAGGTAGACTTCAAACAAGTAATTATACTGATAAAGATGGAAATAAAAGATATACAATGGATGTTCAAGCTGACAATATTAGATTTTTAGAATCAAGATCACAATCACAAAATAGACTTAATAATCAAACAGCTACTCCATATGATTTCCAACAACCATCTAATGATGTTAATATTGATGTAGATCCATTCGCTGATTTTGGTGACAGTGTATCAATCGATGATAACTTTTTAGATTAAGGAGGAATATAAATGGCGGAATTTTATCGTAAAAAGAAAAAAGTTTGCCAAATGTGTGCTGGTAAAAGTGTTGATTATAAAGATGTAGACACTATTAAAAGATATATTAGTAATGAAAGAGGAAAAATCTTACCTCGTAGAATTACTGGCGCTTGTGCTAAACATCAAAGACATATAGCTAATGAAATTAAAAAAGCACGTTTTATGGCTTTAATTCCATTTACTAAGTAAATGGAATTTTTTATCCATTAATAAAACAGGAGGGGAAAAAATGATATATACAGGGGTTTATGAAATAAACTATAAAAAAAAGATATCTGTTTCAGCAGATAGAGGATTAGACGCAGATTTTAAAGGAATTTGTATGCCAGCTTTAGCTAATAGAAATGTCAAACAATCAATTGAAAATGATGAACAACTATATCTTTATATAGATAATTATTATAATTCAATATTAAAAAATTTTGATGTTAAAGATGTTATTAAAGAATTACCTAATGACTATGTCTTGGTTGATTATAAAAATAGTATTGATAGAAATATAATAGCATGTTGGTTAGAGTTGGAATTGCATATTGATGTTTTTGATTTATTACCGGGTGAATTTGGAACTATAATAATGACAGTTCAACCAGAAAAAATAAAAATTATTCTTAATAAAATTATACAAGAAAGTAAAAAAAATCAACTTGCTGAGCAAGATACTAAGAAAAGAGTAAAAAAAAGAATATTAAAATGGGGTAAATAAATATGGAATTATTATCGCCAGCTGGTGATTTTCAAAGTTTAAAAGCAGCAATATTAGGTGGATGTGATGCTGTATATTTAGGTGGAAAATTATTTGGAGCAAGAGCTTTTTCAAATAATTTTAATAATGAAGAAATAATTGAGGCAATTAAATTTGCCCATTTATATGGAGTTAAAGTATATGTTACAGTAAACACTTTGATATATGAAAATGAAGTAGATAAATTTATGAATTATGTGGATTTTTTATATAAAAATAATGTTGATGCTTTAATTATTCAAGATATAGGGATGATGGATTTAATTAGAAAAACATATCCTTTTTTAGAATTACATGCATCAACTCAAATGCATATTCATAATTTAGAAGGTGTCAAATTAGTAGAAAGTTTAGGTTTAAAAAGAGCTGTTTTAGCCCGTGAAACACCGATTAAATTAATTGAAGAAATAAAGAAAAATACTAATATTGAATTAGAGGTTTTTGTTCATGGGGCATTGTGTATTAGTTATTCAGGGCAATGTTTATTTAGTAGTTTAATTGGAAATCGAAGTGGTAATAGGGGTAGTTGTGCAGGTAGTTGCAGACAAAAATACAATTTACTCGTTAATGATAAAAAAGTTAATAAAGATGAATATTTGTTAAGTTGTAAGGATTTATGTACTATAGAAGATATTGGTAAATTAATTGATATTGGTGTTGATAGTTTTAAAATAGAAGGAAGAATGAAATCTCCTAGTTATGTATACTTAGTTACTAAATTATATAGACAAGCTATTGATTCATATGTTAGTGGTAAAGAAGTTAAAATAGACTTAACTGAATTAAAAAAAATATTTAATCGTGAATATACAAAAGGTTTTTTATTTAATGAAACTAATATTGTAAATGAATATAGACCCAATCATTTAGGCGTGAAAATAGGAAAGGTAATACAATCGAAAAATAACCATGTTGATATTTTATTAACAGATGAATTAAATATTAATGATGGTATAAGATTTATAAATGATGATGTTGGATTTATTGTATCTGAGATGTTTAAAAATAAGAAAAGAATTTCTAAAGGAAATATTGGTGATACTATAACTATTTATTGTAAAAAAAATGTATCAGGCAATGTAGTTAAAACTTATGATTACTTATTAAATAAAAGAATGGATAATATTTTAAAAACAAATAAAAAAATAAAAATTAAAGGTAATTTAGAAGTTTATGTTAATAATAAAATTAAATTAGAAGTTACTGATGGAAAAAATGATGTTGTATTATACGGTAATATAGTAAGTGAAGCGATTAATAGTCCAATATCTTTTGATAGAATAAAAGAACAATTAAGTAAGCTAGGGAATACGATTTATCAATTTGAAGAATTAAATATAGTAGGAGACTCTAATATATTTATTTCAATTAAAGAATTAAATGATTTAAAAAATAGCTTTGTCACTTTGTTAAATGAAAAAAGATTATATAAATATCCTTATGTAAAAAAAGAATATAGTATTAATTTACCTGATTTTCCTAAAGAAAGAAATTATAATATTTTAATTAATAATATAAAAGATTATGATAAAAATAGTAATTATAGATATATTTATATGGATGAACATTTATATAATAAGATAGATGATGAAAGAAAAGTACTAAGATTAGATCGAGTAATTGAGAAACATAAAGAATATGACAACTTATTATTAATAGGCGAATTAGGAAGTTTAATGTATAAAGATGTACTAACGGATTTTTCTTTTAATATAACCAATTCTTATTCAGTAGCATTTTTACATTCTAATAATGTTAAACAAATATGCTTATCCTATGAATTAACTGATACACAAATTAAAAACTTAATTGATGCTTATCATAATAGGTATCAAAAACATCCTAATTTGGAGTTAGTTATTTATGGCAATTTAGAAGCTATGGTTTCTAAATATAATATCAATAAGAAATATAATGTTACTAATTCTATATTAGAAGATAGATTTAAGAATAAATATCCAATTGTTATTAGAAATGATTTAATGCATATTTATGATTATAAAAAAAGAAATTTAAAAGATCATAATAAATATTTTGATATGGGTATTAATAATTTAAGATATAATAAAGATGTATGAAAATATGTCTTTTTTGTGGATTAAAACAGCCGAGTTGAATATTAATTAAGCAATATTTGATTCATAGTAATAAACAATACTTGCAACATTGTTTAAAAGAAATAAATAAAGTATGTAATGAGGAATTAAATTTAAAACTCAATCAAAAAAACGCAGATTGGGATTGCTTACAATGGCATAGATTTTCTTGGCTTTAATCATATTCTCACTAGTAGTGGGAAAGTTATTAGAAAACTTAGATTTTCTTCTAAACAGAGAATGAAAAAGCATATTAAAGCAATGAAAAAAATTGAAAGATAAGTCCATTATTGATGAAAAATATATCAGTATGAGAATTAAGTCTTTTAAAGCACATTTAAAATGTTCTAATGAAAAGAGTATGGACAAATTATTATCCAATTTAGATAAAAAATATAAAATTCGCAAAATAATAAGAAAAAATGATTTCATGTGGTAAAATAATATAGATGTGGTGATGATAAAAATGAATAATCAAGATTTAACTTTATTGTCGGAAGGACAAATTTGGGGTAATGATAAAGAATCTCAATTAGAAGTAATAAGAAAGTATGGAACAAAAGCTGCAATCACAGATTTATGTGTATTGACAGGTAGCTATTTATGCGAAGATACAGATTATAATATTTATGAAGATAGTTCTTTAAAAGGCAGAACTAGTTGGTTTTGGACTAGATCTGATGATAACGATAATGATGTCCGCGCGGTCAGTCAGCTTGGTAATAGTTACAACCCGTATAGATACAGACGCGATGGTGTTGTTCGCCCAGCTTTGCAATCTTCTGTAATTTTTTCTCAAATCTCCCCGAACAGAGTGAGGGGATACAACGGAACTGAAGAAGTAGAATATGGAGAATATCCACAATATGCTGCTGATTCAAGAATGCAAAGTATATTAGAATCAGAATATAATAGGGGAATGAATAAAACTGGAAGAAGTTATACATTTGATTCAGTAAAATATGATGATTATGATACAGGATTCAAACCAGTAACTTATGAAGAATATGAATATCAAGGAAAGAGATATATTCGTATAAGAGCAAATTCTGATTTTGATGGAAATAAATTTAAACTTTCAAATGGTGTTGAATATAGAAATGGCGATTATGTTTGGGTAGAAGTATCACCTGTAAAATGGTTAATTGATGATAGAACAGGAATATTAATTTCAAAATTAGGGTTAGTTTCTGGAATAAGATTTCTTGATAAAAATCATAATTATAAAGGTGATTTTAGTAAAACAGAAATGAAGGAATATCTTGATAGATATATGATACGCGATTTGACTCAAACAGCAACATTTACTCGTGTTCAAGATATGACACCAGAAGAAAAAACTCAATTTGAAGAAGAAAGAAAACAAGCTGAAAAAAGAAGAAATCCTTATGGTTTAAAATTTGGACAAGTTAGTGAAGAAGAAATTATTAAGGGTGCAATAGAAAGTGGTGTAGCAGTATTTTTGCATGGACCTTCATCAGAAGGTAAATCTGCAAGGGTAAAACAGATAGATCCTGATTGTGTAATTATTTATCTAAGAAATGCGACACCAGAAAGTTTAAATGGTAAAAGTGTTTACAATCAAGCAACAGGTGAGATGATAGATGTTAAGCCAAGCTGGTTGAAAAAATTAGAAGAAAAATGTGAAAAAGAACCAGATAGATTTCATATTGTATTTTTAGATGAAATTACAAATGCACTACCAAGTATCCAAGGTATAGCATTTAATATAGTATTAGATAGAGAAGTTAATGGTATTTGGAAATTACCAGACAATGCAAGAATTGCTGCAGCCGGTAATGATATGAAAGATTCATTAGCTGCAAATCAATTGGCAGAACCATTATTTAATAGATTTGCCCATGTTTATATTAAAACAACTACTGAAAGTTGGTTAAAATGGGCTAGTGAAAATAATATACATCCTGCTATTTATTCATATATTGCTTATAAAAAAGGTGAAACATTAAGAAGTAAATATGATGGTGAAAAACCTAACGCAGATCCAAGAAAATGGGAAATGGCTTCTAAAATGTTATACGCAACAGGAAGCCCAGAAATGTTAAGGGCATTAGTAGGAGAGGATATAACAAGAGAATTTGTACAATTTTGTAATCAACAAGTTATAACACTAGATGATGTAATAAATGAAAATTATACCCAAAGAGACATACAAGCATTAAATACAGCAGAAAGATATGCAACAACTATGGGATTATCACAAGTTGATGATAACAACTTAGAAAAAGTAAGAGGTTTTGTTACAGGATTAGGAGCAGAGTTTGGAGCAATTTTTGATGCTTTATGGACACATGGCGATGAAAGCAAATTGGAAAGACTTGCAGAAGCAAAACTTGCTGAAACGTCAGAAGGAGGTATAAGAAGATAATGGAAAATAAGAAAGAAATATTACTATCATATATAAGAGCAAATGTTACACCAATTTTAGTTGATTTTATATTTGGTAAAGATATAAATGGTGCAGTTGTATTACCCGCCAATGTTGATGTTAAAGAGTTAAATGGTCATTATGATGGAACTGATTTTATGCCACCAAAATGGCTTAATGAAATATTAAGTACAAATGCAAGTAAAATTTTAGTGATTGATAAAATTGATGCAATAGCAAAAGAAGAACAATTAAAATTCTGTGAATTGTTAGAACATAGAAAAATATCTACATTTGAATTACCAAAAAGTTGTGTGATAATTGTAACAGCAAACGAAATAAATAAAGATAAGATAAATGAAGAAATATTCTCATTAGTTGCACGAATTTGAGGTATAAGTTATGAAATATGATATTGCAGCATTAAAAAGAAAAATGCTTGTTAAATATCCCTTTTTTGGGAGTGTAGTGGCAAGTGTAGGTTATAAAGAAAACAAAGATATACCAACCGCAGGTACAGATGGAGAAACAATTTACTATAATCCTAAATATTTAGAAAGTTTAAGTATTGAAGAACAAACTTTTATATTTGCTCATGAAGTATGTCATATTGCATTTAATCATATCTTAAGAAGTGAAGGCAAAGATCCAGAGTTATGGAATATTGCTACAGACGGTGTTATTAATCAATTTTTAAAACGAGATGGATTAAAAATGGTACCGGGTGGTGTTGATATGGCAGAAGCTATTAATTATGATGCTGAACAGTTATATGAAAAACTATTACAAGAAAAACAACAAAGACAACAGCAACAACAAAATGGAAAAGGTAATAGTCAAAGCGAACAAGGCAATCAGCAACAAAGCAGTGGGAGTAGTCAAGGCGAAAATGGTCAACAACAATATCAATCTCAACAACAAAATAGTTCTAATAGTGAAAACTCACAAGAACAAGATAAGCAATCGCAAGAACAAAGAGGTGGTGGCTCTGGGAAAGATTCACAAGAAGAAAATAAATCAAAGCAAGATGTTGGACATGATACTCACAGTATGTGGGAGCAAGCAGTTAAAAAGCACAAAGAGCAGCAAGAAAAATCTGATAAAAAAGAGAGCTTATTAGATAAACTTTTGGGAAAAAATACAAAAGAAAAAGAAAAGAGTGAATTAGAAAAGAAACAAGAAGAACTTGAGAGCATGGGAGAAAAAGATGCTTTTAAGAAAAATCTTGAAGATAAGAAAAAGCAACTTGAAGAATTAAAAGAAGCAATTTCTAAACGAGCATCACAAGCAGGAACTTCAACAAATAGAGATGTTAGAACAGTTAAAGATATTGGTACTGCAAAACCAATAGTTGATTGGCGATATGTTTTGAGAGAAGCAATTAAATATGATGTAGATTGGTCATATAAAAATGCTACATTAGAAGATGGAATTGTTACTGCTAATTTAGAAGAACAACCAATGCCAGAAACTGAAATTGTTCTTGATACAAGTGGTTCAATAAATGAAGTATTATTAAAGAACTTTTTAAGAGAATGTAAAAATATATTACAACATACTAAATTAAAAGTAGGATGTTTTGATACAGAATTTTATGGATTTCATGAAATTAGAACAGAAGAAGATATAGAAAATATGAAGTTTGTTGGTGGTGGAGGAACTGACTTTGATGTTGCAGTTGGAGCTTTTTCAAGAAGAGTTGAAAATAAAATAATATTTACTGATGGAGAAGCATCAATGCCAGATATGTTAATTGATGCAATATGGATAGTATTTGGTGGTGAAAAAATTAATCCAAAAGGTGGCAAAGTAATTCATATTACACCAGAACAACTTGACAGACTATATTCATATGAAATGAATATAGAATCAAAGAGAAGAACAAGATAAACAATATATGAAATTTAAAATAATTTCTATATCTATTAAAATTCCATAAAAAACTATTTTTAAGACAAGATAGTAATAACACACTACCAAGATGGACAAGGCTTTTAGGAATAGTTTGTAAAAGGAAAACTCTTTTGCCTCCATTTAAGCAACAAAACTTGCCACTCATTCTTATTAAAAAAGCTTAATATCTAATTTAGCGAAACGATAAAAGGCTTTTTTTCTTTGTATTATTTATTATATTTTAATAATTTAGTAACATTCCATATTGATAGATAATTAAAGAATACAAATTCTATTGTCATAACAAATCATCCTATTATGATATAGTTGCTTTTCGTTATTAAATTGATGAAAAAATACAATTATTAAAAGTAAGCACCATAGAAAACAACTAATAATATTGTATTACCGTCGAAACATCTCTTAATAGCTTTGATTTATATTATCAACGTATTAGAAAAAAATAAGTCAAACCATTTTTTTTAAAAATTAACAAAAAATGCAAAAAAATGCTTGATTTTCATATATTTTTATTATATAATTTTGAATGTGTGCATGCGATGATGTGCAAGGTTGCCGATACACCAGGTTAAGTTGAAACAATTTAAAAGGGGGTAATCGGGTTATTTGTGCGGAGTATGTCTATACATTGATATAGGCGAAGGGAGGATATTATGTCTAAAGAAAAAATTCGTATTAGGTTGAAAGCTTTTGAACACAAATCATTAGATAATGCTTGTGCTAAAATAGTTGAAACAGTTAAAAGAACTGGTGGAGAAGTTTCAGGACCAATCCCACTTCCAACTGAAATCGAAAAAATTACTATTTTAAGAGCTGTTCACAAATATAAAGATAGTCGTGAACAATTCGAAAAAAGAACACACAAAAGACTAATTGATATCAAAAATCCAAGTAAGGAAACTATCGAGGCATTAACTCATTTAGATATTCCAAGTGGTGTTGATATTCAAATTAAAATGTAGGAGGAGAAAATTATGAAAGGAATCTTAGGTCGTAAAATTGGAATGACGCAAGTATTTACAAAATCTAATAAAGTAGTTCCAGTAACTGTTATTTCTGTAGAACCAAATGTGGTAACACAAATTAAGACTAAAGAAAATGATGGCTATGAAGCAATCCAATTGGGTTTTGATACAAAACGTGAAAAGTTAGCGACAAAAGCTTCAGTTGGACATACCAACAAAGCAAACACTACACCTAAGCGCTTCTTTAAAGAAATTAGAGGTGTAGATATTAACAATTATTCACTAGGTCAAGAAATCAAAGTTGATATTTTTGAAGCTGGCGAAGTTGTTGATGTAACAGGAACTACTAAAGGTAAAGGGTTCCAAGGTGTTATTAAAAGACACAATCAATCAAGAGGACCAATGGGACATGGTTCACATTATCATAGAAAACCAGGTTCAATGGGTACAATGAGACCAATGCGTGTTTTCAAAGGTAAAAAATTACCAGGACACATGGGAACATTAACTGTAACAATTCAAAACTTAGAAATCGTTGCTGTTGATTTAGAAAATAATTGTATTCTAGTAAAAGGAAATGTTCCAGGAGCTAAAGACAGTTTAGTAATTATTAAATCAGCTGTAAAAGCAAACGGTAAAGTTAATCCAAGTGATGAATTAGTATCTTATGAAGAAATTGAAATGACTGAAGATACTCAAGAAAACGCAGAATTAGAACCTGCCGCTGAAAGCGAGGAGGCATAATATGGAAAAATTACAAGTATTGAATACTAAAGGTGAAAAAGTTAGCGATATCAAATTAAACAATGAAATTTGGGGAATCGAACCAAATGATGCTGTTTTATATGATGCGTTAAGATTAGCTAGAAATAACTTTAGACAAGGTACTGCTGATACAAAAACAAGAAGTGAAGTATCTGGTGGTGGAAGAAAACCTTGGAGACAAAAAGGTACAGGTAGAGCAAGACAAGGATCAACTAGAGCTCCACATTGGCCAGGAGGTGGCGTTGTATTTGGACCACATCCAAGAAGTTATGCTATTAAAATGAATAGAAAAGAACGTCGCTTAGCTTTAAAATCTGCTTTAGCTTATAAAGCAATTGAAAGCAATTTGATCGTTTTAGATAAATTAGAAGTATCTAATAAAACAAAAGATTTTAAAGAAATTTTAAAATCATTAAACTTAACTAAAAAAGTTTTAGTAGTTGTAGATGAATTAACAGATGAATTAGTATTAAGCTCAAGAAACTTAAATAATGTATTATTATTAAGTGTTGATGAAATAAATACTTATGATGTTGTTTATGCTGATGCAATGATTATTACTGAAGCTGCAGTTAAGAAATTAGAGGAGGTGCTTTAATGCAAAACTATAGAGATATAATTAAAGGCCCAATCATGACTGAAAAATCAAATGATTTAAAAGTTAATAATGTAGTAACATTAAGCGTTGATCCAAAAGCTAATAAAACACAAATTAAACAAGCTGTTGAAAAAGTTTTTAATGTTAAAGTTGAAAGTGTAAATACTGTAACTGTAAGACCAAGAAAAAAAAGAGTTGGTAAATATACTGGTTACACAAACAAAGTAAAAAAAGCTATTGTTAAATTAAAAGATGGAAGTTCAATTGAACTAAACTAATAAGGAGGAAACTATGGCAGTTAAAACATACAAAGCAATGACTAATGGAACTCGTGGTATGTCAAAATTAGTTAATGACGAAATCACAAAAACAACTCCAGAAAAATCATTGACTATTACCTTAACTAAAAAAGGCGGACGTAATAATCAAGGTAGAATAACTGTTAGACAT
>CASFGO010000004.1 GCA_949294335.1 uncultured bacterium | reverse complement strand
GAGTATCGAATACGATAAGACATTTGAAAATAGTATTCGACCAAAAACATTTGAAGATTATATAGGACAATCAGCTTTAAAAGAAACATTAAAAATTACAATAGAGGCTGCAAAACTTAGAGAAAAACCATTAGATCATTTGTTGTTTTATGGCCCTCCAGGTTTAGGAAAAACAACTTTAGCAGGAGTAATAGCAGAGCAGATGGGGGCAGATATAAAAATTACGTCAGCTCCTGCATTAGAAAGACCAAGAGATATTATTGGAATATTGATGTCGTTAAAAGGTGGCGAAATTCTGTTTATTGATGAAATTCACCGTTTGAATAAAGTTGCCGAAGAAATATTATATCCAGCAATGGAAGATTTTTTCTTAGATATGACAACAGGAAAATCTCAGACAGTAAAAACATTAAGAGTTCCATTACCTAAATTTACCTTGATAGGGGCAACTACAAAAGCTGGGGCATTATCAGGTCCATTGAGAGATAGGTTTGGTATAATACATAGATTACAGTTTTATACAATAGAGGAATTATCTCAAGTAATTAAACGTACGGCATCTATTTTAGATATCAAAATAACTGAAGATGGAGCAGTTGCAATTGCAAAACGATCAAGAGGAACTCCTAGAATTGCAAATAGATTAGTGAAAAGAGTTTCAGATTTTGCTTTAATTAAATTTGATGGAGTAATAACAGATGAAGTTGCGAATTATTCATTAGATATTTTGAATATAGATGAATTTGGTTTAGATACGACAGATAGAGCATTTTTGAATTTAATAATTGAAAAGTATGATGGAGGCCCTGTTGGTATTGAAACAATAGCAGCTGCATTAAGCGAGGATGTTAGAACATTAGAAGATGTATGTGAACCATATCTTTTGCAGGCAGGATTTTTACAAAGAACACCAAGAGGAAGAAAAGTATCTCCAGAAGGATATAGGCACTTAGGTAAAAAACTTGAAAATGTTCAACAGTCATTATTTTAAAATATAATTAAACTTTTGTAACGAAAAAAAATAAATTAGTCAATTTTGGTTATTGATATTTCTTATAAAGATGTGAAGTATGTAGGTAGAATTTTCTAAGGAGAAATCATGAATTTATTTGGATCAGGTGAAGTAAATCAAGGTCAAGTTAATAAAATTAGCAAAGTTAATGTATCTTCTCCAATACAAAATAGTGAAGAAGTTAATTTGAATTTTGCTCAATCAGAGTCAGGAGTAAAACCTGTTCAATTAGATGATTTTTTCGAACTTTTAGATACAAAAACTGTTCAAAAAATAATGGAAACATCCCAAGAATCAAAACAAAGAATTATTAATGATGTTGCTCAACGTGAATACGAAACAGATGGTGCAAGAGCAATACTTAATTCACTTGGATGATTATTTAGATTTTTAATTGAAAATGGACATGATGTTTTATATAATTACTCCAAAGAGGTATTTATATGAAACATTTTGTTGGATCTTATATTGTAACGATTTTAGGATTGTTAGCTGCATTTTTTTGGGGAGAGCATGTTAAACCTGGTTCCGGTTTAATATGTGTATTTATTGCATTTGTTTTAAGTGTATTGGAAGTTAGTTTATCTTTTGATAACGCAGTTGTAAATGCAATGAAACTAGAGAAAATGTCAGAGAAATGGCGTCAAAGATTTATAACTTGGGGGATTGCAATTGCAGTTTTTGGAATGAGGTTTTTATTTCCATTATTAGTTGTTTCAATATTTGCAAAATTAAATATAATTAATGTTTTGCATATAGCATTAACTAATTCAAAACTGTATGCATATTATTTACATCAAACTCATGCTCCAATTGTAACTTTTGGTGGTGCATTCTTAATAATGTTATTTCTTGGATATTTTCTTAATCCTAAAAAAGAAATTGATTGGATTGTTCCAATAGAAAAAAGAATGAAAAAAGTTCCGGCAAACAAGGTTTTAGATACATTAATTGCACTTGCTTGTTTGGAGATTATTCAATTTTTTCAACCTGTACCTATTAGGCTAAATGTCTTAATATCGGGTATTTCAGGAATCTTAGTCTATCTCATAATAGATTCTATTGCTGAAAAGTTAGATAGTATTGAAGGTAAAGCTCAAAAAGAATGTTGCAAAACAAAAAACTGGTTAAATTGTTCTTGCTTTGTAAGTTTCATGTATTTAGAACTTATTGATGCTTCTTTCTCTTTAGATGGTGTATTAGGAGCTTTTGCATTGAGTAGTGATATTATAATTATTACTATCGGTTTAGCTATAGGCGCAATGTTTGTAAGGTCATTGACGTTACTTTTAGTAGAAGAAAAAACTCTTAAGAGTTATCCATATTTAGAACACGGTGCTCATTGGGCAATTGGTGTTTTGGCGGTTATAATGTTTATCTCGACAGTTTATGAAGTCCCTGAAGTTGTTACAGGCCTTTCTGGTTTGGCATTTATTGTTGCGGCTTTAATATCTTCTATAAAGAAAAATAAGGAGATTAATCAATGAATATTCTTGCTGGCATGTCGTTAAAAGAAATAGAAGATTTGGTTTTACAATTAAATGCATCAAAGTTTAGGGCAAAGCAAATTCATAATTGGATTTATTTTAAATCTGTATCATCAATAGATGAAATGACAGATTTGTCAAAGCAGTTTAGAGAGGAATTTAAACAAGTTGCTAAAGTTACTGACACAAAAATAAAAGTTAAGCAGGTAAGTTCTGATGGAACTATAAAGTATTTAATTGAATATCCGGATGGAGAATGTGTAGAAACTGTATTAATGCGTTTTGATAATAGAGCAAATTTAACGGCTTGTGTAAGTTCTCAAATTGGTTGTGCTGTAAATTGTTCTTTTTGTGCAACGGGTAAAAGAGGTTTTATAAGAAACCTTACATATAAAGAAATAATAGAACAAGTATTAACAATCCAAAGGGATACAGGATTAAAAATAACAAATGTAGTATTTATGGGGCAGGGCGAACCTTTATTAAATTTAGATAATGTTTTAAAGGCGTTAGAGATATTTAATAATGATTTTCAAATAGGAGCAAGAAGAATAACTATTTCAACAAGCGGTATAATTCCTCAAATAAAAAAACTTGCAGATAAAGAGTTACAATCAACTCTTGCAATTTCTTTACATGCGTCAAATCATGCTGTTAGAAAAGAAATTATGCCTATTGAAAATAAATATCCTATTAATGATTTGATTAACTCATTAAAATATTACGTTGAAAAGACAGGTAGAAGAATAACTGTTGAATATATTTTAATAAAAGGTCTAAATTGTACAATTGAATCTGCAAAAGAATTGGCTAATTTACTTCAGGGATTAAAATGTAATATAAATTTAATTCCATATAATCCTGTAGTAAAAACAGGTTATCAAAAGCCAACAAATAATGAGATAATGAAATTTAAATATTTATTAGAACATTCAGGTAAGAAAGTTACTGTGAGATTAGAGAGAGGTTCTGATATAGATGCTGCTTGTGGGCAGTTATCAGGGAAGGCTGGTAAATGTGAATAAAGTTTTTGAACGAAATATATCTGTTTTAAAAGATAATCAATTAAGAGAAAAACTTATTAATTATGAATACATAACAAAACCAATTCTTGCAACAACAAATGGTTACAATGTTCAATATAATGGAATTTATTTACATAGTGAGGAAAATCCTTTAGTTGAATCTCAACAAATTTGTCAAAAATCATTGAATGAAAATAAAAGTATTCATATAATATATGGTTTAGGTTTAGGTTATTTATTTCAATTAATGGCAAAGCATTCAAACTCTATGATATTGGTCTATGAACCAAATTTAGATATATTATATAATTCTTTTACTTTAGTAGATTTTTCTCAAGAACTTTCAAAGGATAATATTTATATTTTTGATGATCTAGATAAATTATTGAATTATTTAAGTTTAAATACTAAACAAAATACAACAGTAGATATTTTAGCATTACCAAGTTATAGAGAAATATATAAAGAAACTTTTGATGAAGAAGTAAAAAAAATAGAATTAGCATATGGTAGTGTTTTATTAGATTATGGGTATAAAAAGACACGTTTATATGGTTCAACTGTTACAATGCTGAAAAATATTCCACAATTATTAAAAGAAACTCCAGTTAATAAATTTGAAAATATTTATTCAGGTAAAACCGCAATAGTTGTATCAGCTGGTCCAACATTAGGAGATAATATAGAAACTTTAAAAAAATATCAAGATAAAGCTGTAATATTTACAGTTGGTACAGCTCTAAAAACATTAGTAGAAAATAATATAAAACCTGATTTTTTATGTATGATAGAGTCTTTTGATTGTACAAAGCAGGTTAAAGATATTGATTTATCAGATATAAATTTGATAGTAGAACCTTATACCAATGAAAATATCCATTCTTTAGATGTGAAAAATGTATTATTACATTTATCTTCCAATATGCCATCAAGTCAGTATTTTGCAGATATTGCAGAGTTATCTACTGAAGGATATTTAGCTCAAGGAACAGTTTCATATATGGCACTAAATACAGCTGTAAAAATGGGCTTTTCAAAAATTATATTAGTAGGTCAAGATTTAGCATATATTGATGGGCAATGCTATTCTAAAGATTCTGCTTATGATGGCTTAAGTTGTAAATTTAACTCTGAATTAAATAAATATGAAATTGTTCCAAATGATTTAATAAAATATGCTGATTCTATATGCTCATATAAAACACAAGAAGATCGAGTTGCTGCAGCTAAAAGAAGATTAACAATATTGAATTCTTCTTTATATATGGTTAAATCAATTGATGGAAAGATGCTTCCTACAGAATCTGGTTATGCATCTTTTATTGCTCATTTTATTTCTTATGCAAAACAATTAACTGATATTAAATTGATTAATACATCTTTGAAGGGTGCAAAATTAGATGGCTTTGAAGATTTATCTTTAGAAGATGCTATGAAAGATGAAAAAATAATAAATAAATTGGATTTAGATATGGGATATGATTATGATATTCAATCTGTTTTAGATTCTATAAAATTATCAAAACAGAATTTAGAATCTTTCTTAGAAATTGCAAATGAATGTGGCAAATTAGCTTCTCGTTTAAATATGGATTATAAGAGAAATCCTGTTTTGGATAAGGATAATTTATTAAAGATTAGAAAATTGATAGAAGAATATACAAAATTAAATGATAATAATAGAAAAGATAATTTGATATTTAAGTATACAACTGCTGAAGAAGAAATGAATTTAAATGATGTATTGACATCAATAAAAAAATATGATGAAAAGACAACACCAGTTGCAATATCGGGTTTAAAAAAATATTATGATGTATTAAATAAACGAATACCAAATATAATAAAAATATTGTCAGATGTAATATGTGAGGTGAATGGATAATGAAAGCAGTTATTCAACGAGTAAAAAGAGCATCTGTAACAATTAATGATGAATTATATTCCAAAATTAATCAAGGAATATTGGTATTATATGGCGTGGAAAAAGATGATGAAATAGAAAATGCAGATAAAATCGCGGATAAAATTTCTAAATTAAGAATCTTTGAAGATGAATCCGGTAAAATGAATAAATCTGTCTCTGATATTTCAGGAGAAGTTCTTGTTGTATCACAATTTACTTTAGCAGGTAACTGTTCAAAGGGTACTCGTCCAAGTTTTGATAGGGCAGAAGTTCCTGATAAAGCTAATGAAATGTATGAATACTTCGTTTCAAAATTGGAAGAAAAGGGTTTGCCTGTTAAAACAGGAGTTTTTGGTGCAATGATGGATGTTGAATTAATTAATGATGGACCTGTAACATTTATTCTTAATTAATCTTTTTTAGTTAAATTTGTATAGTAAATTTTAATTAAAAATGTTTACCCACCTCTTGATTTTTAGATTTGATATAATATTATAAATGATGTAGAGTGCTTACGCCAATAATCACTCAACAATAAAGGAAAACAAACATGTCAATTAACTTAAAAAACAAAAAAGAAATCGTTGAAAAATACGGAAAAAATGCTCAAGATACTGGAGCAGTAGAAGTTCAAATCGCTATGTTAACTCAAAAAATTTCTGAATTAACAGAACACTTAAAATCTAATAAAAAAGATTTTGCAACAAAACGTGGTTTGTTAATGATGGTAGGTAAAAGAAAAAGATTACTTTCTTACCTAAAATCTAGAGATCTTGAAGGTTATAGAACTTTAATTAAAAAATTAAACATTCGTGGTTAATTTTAAATTATTTGTTTTCAAAAAGAGGTATCTTAATTTTATTAAGGTACCTCTTTTAATTTTGAATACTATTTTTATTATGCAGAATAAGATGACATATCACTAAAATTCATTGTATCGTTGTAACTAAACATATGAGCAAAAGTGTAAAGAATTTCAGCAGAAAAACGTTTTGTTCCAATTGATAACATAAGTCTAAGAACATCTCGATTATTCTTTATTGCATTTCCGGATTTGTTAAAAGCAAAATTGTCATAACTGTTACATACATTTATAATCTGACTTTCAATACTAATCCAGTCACTTGATATCCCGTGAGGGTAACCTGTCCCATCATTATGCTCATGATGTTGTAGAGCAACATTACATATATGTTCAGGAAGATTTAATTCATTTTTGAGAATGTTATAACCAATAATAGTATGCTTTTTTATTTCATCAGCATCTGTTGTAGTTGTTAACTGAGATTCAAAAGCATTTTTAATTCTATATTTCCCTATATCGTGAAGTATTCCTGAAAGAATTATGTCAGAAATAAATTCATTTTCAAAATCCATTTTTTTTGCAATCATACCAGCCATAATCGCAACATTAATTGGATGGCAAACTTCATATTCTCCTAATAATCTAAGTTCAGAGTAATGTTCAATTTCTGTAAATTTAGGTATTACATTTTTAGTTATTATGTCACTTAAATTTGCAAGTTTTGGAAATGCTTCTTTAATTGATGTCCTATTTAATAACTCAATTGTTTTTGTTAAATAGGCTTTCATTTTTATTTGTTCTTTATAATCAATTTTAGCAAATTTATTGATAGGAGTTTTGTATTCAGTTAAATTGATGTTATCATAATCGAAATCATCATTAATTAATTCTTTAATAGTTTTATTTGGTTTTGCTTCTTTTCTACTAATAGATGATATTTCATTTTCAATAATAGCATCTTCATTTGAAGCAGTGTCTCTGTATATATTTTCATAAGCCTTTAATTGTAAAAGCTTTCCTACAGTTAAAACATCACCAGCTTTAAGGATAATTTCTCCTGCTTCGTTATATAAATTGAAGGGTAAAATTTTATATTTATTTAATTCCGTTCTAGAAGTCTTTTTCATACAACCGATTGTAACATATTTTTTACAAAAGATAAAGAGGTTAATTATAATTAACCTCTTTATCCAAATAAATTAAATTTATTTTATAGATTAGTCATCAGCGTGACCAGCAGTACCAAGAACATCAATCATTTTGTGTTTAACTAATTCTTTAACTGCAGTTCTACCAGGTCCCATGTATTCACGTGGGTCAAATTTATCAGGATGTTCAACGAAGAATTCTCTGATAGTAGAAGTCATAGCTAATCTTAAATCTGTATCGATGTTAATTTTAGCAACACCGTGTTTAGAAGCATAATTAAGCATATCTTCAGGAACACCTTGAGCATTAGGTAATTTACCACCGTATTCATTACATTTAGCAACTAAATCTTGTGGAACTGAAGAAGAACCGTGAAGAACGATTGGATAATCGCCAAATCCAGCTTCTTTTAATGCGTCTTTAATTTCTTTTAATCTGTCAAAGTCTAATTTAGCTTCACCAGAGAATTTGTAAGCACCGTGTGAAGTTCCGATAGCGATAGCTAAAGAATCACAACCAGTTTGTTTAACAAATTCAACAGCTTCTTTAACGTGAGTGTATTTAGCATCTTTAGCATCAACTTTAACGTCATCTTCAACACCTGCTAATTTACCAAGTTCTGCTTCAACAGAAACTCCTCTTTCGTGAGCATATTCAACAACTTTCTTAGTAACAGCAACGTTTTCTTCGAATGAGAATCTTGAACCGTCGATCATAACAGAAGAGAAACCACCGTCGATACAAGCTTTACAAATTTCAAAATCAGCACCGTGATCTAAGTGTAAAGCGATAGGTACTGTAGTTGTAGCTAAAGCAGCTTCAACTAATTTTACTAAGTAAGTTTGGTTAGCATATTTTCTTGCCCCAGCAGAAACTTGAAGAATGATTGGTGATCTTGTTTCTTCAGCTGCTTCAGCAATTGCTTGTAAAATTTCCATGTTATTTACGTTGTAAGCACCGATAGCATATCCGCCAGCTAATGCTTTTTGGAACATTTCGTTAGTTCCGACTAATTTTCTTTCGCTCATTTGAGCCTCCTTCTTATACTGTAAAAAAATATCCTTACACCTAAAAAAATACAATAAATATAATGTTTTTACAAGGGGGATAAAAATATTGATTTTATTGACATAAACTACTTTTGTATATAATATTTTTATATGGAAGAGAGTAAATTATTAGTTGAGATGTATACAGATGGAGCCTGTTCAGGTAATCCTGGTGCTGGTGGATATGGAACTATTTTAAGGTTTAAAGATTCTACTGGTAAATATCATGAAAAAGAACTGACAGCAGGGTATAAGTTAACGACTAATAATAGAATGGAGTTGTTAGCTGTTATTGTAGGCTTAGAAGCATTGAAAAAACCTTGTAAGGTTAGAATAACATCAGATAGTAAATATTTTATTGATGCATTTGAACAAAAATGGATTGATTCTTGGCAAAAAAATAATTGGAAGACTGCATCTAAAAAAACTGTTAAAAATGTAGATTTATGGCAACGATTACTAAATGCAATGAAGCCTCATGACATTGATTTAATTTGGGTAAAAGGTCATAACGGACACGAGTTTAATGAACGTTGTGACGAATTAGCTGTACAATCATCTAAATCAGAAAATTTATTAGATGATGTAATTAATTGATATATGTCCGTACAAATAGTATGTGTTAATTTCCCTTAATAAATATTGCAAAAATATATAAATAGTTTATAATAAGAATGTATATATACTATCACTTTAATACCTAGGGATAAAATAATTGTTCTATTCAAAAGGATTGAATTATGAATTTTGTATGTTAAACACTGCAAACCCTTGCAGTCCAGCCTCTCTATGGATCGGGGGGGGGGGTATAATAGCCTATTTATAAGCTTTTTTGAGGGGAGGTTTAACGTTATTGTAACTTCACAAGAAAGTGAGGTTATGATATGGCGCTGACAATCAATACAAATATATCAAGCTTGATGGTACAGTTGTCATTAAAACAATCTTCCTTGGAGTTGGATAGAGCTTTGCAGCAAATGACAACAGGTTATCGAATAAATTCGGCAAAAGATGATGCCGCAGGTTATGCTGTAGCAACCAAGATGGCAATAGACTTGTCCTCATATAATGTTGTTCAAAATAATACAATGTTAGGAACATCATTGTTGAATACAGCCACAAGTAGTTTGGATTTGGTAACAACACATTTACAAAGGATGCGGGATTTAGCAGAACAAGCAGCTAATGGGACATATGGTAGTGATTCAATTGCTGCAATTCAAGCTGAGATTGATCAAAGGACGGAAGAAATTAATCGTATAATGCAATCGACTGAGTATAATGGAATAAAATTGTTTCAAGGTAATAAAGTTGCAAGCAATTCTATATCTAGAATTGCAGCATCAGCATCAATTTCAACAAAATCATTACCGATTGCTGCAGATGGTTCTTTTATTAATAAAATAAATAGATTATCTAAAAAAGAAGCCGTTGCTCAAGGTTATACGGTTATTAAAACAGCAGATGAATTACAAGCTATAAAAGATAATCCAGATGGTAAATATATTTTAATGAATGATATAGATTTATCATCTTATAATTGGAATTGTAATTTCAATTTCACAGGAGAGTTAAATGGTAATGGTTTCGTTATAAAAAATTTATCAGTAAAATCTGATATGGCTACTTTTATACAAGCAAATAGTGGAACAATTTCAAACTTAGGTTTAGATAATGTTAGTATGATAAGTTCTGGATCTCAAGCTGCAGGAATGACTTATTCAAATAGAGGTGAAATAGATAATTGTTATGTTACAGGAGTTGTTTCAGAATCGCAAGGTGGTTGGTATGTTGGCGGATTTGTAGCTTCTAATACAGGAACTATAAAGAATTCTTATACATCAACTGATGTAAGTGGGGAATCATTTACAGGAGGTTTTGTCGGTAGTGTTTCCGGAGGAACAATAACCAATTCATATTCAACAGGTCGTGTAAATGGTGAACACTATACAGGTGGGTTTGTAGGAGATTGTACAAGGGGTTCTCCTTCTATAACAAATTGTTATTCTACTTGTGAAGTTATATGCGCAGTTTCTCTTTTTGGAGGAGGATTTGCTGGTTCTTCAATGATGTCATCAATAGGTATATCTAATTGTTATTATAATAAAGATACATCTATTATAACATCCTCATATGGGGGGCAGGGTGTATCAACAGATGAATTAAATCAACTAATTGCTAATGGTACATTAACACAAGCAAAACCTCCATCAGAGATTATTATTCCAAGTCCTGATGAAGGTTCTGGAGATCAAGATGATAACACTCATACTGAATCAATTACTCTGCAAATAGGTATAGATTCTTCTGTAAATTCTAAAATATCTTTTGATACATCCTTAGATTTTTCTATAGATATAGATGTTTCAACAACAGATAGCGCAAGAAATTCTCTAGATGAAATAGATGCTGTATTAGATTTGATAACAGCAAAACAAACAGAATTAGGTGCAGTACAAAATAGGTTAGATTCAATATTAGATTCTCTAAATGTAAGCATCGAAAACACAACTTCATCATTATCAACAATACGTGATGCAGATATTGCAGAAGTATCAGCAGATTATATCAGAGCTCAAATATTACAGCAAGCATCCGCATCATTATTAGCAACAGCCAACCAAGCTCCTTCAATTGCATTGAATTTAATTTGATGTTAACCAAAGGGTAAATGAATTTTAAAATTTTTCCTCTCCTTGAGGAGAGGATTAAGGTGAGGTGTAAGTTATAGTTATATAAGTTGTTTTAATTTATGATATTTTACCTCACCCCTTCCCCTCTCCTATTTCAATAGGAGAGGGGGTAACTAACCTTGTAAAATAATTCCAACTCCTTGTAATGATTGGGAAAGTTATAATTCTAAAATTAATATATAACAAAAGAATTTTTAAAATAGTGTTTTAATATTTTATATTCTTTGGGAGAATTCTTAATCTTTTTATAGAGTTCTTCCCCTATATTTATCCATTTACTCATTTACCCCTTAGTCAAATAATCCGTGTAATCTTTCTAAAATATCACGCTCATCTAATTCATAAGTAATCTTATTTAGATCTAATGCCATTTGGTAATATTCTGCTGATTTTGTTTTTTCATCCATTGCTTGATAAGCTCTAGCTGTATTAAAATATGCAAGTGTGTAGTTTGGATTAATTTCAATTGCTCTTAAAAAATAAGTAGATGCTTCTTCTGCATCTCCAATTCCATCAAGATATACTACTCCTAAGTTATTATGAGCAATTTCAAAGTCAGGATTCAAATCTACTGCTTTATGTAAAGAAACTAAAGCTTCTTCAATATAATCTTTTTCCCATAACGCAAGTCCCGCTTTTGCATATGCCAAGAAATTATCTGGATTCATAGAAATACCATCGCAATAAGTTCTTATTGCTTTGTCTAAATCACCTTTTGCCATGAATAAGTCCCCAAGGGATAGTAATAAATCATAGTTATTAGAATCTAATACTAAGCCTGCTTGGAATGTTGCTTCTGCGGCTTCAAAGTTACCTTTTACTTCTCCATATAAAGCACCTAATGCATGACATACAATAGATGTCCATCCTGCATCAGGGTTTAGTTTAATTGCTTTTTGATAATATTCTATAGCATCATCGTATAGTTCTGCACGAACAAGGGCGTATGCTAATGAATTATTATAATATGGGTTTTCACTATCTTCATTTAATGCAAGTTTAAATGCTGAAACTGAATTAATTTTGTCATTTCGTCTTAGATATAAATGTCCTAATTCATAATAGATTTTTGCGTTATCAATTCCAAATTCTAATAATTGGTTATAGTAATCAATTATTGTATCAATTTCATCAGGGAAATATGTTTGCATTATTGTTGCAAGTTTTATTAGAACTTCTCGGTTTTGTGGAGTTGTTTTTAGAGCATTTTTGTAATATTCAAGACTTGCAACAACATCATTACATTCTAATGATAAATCTCCTAATTTTTTGTAGAAAATATCTCCATGTTGAGTTTTTTCCATACCTAATGCATAAGCATTGAATGCAGTTGGAAACATTCGAATTTTTTCTAGAGTTGCACCAAGTGTTTTGTATGAAAATACAGAAAAATTATCTGATATCGATTCATACATCATTTTTAATGCGGGGTAATCGCTCATAAATAAAATGCTCCCTGTGACAAAATAATAAAAAGATTTAAACATTCCACCTATAGTTTTACCTTCAAGGTGCATTTGTTTGTTTATAAGTTGTGATAAAAATAATCTTGGTCTTGCTGAATTCATTTTTTGTTGATTTATAGCAATCTTAAATTCTTCTTCAGCATTTATGAAATCATTTGCAAGAGAATAAAAATATCCTGTATAAATATGTGCATTAACATTCTCAGGTTCTAAAGTTATTGCCGTTTTGCATTGTTCAATTGCACTTTCTAAGCTAATTTGTCCTTTTTCCCACATAAGACTTGCAAGACGATAATATGCTTCTGCAAGTTTAGGGTTGTATTTTATTGCATCAACATAATAAAGTATAGCTCTATCGATGTCTTCTTTTTGCTGTTTTATAAGATATCTTTGGTGTGCAAGACGAGCACTTTCTAGTGCCTTTTCTGCTTCCTCAGTCTTATTAACTGCCGGTATCGTAAGCTGTTCGGACATTACTTCTCCATAAATTGTCTGATGTAGCATGATAGACGGACTTAATTTTTGAATCTTTAGTATAAAAATTAGAATATCAACCGTATAGTTTAGAGTTCAAATATTACTGGATTTCAGGAGTCTGTGCTTTTTCTTTTTTTTCTAATAATTTTTCAAATCTTTCCCACCATCTTGAACTTTCTGTGTTAATAGGTTTATGCATAAAAGTTACATATTCAGGGTAGTCAGGACGTTCTTCTTTTATAATATTAAAAACCTTTTCTTGGTTTTCATTTTCTGGTTTAAATTCTTCTAACTTCCAGCCTTTTTTATATGATGGAACAGCACAATTATCTGCAACTAGAAATATATCCTTAAATTGATCTTTTGATTGCTCAATTATTTTGTTAACCATAATGCTTCCAACATTATTTCCTCGATATTCTTTATTTACTGCAACCGAATCAACACATAATGTATTTTTATCAGATATACCTCCAAAATCATCTAATGATTTTGTTATACATCTTGCTTGGACATTCCCTTTAGAGTCTTTTGCGATTAAATATGTAAGATTTCCATCATCTTGATTAAACATATTTTTCATGTAGTTTGAAAATTTTTTTATGCTTTTTTTGTATTCAGATTTTGGCATATCTAAATATTTAAGAAAACTAGGATCTTTGGTATTTGTTGCAAAGTTATATACGAAAAAATCTGTTGCATCAATTGTTTCTTTATCAATTTTTTTATCTTTGGTTGATATTTCTTCAACTTTTAAAATTCCTTTGTTTGTTTTAATTTCAAAGTTAGGAACGGGATTATTTCGTGATGTAAACGTAATATTGTTCATATTATTTTAAAATGTGAACAATATTTTTTTTGCTATCTTATAAAGTTCCAAAAATATCTTTTTAATTTTTTTATGAAATTCATTTTTATTGGTTTATCATTTACAGATGTAATTTGATATTCTTCCGGTTGAACAGTTCTTGTGTAATGAATATCAGGTAGCCCAAATAACATTACATACATAGGTTTATAGCCATCTGGTATTTCTAAATATTCACATAAATCAGGAAATACTTTTAAGCAAATTTCTGCAAATCCACACCATAATGTTCCTATATTTAAGCTTTGAGCATAAAGCTCAAAATAACTTAAATTAATAATCGCATCTTCAGGGGCGCATGGTGCATTAATTGGAGAAGATACAACAATCATGTGAGGACAATCTCTAAATATAACATCCTCTCCATTTAGAAATGCATCTTTGTATTTAGAAAATTTATTAACTATTGAAGATAATTGTTTTGTTGAGAATAGTTTTTTAATTTTACTATTTGTCATATCTCTAAACTTATCCATAATTTCAATATCTTCAATTATTGAAAAGTGTAGTTTATGAAAATTGCAACCTGTTGGTGGATATTTTAACATATTTTTTAATTTATCCATCAAATCCTTAGGGATATTTTCAGGTTTATAATGTCTATAGCTTCTTCTTGATTTAATTAGATTCAATAATTGTTCATCTGTTGGGAAATTATTAGCAAGTTCAGAATCTTCAGGATTTTTATTAAAGATTTTTAATGCACCAGTTGGACAAACAGCTAAACAATGTTGGCATTTAATACAACGGTTTTCATCTGTAATATAAGGATAGTTTTCTTCATTAAATTCAATAATTCCTGATACACAGTCTTTAATGCATTGTCCGCAATGAATACATTTTTTTTTATCAATAACAAAATCCATAATATTCTCCTTATAAAATAAAGAGGTGAAATAATCTATTCCACCTCTTTACTATATCTAATTAGTTAATTAAGAATTGAACTGAGCTTTTTCTTCTTCAGAAACACCCTTGATTGTTAAATTAACTCTGCCTTTATCGTCAATTTTGATAATTTTAACGATAACTTCATCGCCAATATTAACATGAGGTTCAATAGTTTCAATTCTTTCTTGGCAAATTTGTGAAATGTGAACCATACCATCTTTACCGCCGCCTAATTCAACGAAAGCTCCAATAGGTATAATTCTTACAACTTTACCTTTTAAAATCATTCCAACTTCAGGTTTGAAGGTTAAATCTCTAATCATTTTCTTAGCGATTTCAGCACCTTCTTGGTCATTAGAAGTAATTGTAACAACTCCGTTATCTTGGATATCAATTTCAGCACCTGAAGCATCAATGATTGCTCTAATTTGTTTTCCGCCAGGCCCGATAACAATTCCGATGTCTTCAGCAGGAATTGTCATTGTTGATATGCTTGGTGCAAATGGTGACATTGGTCCAGGTTCTGTTATTGCTTTTCTCATTTCGCCTAAGATATGAAGTCTGCCTTCTTTTGCTTGTTGTAAAGCACGTCTTAAAGTATCATTTGCAATACCTTTAGCTTTCATATCCATTTGAAGTGCAGTAATACCTGTATCATTACCTGTTACTTTGAAGTCCATATCTCCAAGGAAGTCTTCAATGCCTTGTATATCTGTTAATACAACAGGTTCTCTACCTTCTTCAGTAATCATACCCATTGCAACACCACCAATCATACATTTTACAGGAACACCTGCATTCATTAATGCCATTGATGAACCGCAAGTAGATGCCATTGATGTTGAACCGTTTGATTCTAATACGTCAGATGTAACTCTGATTGTATAACCAAATTCTTCTTGTGAAGGTAAAGCAGGAACATTAGCTCTTTCTGCTAAGTTTCCGTGTCCAACTTCTCTTCTTCCAGGTCCTCTTAAAGGTTTTACTTCACCAACAGAGAATCCAGGGAAGATATATTTGTGCATATAAGTTTTTTCAGTTTGTGGATCAACTCCGTCAAGTTCTTGCTTCATAGCTGGACCTGCTAAAGTTGCAACTGATAATACTTGAGTTTGACCTCTTGTGAATACTGCAGAACCGTGAGCTCTTGGAATAACTCCAACTTCACACCAGATAGGTCTAACCTCAGTTGGTTTTCTTCCGTCTGCTCTAACGTTTTCATCTAAAATCATTGCTCTCATGATTTTCTTTTCAGCTGCTTTAAATTCTTCTGCAACAAAATCAATTCCTGTTTCTTCCATCATTGTTTTTATTGCATGATCTTCTGGAAGTGCATCAATTTTTTCTTTTACAAGATTTTTAGCTTCTTCTAATTTGTTTTGTCTATATTCTCTATCAAAGTTATGATAAGCATCAAAAATCATATCATGAGCTGTTTCATCAATAATTTGTTTAATTTCTGATGTGTCATAAGGATTAACAAATTCTTCTTTAACAACTTCACATTGTTTTGCAAATTCTACTTGTGCATCACATTGTTTTCTGATTTCGCCTTGTGCGAATTCAACTGCTGCCATAATGTCATCTTCTGAAACGAAGTTACATCCTGCTTCAACCATGATTACTGAATCATGAGTACCGGCAACAACAATATCTAAATCAGAATTTTTAGCTTGTTGATGTGTAGGGTTTGCAATGAAATTACCATTTTCATCTTTTGAAACTCTTACAGCACCAATAGGTCCTTCAAATGGAGCTCCTGTTAACATTAATGCACAAGAAGCACCTAACATTGCTAATGTGTCAGGTTGATTTTCTTGGTCATAGCTGAATAATTGAGCTACTATTTGAATATCATTTCTATATCCTTTAGGGAATAATGGTCTGATAGGTCTATCAATTAATCTTGATACTAAAATAGCTTTGTCGCTTGCTTTACCTTCAGATCTATTGTATCCTCCTGGTATTCTACCTATTGCAGACATTCTTTCTTCATAATCAATTAATAAAGGGAAAAAATCTATCCCAACTCTTGGTTCCTTACTTACTACAGCATGAACAAATAACATAGTGTCTCCGCATCTTACAGTTACACTACCATTGGTTGATTGAGCATACTTTCCTGTCTCAATCGTTACTGTTTTACCGCCAATTTCTAGGCTCATACTTTTTGTTTCTGGTATCATTTTACCTTACCTTCTTTCTTTCGACTGCTCGATAGCCGAAACTATTTACTATTACTTTATTTCTTACCATTTTATTATACTATAAATATTAAAATCTCCTAGTGATTAATGTAAACATTTGTAAACAAAAGGTTGACAAATGTATATATTTTAGTATATACTGAGTATATATCGAGAGCTAATTTTTAAAGGCTGTGTATAAAGAATTTTGCTCAAAAGGATAGTGTACCCCAAAATTAAATATGAAAGATAGTGTATAGTGTATTAAGGAGTTTATGTATGTCAGATTACCCTATTAAAATGAAGAAAACTAACAAATCAAACAGTAACCCTTCAAAGAATTTAGTATTAAAAGCTTGTTCAGATTCAGATTTATCTCGTTATATTAGAGATATTTCAAAATTCCCTCAATTATCTGCAGAAGAAGAAAAAGAAGTAGCAAGAAAAGCAAAAGCTGGTGATGAAGAAGCTAAAAAAACATTAATTCAATCAAATTTAAGATTAGTAGTAACTGTAGCTAAAAAAGCTATTCATATGTCATCATTACCACTAATTGATTTGATTCAAGAAGGTAATTTAGGTTTAATGGTTGCAGTTGATAAATTTAATTGGAAATTAGGATATAAATTCCAAACATATGCAACTTGGTGGATTAAGCAAGCTATGTTTAAGGCTATTTCAGAACAATCTCATAGTATGAAAATACCTGTATATATTCAAGAAACTTTATCAAAATTCTCAAAAATTAAATCTGAAATGGAAAGAAAATATAACTGTCAGGTTAAAAATAAAGATGTTGCTGAAAAAATGAATATTTCTGAAGATAAGCTTGATACATTCTTATCAGCATATTCAAAAACAATATCAATTGAAGGAAGTATGGAGTGTCAGAATGGAAAAGAACTTAACGTTGCAGATATTTTAGAAGATACTAAAGCTGATGTTTCTTTAAGTGTTGAAGCAGAAAATCTTAAAAAAGATTTAGAAATTGTGATTTCAACATTAAAAGATAGAGAACAAGCAATCGTTAAGATGCGCTACGGATTGGGAGATATTACACGCAGAACATTAGAAGAAATCGGAAACATTTATGGTGTTACTAAAGAATGTATTCGCCAAACTGAATTGCGTGCTTTGAAGAAGATGAAGAATAATACTTTACTAAGCTGTTATGTTGACTAGGGATTGAAAAAGACCTTAGAACATAAAGTAAACAAATTAATACATTAGACTAATCTCATCACTTATCTATATATTTAAAATGGCGTAAATTTATAAATTTACGCCATTCTTTTAGCAAAAAAAAATATGTTTAGTTTTAAAATTAATATGGTAAATATAAATTTTAAAGCTAATTATATAAATACAGTACAAGTTCAAAAACGTGTCGGCTCAAATTATAAACCTTGTAATGCAAGTTTTGTAGAGTTTAACCCTGACGATAAAAAAGATATATTTACTTTGAAAGAAGTTAGTGATTTATGGGGGGATTGTTACGCCTGTGATATAAAAGATGATTTTAAGTCCGATGATTTCAAAAGAAGTGATAAACATGTATATGGCTTAACATTACAAGATAAGAATTTTGAATATGTGAAGCCAGACAGCGTATTAGGTATAGTTGAAATTCAAGAAAATAAAGATTCTAATAAACTTATTTTTTTACAAGTTAATCCAGAAAATCAAGCTTATCAATTTGGTCGTCCTGAACATAAAAAAGTTGGAACTAGAATAATTGATTCTTTAAAAAATATTTATTCTTCAAAACCAATGAAATTACATTCTGTATTTTCTGCAAAATATTTTTATCAAAAAAATGGATTTTATATTGATCCGGAATCATTGGACAAATTAGATTATGTTTGGAATGCTTAAAAAGAGGTTAGTTATATGAATTCAGCTAGTTTTAAAGGTTCTTTTGTTAATAATGTAAATATAAAACATAGAGAAGGTAATGAGTATAAACCATATAAAGCTTCTTTTGTTGAGTTAAATCCAAAAGATAAGCAAGATTTATCAATATTTAAAGACCTAGAACATTCTTGGATGGGTGCGAGTAATTATGCTCTTTGTGATGATGCTGTAGTTTCTTCAAAAAATTCAAATGATAATAGAATGTATTTCGCATTAACTTCTCAGAAAAAAGATTTTCATAAAATGGAGCCAGAAAAGGTTTTGGGTTTAGTCGAAATGACAAAAGGTCCTGAAGAAAACTATATTAACTTTTTACAAGTGCATCCTGATAATATAACTCAAAAACCAATGGGAAAGGTTATGAAAAAGGTTTTGACTTTATTGACCGGTAAAAAAAATAATTTAGATGTTCCAGAAAATGAGTATAAAGGTATAAGAACATCTATTTTAAATTCAATAAAAAATATTTCAGATAAATCATTAAGTTTTTATGCTACGGATAATGAAATGAGCTTTTTTAAGAAAAATGGATTTGAGAAAACAAACTTTTTATTCCCAAATCATGTTACTTGGGTAAAAAAAATAGTAATTAACTAAAAAATTCTAGCAAAAAATAAATTTACTTGTTTTATTAAAATATGGCTCAAATTAGTTTTAAAGGATCATTTATTAACCCCACAAATATAAAGAAGTTGGATGGACAACATTACAATGATTTCCAAGCATCTTTTGTTGAACTTAATCCTAAAGATGCTTCGGATTTAGATATGTTAAATAAAATTAGAACTACTTGGAATGGTAATTTTAATGACATAATTTATAATTCTGCTTTTTGCTCTTCGTTTTGTGAAGATAAAAATAAAAAATTTTATGCGTTAACTTCACAGCAAGACAGTTTTGATAAACTTGATTATAAAAAAGTTCTTGGTGTTGTTGAAATGAATAAATGCGAAAAAACAAATAGAATTGAATTTTTGCAAGTTAATCCTGATTATATAAGTGGAAAACCTAAATCTTGGTTATCTAAATTATTTTCAAATAAATCAGATTCAAATAAAAAGTTACCATTTTTTAAAAGAGTTGGAGCAGCTATACTTGATTCGTTAAAAAAACATACTGATAAATCTTTAGATTTGGTTTCTGTTGATAGTGCAACAGGTTTTTATAAAAAGAATGGTTTTTCTCGTAAATCAATATTTTATCCTGCCTATTTTATATGGAGAAAGAAATAATGAATATATCATTTAAGGCTAATTATATATGTGATTCTCAAGTAAAAAGGAACAATAAACCTTGTTCATTATCTTTTGTTCAAATCGATACGAAAAATATGTCAGATATAATTGCATTAAAAGAGTTAGATTATATGTGGGGTAGAAAAACTTATTTCTCTGATATTTCTGATAATGCAAGTTTAGATAATGTATATGGCTTAAATTCCAAGTTTAAACAGTATTATGCGTTAACTACTCAGACAAAAGATTTTAATAAGCTTGATTCTGAACAAATATTAGGATTAGTTCAGGTAGAACCAGATGTGCATTATAATGAAATAAATTATCTACAAGTTTTGCCTACTCAAAATTATTCAAATCCTGAAAGAGAATATAAAAATATTGGTTCTTCAATAATAGATACAATATTAAAACTTTATCCGAATAAGAGATTGATGCTTTATTCATCAAATTTTGCAATTGAGTTTTATAAAAAGATTGGTTTTAAACAAGATGAATCTGAAACAAGATATAATAAAATGTATTTAGATAAAAATATGTAAATATATTAAATTCGTATTGTAATTTATTCTGCCATGTGTTACTATTTTAGTACAATTTATAAACTTACAAGGAATTAAGAATGGAAGAAAGATTATTGAATTTAAGTTCTCAATTAAATGTTATTGAAAGTTTATCAAGAATATTATTAGAAATAATTAGAGATGGACAAAATATTAAAAAATTTGATAGTGCTAATTTAGCTCAAATAATTTTGAGTGAAATTTTAAAAGTAAAAAATGATATTAATGATATGGAATTAGAATTAGGAATATAAATTAAAGAGCTTGTGCAACAAATTTAATATTTTCATCTGTAATATTAGATAAACCTTCTTGTTTATATTCATCAGTTAAACAATTCATTGATTTTAAAATTGTCATTGCTTTCAAAATTACAGTTTGATTTTCGCCACTTAATAAAGATGCAATACTGTCTTTGTCTTTGATTAGTTCCATTGCAAAATATATGAAATCACTTTCTTCATAAAGTTCTTCATATATAAATGAGGTATATTTATTCATATTAATAGAATTTAACAAGATACTTATATCGTTAACTTCATTTTTAGTATTCTTATCTTCATCAAATAAATATTCTTCATTTTCAATAAAAAGATTAAATTTTTCTTTTGCTAATTGTAGTGCGATTGCAATAGGGCCTGATGGAGATGCTTTTATCATCGTATCTATCATATTATAGAATTCGTAATCAATAATTTGTGCTATTGGAATAAGTTCTACTAAACCATTTAAAATATAGCAAAAAGCTAAAATTGTATCATCATTAAAATCAGTATTTAAAAGTGATATTAGTGGAGTTAAAAAAGGTATTTCACCTGCAATATTTTCAGCCATTGCTGAATTTTTCATTGTTTTAAATAAATCTTTTAATGCGCTTGTATCTTGATAATTAACTAGAAATTTTACTGCTGCATATTGTTCAAAGCTGTCTTGAGAATTTAATTTTTGAATTGCTTGATTATATGATTCTTTATCATTTAATTTTGATAGTGCTCTTGCGCAATTTGTCGCTAAATCCGTGTTTTGTGAGTAAGCATATTTTCTTAAATCTTCTAATGCTGATTTGTTTTCAATATAAGAAAAGAAACTTGCAGAATATGTTTTTTCTGCTTCAGTTCCATTTTTTAGGTATTCAAGCATTTTATTTTCAACATTTTTATCTGCATATTGTGCTAATGTCGATGAAATAAATTCATCATAATATGGAGAATAAATATTTAGAAATTGAAATAAATTTTTAAAATTATTTGCATTACAAGCTTTAGCAAGTCTTTGAGCAACATTTTGTTTAATAAAATCAAACAAAAAATCATCTTTGGCGACTAATTCTTTGAATAGTTCCACATCAGGATTATTAATAATACGTGAAGCAACAGGTTCATAACCTTTAGGGTCTTTCCCTGTTAAATTTTTAATTAAATCCATAATACTCATCAATTAATCTAAATAAAATACAGTTACAACTTTATGACCTTCTTCTGCATATTCAATAGCAGTATGTAAGGTTTTACTAGTATGTGATAAGAAACAAATTAATTGATTACAATCATCAATAATTTCTCTGTTGCAAACTCTTGAAGCATCAGCTAGAGTCATCATAGCTCTATCAGCATGCTCAACAATATTAGGAACACCTATTAATTGATCTTGAACATCACTAGGTTGTTGTCCTATAGTTTGAGGTAAAATAACTTTTAACTTTTGAGGATTTGCTTTCATTGCTCCTCTTATAGCAGCAGCATTTGTTCCATATGAACCACCAGAAGTAATGATGGTATTACCTTGGCCAACAAGTGCTGTTGTTAATGTTTCAATCATTTGTTGATGTGTAATTGCAAGATTTCTTGAACCAATTATAGCAATTCTTTTAGCAGGTTGTTTTATTGTTGCTAATTCCATTGATAATTCATCAACAGTATCAGGCGAAGAATCACTTACATCCATTTTGTCATCAATAGGAACCATAATAGATGATGTTTGATTTTCGTTATTATTGTTATCTGCTAAATTAATTGTATCTGACATTTTTTCACCTTCTAATTGCAATGTACATTCTTTTCGTGTATGGTAATGATATCATAAAACTTTGATTTTGGAAATAGGGGATGGAAAATTTATTAGCTAATTTAAACGAACAACAGCTAGAATCAGTTAAAACTACAAAAGGTTCATTGCTAATTCTTGCAGGTGCTGGAAGTGGTAAAACTAAGGTTTTAACTTCTCGTATTGCTTATATGATAAAAAGTGGAGTTAGGGCTCATAATATTTTGGCTGTAACATTTACAAATAAAGCAGCAAAAGAAATGCGTGAAAGGCTTTCTGCTATTTTAGGTGAAGATGTTGTTAAATATATGTGGGTTGGTACTTTCCATAGTATTTGTGGCCGTATTTTAAGACAAGATATTGATAATTATTCATTCCAATCAGGTAAAAAACTTGATAAAAATTTTACTATTTATGATGAACAAGATTCTATTGCTGTTATAAAACAAGCTATAAAGAAATTAAATCTTGATGATAAAACGTATCAACCAAAACTTGTAAAAGCTGTTATATCAAATGCAAAGAATAAAATGCAAGATGCTTATACATTTGCAACTTTTGCAAGAGATTTTAAATCACAAAGGATTGCTCAAATATTTGAAGAATATGAAAATGCTTTAAATAATAATAATGCAATTGATTTTGATGATATGTTAATGCTTTGTGTAAAACTTCTTGAACAAAATCCAGAAGTTAGAGAAAAATATTATTCACGATTTGAGCATATATTAGTAGATGAATTTCAAGATACTAACCAAGCTCAATATAATCTAGTAAGAGCTTTATATACAAATTATATTCCAGAAAATGAACTGCCTGAAACTCGTTCATTATGTGTTGTAGGGGATGTTGATCAATCTATTTATAGTTGGCGTGGGGCAGATTTTAAAATTATTTTAAATTTTCAAAATGATTTCAAAAAATGTAAATTAATAAAGTTAGAACAAAATTACCGTTCGACAGGTGCAATATTGAAGGCTGCTAATGCTATTATTGAAAACAACCAAGAACGCGTTGATAAGGTTTTATATTCAAATAAAGGTGATGGTGAAAAAATTACCTATTATGAAGCTGATGATGAAGCAGATGAGGCTAATTTTATTGCATCAACTATAAAGAAAACTTCTGCAAATTATAACCAATTTGCGATTCTTTATAGAACAAATGCTCAATCTCGTTCTTTAGAAGAAGCTTGTATTGCTGCAGGTATACCGTATAAAATTTATGGCGGTTTAAAATTCTATGATAGAAAAGAAATTAAAGATGCTATTGCATATTTAAAATTAATTTATAATACAAATGATTCTCAAAGTTTTAAAAGGATTGTAAATGTACCAAAACGTTCAATCGGAGAAACAACTTTAAAACATTTACAGGAATATGCTGATGAGAATGATATAAGTTTATTTCAAGCGGTTGAAAGGGTTGAAGATATTCCTGCAATTACTGCAAAAACACGTTCTAAATTAATTGATTTTGCAAAATTAATTGCGAATTTCAAAGCAGTAGAAAATAATTATCAGTTACATAATTTTATAGAATTTGTAATTGAAAAAAGCGGTTATGTAAGAGAACTGGAGCAAGATGGTTCACCAGAAGAACTTGCAAGAATAGAAAACTTACAAGAATTAGTAAATGTCGCAAATGATTTTGAACCTGAAGATAATGATAATAGGTTAGGCGAATTTCTTGCTCAAGTTGCTTTAGTTTCTGATATTGATGGAATGGAAGAAATTAGTAATAATGTAACACTAATGACACTTCATTCAGCTAAAGGTTTGGAATATCCTATAGTATTTTTAGCAGGTTTAGAAGAAGGAATATTTCCTCATTCAAGAACGTTTAATTCTTTATCGGAGTTAGAAGAAGAACGAAGATTGATGTATGTTGGTGTAACACGAGCCGAAGAAAAACTTTATATTTCATCAGCTAAAAGAAGGCAAATGTGGGGGGAATATAAATACTATAATCCAAGTAGGTTTATAGAAGAAATTCCACCTCAATTATTAGATTCAACATCATCAAATGGTGAATATTCATCAGAAAGAACATTTAGAAGTGCAGTTAATAAAATAAAAGCAAATAATTCTAAATCAGATTGGGGGAATAGTTCGAAATCAACATCTATTCCATCAGGAAGTTTTGGTACTAATTTCGTAGCTCCAAAAGGAGTTCAAAGTTTAAGTACTCCACAAAGAAAATCAAATTCGGGATTCGGTTCAGATTTTGTTGCTCCTAAAGGAGTTAGTGGCTTAAGTAATCGTTCTAACAGAACACCTCAAAGAACTATTTTAGTAAAAAGTCAAAAGAATAAAGAAATGGCTCAAAAAAGAGCTGAAGAAAGAGCTAAAAAATTCTTTGAAAACAATTCTATTAAGAAAATGCTTGAAGAAAAAAGACAACAAGAAGCAATGCAAGCTCAACAAATTAAAGAAAAAGAAGAAAAACAAGCTCAAATTGATTATTTCTTTAATGTTGGGGAAAGAGTATTTCATGAAAAATTGGGAATAGGACATATTCTTGATGTTACCCAAATAGGCGAAAGTACGATGTATACTATAGATTTTGGTAAAATGGGTAAAAAAGCTATGGATGCAGCTTATGCTCATTTAAAGAAATTTTAAATTAAGTAGCAAAAATATATTTTACTTGTTTTAGATAAATATGACCCCAATTAATTTTAAAGCAAGTTTTCTTAAAACTGTTTATATCCCTCAAAAAGTATCTGATTTAAATTATAAAAATCAGGAAGTTTCTATTGTAGAATTAGATCCAAAAAATCAAAAAGATGTTATGGCTTTAGCTGAAACGGCTTGTAAATGGGAAAGTATTGCTCCGGGTTTTTCTTCTGAAATATATAATGAAGCACTAAAGCCTAAGATGTATCCTGATATTGTTGCTGAACATTATTTAGCTTTGACAACTCAAAACAAGGATTATAAAAATTTGGACGCTAATAAAGTTTTGGGTTTAGCATTATTTTCAGAAACAATGGATTCAGAAAATCAATTAAATTGGTTACAAGTAAATCCTACAACTAATAAAAAGAATTCAACTGAACGAAAATTTAAAAATATAGGAACAGAATTAGTTAATTATATGAAACAAATTACTGATAAGCCTATTTATGTTCAATCTGCTGATGATGCAGTTCCATTTTACAAGAAGAATGGTTTCTTAAGATGTGGTAAACACGATTCTAATATGATTTGGTTAGGATAAACGTTACAAAACATTATAAATGTAAAGTTATATTAAGAAAATTATAATCCTTAGATGTATGTATTAATAAATCTTTAAAAGGTTTGAAATCCTTTATTTGTAAGAGTTTAAGGTTAATACTATATTAATTTAAATAAATTTTTAATTTTATTAATGTTAAAACCTGAAAACCATGTCATGGCATGGTTTTCAGCATGTTCAACATTTATCCCTAGACCATATGGTCTATAAATAATTTAACCTTTGGGTTGATGTTGCCGGCATGGAAAACATGTACTCTATCATTAGGGAGAGAGAGAAATTCATGAAAAAAGTATTTTTAGTATTATTTATTAGTTTGTTTACTGCTATTAATGTAATGGCATCAGATAATGTGCTTCAAAGTGTTCAGATAGAGCCAATGGGAGATAGTTTTAATATCGTATTAGTTGCAGATAATTCTGTTTCTATTAAGAAAACAGTTCAAGCTCCTAATAGAATAATGTTAAGTTTAAAAGGTATAAGAGCTTCAAAAACATTAAGTACTGTTTATAAAAATGTTTCAAATGTTGATAATATAATTGTTGAACCATTTGGAGTTGATGGTTTAAACATTATGTTTCAAGCAGAAAATGCATCAAATGCTTCTGTGACATTTGACTCAATTGTATCATCTGTAAAAGTACAAGATAGAGCAAATCCTAAGAAAGAGATTTTGTTAAATGCTCCTATCAATACTTATTCTCCAATATATAAGCAGGATGATGTAGAGGCTAAATCGTCATTAACATCACACATTCATTTAGGTGGATTATTGGCTTATGCTAAAAATTTATTATCAGGAAAAACTACTGGGACATTATTTACATTCGGTTTCTTTGGTCTTTTATTCTTATTAGGTGCAAAATTAATAAGAGGAAAAGATAACGATATTACAGTTGGTTTATCTCAAGGTTTGAGAAATAGAGATATTGCTAATACTAAAGATGTTCCAAATTTAACTCCTGGATATAGAAATGCAACAAATAAACCATATACTACAATGAATTATGGGTTAAAAGCATATCAGAATAGTACACAATCACCATATTTGCAACATCATACAAGCTCTACAACCGCTCAAAAGTTATCATCTTTACCAAAGAGAAATTTAATGGCTGATTCAATTTCCGCACCAAGAACAGTTTCTTCTCAAAGTAGAGTTTCTCGTCCACAACAAACAACAATGACGCAAACAAAGGTTCAGCCAAAAAGAGTTGATAGCTTGAAATTTTTAGAATCTATGTCTGAAATATATGAAAAAAGTGGAAGACCGGATTTAGCAAATGGTATTAGAACAAAATTAACAAAAATTAGTAAATAATACTTTTATTATAATAAGCACATTTTTAAAGCCGGTCTTCAAATGCCGGCTTTTTTTGTTTTATTCTAAATTTTAATTTTTTTTTAATTAATAACATTAACCTACAGTATGCATTGTATCAAATATTTCTTTTCTTTGTACCCATACTTCCATTCCAAGGTTTTCGCCTTCTTTTTGCAAGCTATCTTTTATTTCTTTAAAAGAGTTTTTAGAATTTGTAATGTCACATAACATAAACATTACAAAATGACCTTGCATAAGAGTTTGTTTAATATCTTCTATATTAACATTAAGTTCTGCTAATATAGAAGCAACTTTAGCTACGATACCTACTTTATCAGTCCCTGATACTGTAATTATAATTTTATTATTTGTAGTCATTTGAATCCTTTCTATGAAAATAACCCATTAATTTTATCAACAATATCTTGTGGGTCTATTTCATTTGTAACTTTATTAATATCTTGTGCTATTTGATATAATTTAGCCGCTTCAATTTTATCTCCAACAATTGTAATAGCTCTTGCAAGATTAAAATGTGCTAATGCATAGTTAGGGTTAGTTTCTGCAGATTTTTTAAATAGTTCAATAGCTTTTTGAACTCTTCCTAAGTCATCTAAATAAATAACTCCTAAATTGTTGTATGCAATATCATAATTTTCATCATATTTAATAGCTAATTCGTATTCTTTAATAGCCTCTTCTGTATTACCTTTTCCCCAATGTAAGAATCCTAGATTACAATGTATTTTAGCGTTCTCTGGGTCAAGTTCAAGAGCTTTTCTATATACGTTAACAGCATTATCATAGTCTTCTTTATCATAGAAAGCGCTACCAAGATTAATATATATATCAATGTCTTCAGGAGTTAAGGTATATGCATTTTGATATGAGCATATAGCAGCGTCAAGATTATTTTGGTTTTCTTGGTATACAAAACCTAATGTTTGAGCTATGACACTAGTCCAACGTTTATTCGGATTTAGTGTGATTGCTGCTTGGTATTGTGAAATTGCTGCTGGGATTTCACCTTTTACGTAATATAAATTTGCTAAGTTTGAATGAAAATCAGGAACAGTCGGCATTATAGAAATAAGTTTTAAATAAACATCAATTGCTCTGTCATAATCCCCTTGTTCTTCGTATGCTTGGCATAAATGTCTGTATGCAGGTATATTTAAGCTGTCTAACCATATTGCCATTTTATATTCAGTAATAGCATCTTCAAAATGTCCAATTGCTAAATAAACATCACCTAAAAGGCAATATAAAGGTACGAAACCTGGAGCATTTTCAATTGCATTACTATATAAGTTTATAGCACCTTCTAAATTTCTAAGTTGTACTAAATAAAATCCTTTTAAAAGTGTTGGTAAAAATCTCAAATATGAAATAGAACGTTTAACATTTGAGATAGCTTTTCTATCAAATATAAATGTTGAAATAGCTAGTATTTGTTCCATTCTTGCTTTAAATGTTTTTTTGAAATCTCTAAAAGATGATGCTTGATATAATTTATATAATAAATAGTGAGCACAAGAATTTCTAAAAGGTTTATATTTAACAGCTAGTTTTGCTGCATTTATAGCTTCAAAGAAATAAGCTTTTCTTGTATAAGTTTCAGCTAACATATAATATGCTTCTGCATAATTATGTTTTTTTTCAATTGCCATATTTAGATAATTAATAGCTTTATCTAAATCTCCTTTATAGAATTGTGCTTTCCCTATTTTATAGTATATTTCGGCTGAATCCATATAAGTTTCTAATGCACATTGATATTCTGTAATAGCTTCATCAATATATTGACAAGAATTGAATATATCAAGATGCCATTGTAAATACAAATCACCAAGTCTAATGTGTAGTTTTGCATTATTGGGATCTTTTTGCAAATCTAATTGGCAACGTTCAATTGCTTTTTTTACTTTGGTGTTTTGTTTATTTTCAGTCGGTGTATTATCAATCATATTCATATTATCTTCCATTATTGTTGTAAATCAAGTTCACAGAAATCAAGTAATGTTTGTTTATCTTTATATGCTATTTTATGGATTACCATTCGATAAACTCCAGCGGGCAAGCCTTTATTATCAGTAATTCTTCCTTTAAATAATATTTTTTTATCAGTAGGTTTTAATAGTAGTTTGCAATCAAATATAGAGCCTGCTTCTAAAGGAATATCGGAATAATATCTTAAACCTCTTGTGCTTATGTCTATAATTTGTGTTTCAATATTACCAAGTAAAGGTCTAAAAATAATTAAATCACAGCTTGCTGAATATCTTTTAATACGTCTTCTATTGTTAATTCTAATTGCATCTACATCATATTCAACAGTAAATTCTTTTTCTAATGGTGATGTTATTATTATTGAATCTTGTTCTAAAATACCTAAGTGTGAAAAAACATTTACTGTTAACTTTGTCCCAGCTTTCAGGTATGGATTATATCTACTGGCAGCTTTGGGTAAATTGAGTTTCAATCTATCGTAATAAATTTTTTCAATGTAGCAATCCATTTCAACAATTTTATTATCTGCTTCAAAAATTATTTTTGCTTTTTGATTCTCTTGAAACAATGCCATAAGTTTATTTTAATTAATATAAGTAAAAAAAGCAAGATATATGATTTAAACGTTAGAAAATTAAATAAAACCCCTCGTTTAAAAGGAGTTAAAACGAGGGTATAATCAGTAAAAGAGACATTTATAATATCATCTCATATGTTTTTAGTTTTTTCCAATAATAGATTTACTGGATTTAGGATAAAATTTAGAATATAATTTGGGTATGAAAAAAAATATTTTAATAGTTATATCGATATTATTTATATTAAATAGTTCTTGTTTTGCTACTGATTTATTTTCGAAGTTTTCTTTAAAAAATCCAAAAGAACCAAAAGTTGAGCAGGCTTCAAAAAGAGTTGAAAAAAAATCAATAGAAAATTCAGAGAAAAAAATTGTTTCAAAAGAGTCAAAAAACAGTAAAATTCAACAAGAGAATTTAAAAAATAATAAAGAAAAAGCCAAGGTTGAAAAAAGCAAAAAAAATCATTTAAATATTAAAAATCCTTTTAAGAAGGAAAAAGTTTCTGTTGGTGAAGATATGGTATCAAAAGAACAGATAAAAGAAGAACTAGAAAGGGTTCATAATTTATCTCAGCAGGCAGTTGCTTTATATAACGATAATAGTTTAGATGAATCTTTAAATACATTTTTAAAAATCCCAGAAAAATATAGGACTGCTCAAGATAATCTTTTGATTGGTAATATTTTATTAGATTTAGGTAGAAGAGAAGATGCTATATTTATGTATAAAAGAGCTATTCTAGTTGATGAATATTATTATAAACCTTATTATAACATTGCTAATATTTGCTTAAATGATGATAAATATTTTATGGCAATTGATTATTATAAAAAAGCAATAAAATATGCTCCAGAGTTTCCATATGCATATTATAATTTGGCTTGTGCGTATATTAAAGCAGGTGATTTAAAGAAAGCTAAATCAAAATTAATAAAAGCTATTGAACTGAAAAATACTGAGCCTGATTTTCATTATAATTTAGCATATGTTTATAAAAAACTTGAAAAACCTAAATTGGCTCAAATGTATTTAGATAATTATAACAAACTAACTAACGGTCAATAACATTTAGAAATTCGTGGTACATTCCCATTCTATAATCTCTTGCCGCTTGTGATGTGTTGAAAGTGTTATTATAATTACTTTCGTGATCTCCGTATGTTGTTCTATTATAAGAATTCATCATTTCATTATGAGTATTTGTATAAGGAGAAAGTGGGAATAAATCGTGCATTTGCATAAAGACTGGTAATTTATATCCAATATCTTCATAAGCATTAAGAGCATTTCCTAATCTGTTTCTTCTTTGTTCAAAAGAAATTGCCCCATTATCATTATCATCAGAAATTATTGGCCCTGCAGCATATTCATCATTCCAACGTTGTTTTTTATATTCGTGCATAACACTTTCATAACTGTCAGCTCTTCCCCAATCATTACCTGCTGTTAAGCCTAAGTTGTTAAATCTTGAATCGTCATTACATTTTTCACCAATAAGAGAAATATCTTGTCTTCCTGTTTTTTCTCGTATTTGGTTTGTTATCCATTGCATTTGTCCGTAATTTGGAACCCTACCATTTCCACAGTAATTTCCCATATCGTAATTTCCAACGTGTTTTGCACTATCAAAATATATAGCATCAAAACCTAAATCAACTGCCCAACAGCAAGCATCAATAAATGCTTTTTCATCTTTATCCCAATTGAAAGGTCTGCCTTGAACAGTCATTTGACCTTCTGATAAAGGCATTCTAATCCCAGTTTTTAAACCTCTTATATGAGCCAAATCATTAAAAGCTTTTACTTGTTCATCATCTCCCATTCTTTCTTGACCTCTTGAAAGGTTTTTCGAAAGTAATGTTCGAGATATTCCTGAGTGTAGGTCTACTGTGTACAATGAACCATATCCAGTTTTGCCATCATTGTCTCTATACATTGGTGGATATAATTCAGATAAGATTACACAATTTGCAACACTTTTACTTGATGGAGGTATTGCAGGAAGAAGTTTTAGGGTATTTAATAACCCTTCTTCTTTTGTATTTCCATATGCTTGTGCTATTGTTCTAGGGTTAATTTCAATATAATTAGCTCTTCTACCCCATTTATCACCATAGTTTGGAGATAATACATATCCCGGAATCTCTAAATGATTGTTTAATGTACAAATGCTTTGTATTGCTTGTTCCGGAGTCCTTTTAAGTAAATCTTCCGGATTTGTTGTTACCCATTTTTTATTAGTTCCTGTATAGTATGTGTTATAATCTGTTTCATTATCTCTATATATTTGGTTTCTACCTGTTAGTATCCAAAATAATTTTTTTGCAGGTTGTTGGTTTCCATAATATCCTTTAAACTTTATTCCCGCAACATTATAGTTGGCAAGAGATTTCATCCCTTCTTGATTATTATTAATTTCTAAATTCATATCAACATTTTTAACGTCAGATTTATTATTTGACGCATTTTGTTGATAGTTCATTCGGATATTATTTTTACGAATTTCCATATATATTATATAAAACCAAATATTATAAAAATTGCTAGGATTATTTAATTTTTTTTATCTTTTTTACAAAATAAAATCATCATCAATATCTACTTCAAAATCTTCATCATCAGATTCATCTAGAATTGAATTTTGTTCTTTTTCTTCTTTATTTTTATCTTGTTTTTTCTTTCTTTTTACAAATACTCCCATACTCCCACCTGCTTCAGCATTTGAAGAATATGGTTTAAAAGGGTCAGCGCCACCAATTCCAAAACTCATAATTTTTACCTCTTTTTTTCTTATTATAAGATATTTGTTACAAAAGTGCTATATCTTTTTTTTTAAGTTAGAATAATTTTAATGGGAAGAATTAAACAATTATCAAAACATGTTATAAATCAAATTGCAGCGGGAGAAGTTATTGAGAGACCTTTTTCTGTTGTAAAAGAGTTGGTTGAAAATTCGATTGATGCTGGTGCTACAAAAATTAGTATAGCAATATCAAATGAATGTAGAGATATAAGAATTGCAGATAATGGTTCAGGTATCCATCCAGATGATATTATCCTTGCATTCTCAAAGCATGCTACAAGTAAAATTAACGATACAGATGATTTATACAATATAAGAACTTTAGGTTTTAGAGGTGAAGCTTTATCAAGTATAATTTCTATCTCTAAGTTAACTTGTATAACTCGTACGAAAGATTTTGAAGTTGGAACCAAGGTTACTTGCGAAAATTCAGAAGTACATAAAATAGAAACAGGTTGTGCTGTTGGTACAATTATGGAAGTTCGAGATTTATTTTATAATTTGCCTGTTAGATTAAAGTTTTTAAAAAATCCAAAAACTGAATTTGCATATATTTCTGAATTGGTTTCATCTCTTGCTTTAGTCAATCCAAGTATAGCTTTTGAATTAAAAAATAATGAAAAAACTGTATTACAAACAAATGGTTTGGGTTCTTTGCCTGAAGTGATAAAGACAATGTTTTCTAAAACATTATTTGAAAAGCTAAGACATGTAGAAGGGATAGATAATATTTCTGGATTTAAAATAACAGGATATGTAAGTAGTCCTGATTTTACTCGTTCAAGTAAAAAAGATTGTCATATATTTGTAAATTCAAGAACAGTAAAATGTCCTGTATTTTTAAAATCAATAGATACAGCATATAGAAATATGTTGCCAACAGGAAAATATCCTTTTGTAGTTCTTAATTTACAAATTCCAACAGATGAAATAGATGTAAATGTTCATCCAACCAAAAAAGAAGTTAAATATAAAAATCCAAATCAGGTCTTTAATTTTATAAGAGCATCAATAGAAAATTCTCTATCAAATATTGAACGTATAAATACTTTGCAAAATAGAACAATAAAAGAAGATGATGTTCAAGTTGTAGAACCTGTAAATGAAGCAATTCAAAATTTATTGTTCAATCCAAATGAAAATAATTCAGATAATGATAAAAATTATAAAGAAGTAATTCATCCAAATTTTATAAAACCTGTAAAAGTTTATACTCCCGAGCCAGTAAAAAGTAATGGTTTTATTGAAAAACCTAAAATAGTAGGACAACAAATTGAAATAAAATCAGATGAAAATATAATCGGTCAGTATAAAAAAACTTACATATTAATTGAAAAAGATGAAGGTTTAGAAATTGTTGATCAACATATTGCTGATGAAAGATATATTTATGAAACACTTAAAAATCAAAAAGAACCTGCGTCACAATTACTTTTTATTTCAGACATAATTGAGATGTCACCTGTTGAGGCAGAATTAGTAAGAGATAATATTCAGAAATTTGCAAAATTTGGTTATGGGATAGAATTTTTAAATGATACAGATATCATGTTTAAGAAAGTTCCTCAATTGTTATCAAAAGTTTCTCCAAAAGAAATTATAAAGGATTTGTTAGAAAATTTAGAAGGTGATTTGGATAATTTAGAAGAAAAGATTTTAATAACAACATCTTGTAAAGCGGCGGTAAAAGCTAATACTCCATTAAATATGTTTCAAATGCAAGAAATAATAAGACGTTGGCGAGGTTGTAAGCATCCGTATACTTGTCCTCACGGTCGTCCTATATCAAAAATTTTGGCTCATAATGAGATTGCTTCATTTTTTATGAGAAATAAGTAGTTAAAATGTAAATAAATGTAACGATTATCTGCAATTATCCCTGATTTCATTAAAGTTTTAATGGAATCTTACCGTAAAACTTAAATGTAATTAGGGGTATATATATTATGGCAGATATGTTTAATTTTAATACAGGTGATTCAGGGAATGCAGGTTTAGGTAATTCACAATATCCTAAATCTTCAGTAGAACCTCAATCAGTACAAAATGTAGAATATCAACATAATTGGTTAAGAACTCCTCGCCCATTTGGTTTAAATGTAAGAGTTCCTGATGCTCAAACATTTGTTGGCGAAAATACAAGTGCATTAATTAAGAAAACAGCAAAAGATTTATTCTTAGCTCCAGTTAAAGAAATAGCAAATTTCTTTGAAAAATATGAAAAAGTATTTAGTGGTGAAATTGCAAATGAATTAAAAAGTCTTTATGTACAAAGATTTAATACAGCATCAATATTACAAAGTGAAGATGAAGAAATGTTTGGAGCTTCTCGTCCAACATTTATGATGGATATGTAAGGCTAAATTTCGTATAGTATTTATCTGTTCGGATAATATTTTTAAATAGAGGTGAATTATTTATGGAATATCTGTTAATACAAGGATTATTATTCGCTATTATTAGTTGCTATCTAAAACAATCTCAAAATTTTGTTTTTGTTTTAGTAAAGTAATAAATATTTTGTAAATCTCCCGTAATATATGTCCGACAAGTAGTTGCAAAAGATATATACATAATCTATAATAATAATGTAACGGTTACTATCACACAAGGGATATATGGGAATAATTTTGGTTCAACGGATTGGATTGAAATTTAGAGGTAAGCTTGAAATGCTTGCTATACCTGTGTTTGTAAACGGGGGGGGGTAATAGCCTACTAATAGGGAGTTTTGCCTCTATGAAAGGTGGTGGTTGCATGTGAGTTTAAGCATCAATACCAATCTTTCTAGTTTAATGGTACAGTTGTCGTTGAAGAAATCGACCCTGAATTTGAATCGTGCCCTGGAGCAGATGACAACGGGGTATCGGATTAATTCAGCAAAAGACGATGCGGCAGGGTATGCAGTTGCAACCAGAATGGGAATAGATTTGTCCTCATATCGTGTTGTGAGGAACAATGCAAACCTTGGGTTGTCACTTTTGAATACTGCGGAGAGCAGTCTTGATATTGTGACAACCCACTTACAACGAATCCGTGATTTGGCGGAGCAGGCTGCAAACGGAACTTATGGTCAGGATTCGATTGATGCGATACAGGCTGAAATTGATGCGAGAACGGAAGAAATCAAGCGTGTAATGTATTCAACCGAATATAATGGTATACAGTTATATGGCGATGGAACTCCTGTTTCCACCGGAGATTTTATAAATGTAGTTAAGCCGTTAACGGAAGAGGAAGCAATTGCACAGGGATATACTATAATTAAAACGGCTGATGACTTAAATGCGATAAGGTACACCCCGGGGAGATATATCCTTATGAATGATATCGATTTATCAGGATATAACTGGGAACCAATAAGTTTTAACGGTACTTTTAACGGGAATGGATATGTAATAAAAAATCTTACAATAAATAAACCAAGTCAGAATAATGTTGGACTGTTTTCTTCTATAATTGGTTCGGTTTATAATTTAGGTTTAGAAAAAGTTAATGTAACCGGTAATAATACAGTTGGTGCTTTAGTAGCTAATCTGACATCCGGCATGATTACTAATTGTTATGTTACTGGTAGCGTTTCAGGAAATAATAATGTTGGTGGTTTGGAGGGGGCTGCACCTTTGGCATGTGGATTAAATTATTGTTATTCAACAGCAAATGTAACAGGAAATAGTAGTGTTGGAGGTCTTGTCGGAGGTGGTAATAGTGGTTATATTCAAAATTCTTATGCTACCGGTAGAGTTGAGGGGAATACATATGTTGGAGGGTTAGTTGGCTCTGCTAATGGTGTTTATAATTGTTATTCAACCGGAAAAGTAACCGGAACAACAAATGTCGGTGGTGTAATAGGGTCTGTCGGAACTAATACTTATAGTAATGTTTATTGGAATACTGAAAGCTCAGGTCAGTCAATAGGTCTAGGGATAGGTACCGATAATACGATTGGTGTAACGACTGCAGAATTAAATGAATTAATCAAAAATGGAACTCTGACTTCAATTGCTCCTGAAGAACTCAAAGGCGGTCAAGTATTTTCGCTTCAAGTAGGTATTGATTCAAGTCAAAATTCCGTACTAAAATTTGATACAACATTTTCGTTTAATCTTGATGTAAATGTTTATTCAACAACAGGAGCTATTTCCGCAATTAATACAATAGACGAAATATTAAAACAGGTAACCCAGAAACAAACCGAGTTCGGCGCAGTCCAAAACCGATTAGACTCAATAATTGATTCACTTGATGTTAGTATTGAAAACACAACCTCGTCGCTTTCGACAATCAAAGATGCGGATATTGCAAAAGTTTCGTCTGATTTTATCAGGGCACAGATTCTGCAGCAGGCATCTGCGTCACTTCTTGCAACAGCAAACCAGTCGCCGTCGTTTGCTTTGAATTTGATATAGGGGGAAATTTACTCACGTTATTGCGAGCGATAGCGAAGTAATCTATTTTTAGGCAAAGTGATTAAGAAATTTTGCTGCATTCAACAGTGCGGTCCTTCACATTCGTTCAGGACGACAAAAACAGACCTATTTCTTAGCTGCTTAAGACATAACTACTTAGCCGCATTTCCAATCACTCCTCACCAGTCACTATTCACTCAAATACATTTACCCCTTTACCTCCCCATACTTCTAACGGGTAGGCAGAATTATAACTCAATATTATTTATCCCCCTCCTAGGTGATGGTAAATACTTTTCTATAATATAGTGCCATACCTGATATAGTAAGAATAATATTAGGTAAAAATGCGGCAATGAATGCTGGTAATGTTCCAGCCTCTCCAAAAGATATTGATAAAGCTCTTATAAGGTAATATGCAAATATAATTAAAATACTAAATAAAAATCCCCTGTTATATCTAACTCTAGGAGGTGTAATCGCTAAAGGAATACCAATTAAAACAAGAACAATTGTTGTTAATGGTAGTGCAATTTTATCATATAGATTAATTTTTAGGCTTCTTCTTTTTTCTGCTTCAATACCTTTAGTAACTTTAAGGTAATGTCCAAGTTGCATAAAGTTTCTTTCATTTGCAAGATTTTTATTCATTTCTTTTTTAAGGTCAACTCCAAATTGAGCAACAGACTCTCCGAAGAATGTAGAATTGAGAACTTTACCTTTATCAGCAATGGTATAAACAATACCATTATTAAACACCCAACCATCAGGAGATGTTCCACCTTCTTTTGCTTGAAGAACATGAATAGTATCATCTTTGGACATATCAAGTAATGTGATATTATGTAATTTTTTATTATCGCAAAACTCTACATAGAATAATCTTTTTAAACCACCATTATCTGCAATTTCTTCAAATGTAAAGTTGTGTTTTCCATCGGGAACATTCTTTTGAGAAAATGACCATAATGCTAAATCTTTAGATTGTTTAGTCATAACAGGAACAACTGTTTCGTTAATTACAAAACTAACTATTGCCATAACAATTGCGAATGCAAAAACAGGTTTAGCTATTCTATTAAAACCAATTCCACAGGCTCTCATTACTGTGAGTTCTGAATCTAAACTTAATTTATTAAGTGTCATAACAGTTGATAGTAATATTCCCATAGGAATAGTCATTACAAATACAGATGGTAAACTTAAAATTACTAAAATAAAAGCAATTTTGAATGGGATACCATATTTTGCGATTTGTTTTATCAAAGTTATGAATGTGTCTGAAGCGAAAATAATAGAAGTGAAAACAAGAACGCCCATAATAAACATTTCAATAACTTGTTTAAGAATATATTTATCAAGTAGTTTAAGGTTGTTTAGTTGTTTTCTAATTTTCATTTGTTATTCCTAGTTATTCTGTTTAATAATTTTTACTCCAAACTTACAATGTAATATCTTAAAAAGAGTTTAAGATAAAATTGTAAATCCTCATCGCTCTAGCCTCAATTAGTATGAATATTAATTAATATTAGTATTAATCGAGGCTTTTTTTTATACAAGAACTCCAGCTTGTTTTTCAAAAGCTTCTTTGATTGATTTATCGTAATCAGGTCTAAGAATACCAACTTCTGTAATAATACCCGCAATTAATTCGTGAGGAGTTACATCGAAACCAGGGTTAATTATATTAACCCCTTCTGCACAAATAGTTTTACCATTGATGTGTGTAACTTCATCGTGAGAACGTTCTTCTATTGGAATTTCAGCTCCTGATTGAATAGATATATCAATAGTTGATAAAGGAGCTGCAATATAAAATGGAATATTATGATATTTTGCAGCAATAGCAACAGTATAAGTCCCAATTTTATTAGCAGTATCTCCATTAGCCGCAATTCTATCAGCACCAACTACAACCATATCAATCATACCTTTGCTCATAAAGTATGAACACATCCCATCTGTAATTAAAGTTGTAGGGATTCCATCCATAGTAAGTTCAAGTGTTGTAATTCTAGCACCTTGTTGACGAGGTCTCGTTTCATCTGCAAAAACTTGAATAGTATTATCTTTTGCAAAAGCAGAACGAACAACTCCAAGTGCTGTTCCATAGCCTACAGTTGCTAATGCACCTGCGTTGCAGTGAGTAAGAATTGTTGCTCCTTTAGGAACTACTTCTGCTCCATATCTTCCAATTGCTTTGTTAATTTCAATATCTTCATTTTCCATTCTGATAGCTTGTTTTGTTAAATCTTCTATTAAAGTATTAATATCAGAATAAGTTTCTTTAATTAATTTTTTTTGTTGTTCAACTGCCCACATAAGGTTTACAGCTGTTGGTCTTGATGAAGCAAGATAATCACATTTTTCAAGAAGTTTTGTTTTAAATTCATCAATAGAGATATCTCCCCATTCTTTTTTACCTTCTTGAGCATATAAAACAACACCATGAGCGCCTGCAATTCCAATAGCTGGAGCTCCTCTTACAATCATTGTTTTAATTGCATCATACATTTCATTTCCTGTTTTTATGTCTACATAGAGGTATTCTTCAGGAAATTTTGTTTGGTCAACCATTCTTGATACATTGTCAACCCATTGTATTGTTCTTATTTTTGATTCAAATTCCACTTTTATTCCACCTATCTATTTAATTTCAAAATCTATATTTTCATTTTCAGCTTTTTTTAATCCTGATAATAGCTCATAGATATAAGCTGTTACTACGCCAGAAAATGCGTTCATTAAAGCAGATATTATTGCTATGAATATTAATAGCATAATCATTACAAAGAATCCGCCAAAATTTGTTATGAACATTGTTAATAAATGACCAACATAATAGCTTTTAAAAATAAGTCCAATAATAGTGCTTATAGGCATAAATACAATTGCAAAAGCTATAAATGAGGCAAATCCAATTACAGCACCTATAATAGCACCTTCTTTTAAGTCAATAATTCCAATAAGGTTGTTCTTTTTTAGATAAACAATTATTATTGCTGATAAGAATAATATTAGAGTTAAGAATGCTAATGTTCCTATAAAAGGTATAAGAGTAATGATTCCGATAACTCCACCAACTAAAGCACTAAATATTGCAATTTGTTTTAATAATAAAATATTCATATACATTCACCTCGTGTTTAATTATCTCATAATAATTAAATTGAGGCAAATAATATTTATTTAGCTTTATTTTCTTGTTCAATCTTTTTTGAGATTTCATCTAATCTAATTTTATTAGGCTTAAGGTTAAATATCCAATCTTTCATCTTAAATTTTTGTACTAATTGTTTTTTAAATTTCTTGCTAAGATATTCCATAATTGATTCAGCTGTTACAGATTTAAGTTCGTGTTTATTTTTCATTGCATAATCTGCTGAAAAATCAGAGACTCCTGCATTTTTTAATTCTGTTTGCCATTTATTTTTATAAATTAATTTGTTAATGTTCCATTTTAAAGCATCATACAATCTTTCAATGTCGTTTTTAGGTCTAATAGTGTCATCATTTAAATGATTAATTTCATGTCTAAGTGTAATAGAATTTTTTGTTGGATTACAATCCAAATCTAATAGAGCTTTGACTGTAATTTTTTTAGGAATATTAAAAGCAATTCCAACGTAGTTATTTTGATTTAATGTTTTATCTAAATAATCAACATTAATAATTTTAGGTTGAGTTGTATTATTTAGTCCTGCTTCTTGCCATAATTTAAGTTCTTCTTCAATATATTTTGCATCATTAACTTTAAATTTAGCATTAGAGTTTATTACAAATGTGTCATAAGTTTTATGAATGTTTTTGAATATTGTTTGAATCTCAGGTGGTTGAGTTTTTAAGTATTCATTATAATAAATCCCTCTTATTAATTCAGGTTCAAAATCATTATATCTGTCTACGAGATCTCTAAAAGCTTCTAGTCTTAGGTTATTTTGAAAAGTTTCAGGTAATTTTTCCTTTTTTAATGTCTCTAATTTTTTAAGGTATGTTTTGTAGTCAATTTCTTCGTCTTTATGTGTCGCAAATTTATTTCTGTAATTTTTTGATGACCTTATATTCCCATCAATGGCATCAGTGAACCAACTGTTATGTTTATTTAACCATTTATATAGTTCTCGAGGTTCACTCTTAAGATTAATGTACTTATCATTCATTATATTAACTGCATCTGTTGCAGTTTCAATAAATGCCATTTTATCAGTGAAATTAGACTTAAATTCTTTTTTATTTAGTTTTGTAAGTTTATTTATTTCTGTAATTATTAGCTTTTTTGTTTTATCATTTTCGATTAATTCAATTTTTTTGCTTAAATTCTTAATACCATCAGATAAATTATCAATATTGGAAGTTTCATTAATAATTTTTTTATAAAGGTTTTGAAAAGAGTTTTTTATTTCAGAATCTTTAATATTTGCAAGCTCAATTTTTGTTTCTTCAATTTTTTTTAATGTCTTAGTTAAACCTGTTTGTTGGTTAAAGCCTATAGGATTGAGTATTTTTTTTGCAAAAGGTGCAATTTCTTCTTGGATGTAATAATTAGCTATAAGGTTTTCAGTAGTAATTTGATTATTTTCGGAATATATTTTTTCTGTATCTGATGTTATTTCTTTTTGAATTTCTTTTGCATTAGTCTTTGCCTTCCTAATAGAAGAAGGAATTATTTCTTTAAATAATAAATTAATAGATTTTTTGTTTATCATTTACATTAACCTTACTATTTAATAAAGTTTGGTTAAAAAAAAATTTGCTAAAGAAAACTCTATTTGTGATAAAATCTTTACGGGAGTATAAAAATGAGAGTTGCACAATTATTTGGAAATCAAATAGAACTAAGAGATATTGATAAAGTTTCATTGGAAAGAAGAAAAGGCGCGATTGTAAAAGTATTAGGTTGTGGTCTTTGCGGGTCTGATATAGTTAAATTTCGTCACGGTTTAGCAGAAGATGGTACTGTTTTAGGACACGAAATTGTAGCAATAATTGAAGATATAAATTCATTAACAGAATTTAAAAAAGGTGATAAAATCGTTTGTTCTCATCATATTCCTTGTTTTGAATGTCATTATTGTAAAGGTGGAAGTTATTCAATGTGTCAACATTTTAAGAAAACCAATATAATCCCAGGAGGTTTTTCAGAATATGTTTATTTATCAGAAGAACATTTACAAAATGTTGCGCATAAAGTTCCAGAAGATATGACAGATGAAGAGATATCTTTTTATGAACCTTTAGGATGCTGTATAAGGGCAGTAGAAAGAGCAGGTCTTAAAAAAGGTGACAATGTATTAGTTATAGGTTTAGGTTCAATAGGTCTTTTAATGGGGCAAGCTTTAAAAGCTTATGGCATGAATGTTTATGGATGCGATTTAATGCAAGATAGAATTGATTTAGCTATAAGTAAAGGTATTATTGGATTTAATTCTCAAGATGTAGAAAAATCACATGATTTTATATATAACAATACTAATAAAATTGGGGCTGATTGTATATTTATGACATCTGGTGCTGATGCAGCAATACCTTTGGCATTAAAGACCGTAAGAAATGGAGGAAAAATTTTAGTATTTTCAAGTACCCCAAAGGATTTTGGTTATGCAAATAATGAGGTTTATTATAGAGAATTGACTATAATAGGTAGTTATTCTCCAAGACCTCAAGATTTAGCAAAGTCTTTTGAATTGTTAACGACAAGACAGGTAAATGTTGAACATTTATCAACTGATTATGAATTAAATGATATAGTTAAAGCATTTGATGATACAATAACAAATAAGATATTAAAAGCTTATATAAAAATAGGGGAATAATAAGTGAAAGCAGTTTTATTCTATGGCCCTCAAGATATTAGATATGAGGATGTAAAAATAAAACCTCTAGCGAAAGGGGAAATATTAGTAAAAGTTAAGTCAGCTCTTACTTGTGGAACTGATGTCAAAACATTCAGAAGAGGTCATCCTGTTTTAATTAAGAAAGTCCCATCAGGTTTCGGACATGAATTTGCTGGTGTAGTAGAAAAAGTTGCAGAAGGTGTTGAAAACGTAAAAGTTGGTGACAGAGTTGTATGTGCAAATTCAGCCCCTTGTGGAGAATGTTTTTATTGCAGGCATGAGGAATATAATCTTTGTGAAAATTTAGATTTATTAAATGGTGCTTATGCTGAATACATTGTAGTTCCTGAAAGAATTGTTAAAAAGAATACATTAATTTTGCCTGAAGATTTAAGCTTTGATAAAGCAGCATTTTGCGAACCATTAGCAAATGTTGTTCATGGTGTTGAACGAACAGATATAAAACCTGGTCAAACAGTTGGGATAATAGGAATTGGACCAATTGGTTTAATGTTTGCTAGGCTAGCAAAATTAAAAGGAGCTAATACAATAGTTGCAGGTAGAAATCCATTAAAATTAAAAATGGCAGAAGAATTTGCTCTAGCAGACGAAATTATTGATTTAAAAAGATATCCTAATCCTGAAAAAATCTTTAAAGAATTTACAGAAGAGAAAAAAGGGTTAGATGTAGCAGTAGAATGTGTAGGACTTCCAGAAATTTGGGAAAGAATATTTTCTTGTGTAAGACCTGGCGGAACTGTACATTTCTTTGGTGGCTGTAAATCAGGTTCTACAGTAACATTTGATACTACAAGGATGCATTACGGAGATATTAAATTGATGAGTGTATTCCATCATACTCCTAAATATTTCAGACAAGCCTTAGATTACATAGCATCAGGAGATGTTGAAGTTGAAAAATTGATAACAAATACTTTGGCTCTGAAAGATGTAGAGTTTGCAATGAAACAGCACATAGAAGGTAAAGCAATAAAATTTTTAATAAAACCATAAATTTATTGTAAATAAATGTAACTAATTGGCGGAAACTATTAAAGATTTAATAGTTTTATTCCGTAAATATGATTATAGAACTCAAATAATATGCAAGGAGGCTACCCCAATGGATGTGTATCGTGATGTTTCAGGTAAACAAGAAGATGTGTTATCTATTAGTTTATTAAATCAAATTTCAGAAGAAATTATTGCAAGAGTTCATTCTTCAGAAGAATTGTATGAGATTGTGGATAGACAAACTTTAGAACAATATGCAAGAAAAGAAGGGTGGAAAAGAGCATATAAAGAAATTCCACTTCCTCAAGGTTCTGTTACATTAGAGGTGAGAAAAGATTTACAAGATAGAAGAAATGATTTGGCAGAGTGGTATTATTTAGAAATAATGGAGCAATTCCAATAGATTGTAAATTTATTATTAATAATAATAAAAGAAGGACAAGGTTTATTAATTAAGCCTTGTCTTTATGTTAAAATTTTTATATGGAAATTGTTGAAGTAAAAAGTATTTGGAATAAGGTAAAGGATGAAATCATAAAAAATGTTCCTGCAACATCTCATCCTTGGATTATGCCAATGGAAGCAGTAGGTTATGAAAATGGTATTTTCTCAGTAATAACTGGTCAATCTTTTGCTATTCAAATTATTCGTAAAAATCATTATCAACAAATATTAGATGTTTTTTCTTCATTGGGTTATCCGTTAAAAAAATTTGATATTATTTATGATGAAAATTTATCAAAAGAGTTAAAGAAGCAAAAAGAGAAAGAATTAAAAGCGCAAAAAAAAGCAGAAGAAAAATCTTTGAAAGAGACAGCATTTGATGGTATGGCAAAAATGCAGTCACAATCAAATTTAAATTTAAAATATAAGTTTGAAAATTTTGTCGTTGGAGATAACAGTAAATTAGCTCATGCTGTAGCTTATAATGTAGCACAGCATCCAGCAGAAAAGTATAATCCATTGTTTATATATGGAGGATCAGGATTAGGTAAAACTCATTTAATGCAAGCAATTGGTCATTATACTTTATTTAACAATCCAAAATTAAAAGTTCGCTATATAAAAACAGAAGATTATGTAAATGAATTAGTAGACAATTTGAGAAAAGGTGGCGACACAAATGATAGAATGGCAAAATTCCGTCAAAAGTATCGTAATGTAGATATTTTATTAATTGATGATATTCAATTTGTAGAATCAAAAGGTAGAACAATGGAAGAAATATTCCATACTTTTGATACTTTGTATAATAAAAATAAGCAGATAGTAATCACATCTGATAAAAAACCAAAAGATATTCCAACTTTACCTGATAGATTAAGAACAAGATTTGAGATGGGAATAGTAGTAGATATTACACCTCCTGATTATGAAACAAGAGTTGCAATATTAACAAATTTAGCAGAGCAGTTGGGGTTAAAAATATCTTTTGAAGTTTATGATTATATTGCTAAAAATTTTGAAAATAATGTAAGAGAATTAGAGGGTGCATTTAATAAAGTAACAGCTTATGCAGATATCGAAAATGCAGAGATAACATTAGAATATGTAAAACGAGTTTTAGGTTGCGATACAAACCAGAAAAAAATATCAATAGAAACTGTAGCAAAGGTTTGTTCAGAATTTTATGGAGTAACCGTTAAGGATTTAAAGAGTCCTGCAAGGGCTCAAAAAATTTCAGATGCAAGAAAGGTATCGGTATATTTAGCTCGTGAGATGATAAAATTAAGCTATGAAGATATCGCAGAATATTTTGAGAAAAAACATCCAACGATTTTGTACTCTTATCAAAAGGTGAAAGATGAGCTAAAAACAGATACAAAATTAAAACAAACAATAAGAGAATTAAAACAAGCAATAAAATCTAATAGTTAATTAAAACTTGTAAAATTAGCTAAAATATTATAAAATAAACCCAATGGAGAGGTAAAAAATATGAAGACAATAGAAGGTGTATTGACAACAAGTGGAGAAAGATTTTGTATAATCATTTCTAGATTTAATGAGTTTATTGGTTCAAAATTATTGTCAGGAGCAATAGATGAATTAAGAAGACATGGAGTAGAAGAAAATAATATAGATATAGTATGGGTTCCAGGAGCATTTGAAATTCCATTAGTTGCTAAAAAATGTGCATCTTCAAATAAATATAATGCAATAATCACATTAGGAGCAGTAATAAAAGGTTCTACAAGTCATTATGATTATGTATGTGCAGAAGTTTCTAAAGGTGTAGCGTTAGTTGGATTAGAAACAGGTGTTCCTGTAATATTTGGAGTTTTAACAACTGATAATATAGAACAAGCAATAGAAAGAGCAGGAACAAAAGCCGGTAATAAAGGTTCAGATGCTGCAAAATCAGCAATTGAAATGGCAAATCTTTTAAAACAAATATAAAAGATAAAAGGATATTTGATGAGCGAAATAATAACAGAATATCGTAATGAAAATACAAAAGATATAGACTTATTGCCAACTATCGACATTGTTAGAAAAATTAATAATGAAGATAAGATTGTAGCATTAGCTGTTGAGTATGAGTTAGAAAATATAGCAAAAGCTGTAGATGTAATTTCAAAACAATTTTTGCAAGGTGGTAAGTTAGTATATTTTGGAGCAGGTACATCCGGTCGTTTGGGTATTTTGGATGCATCAGAATGTCCTCCAACTTTTAGTGTTGACTCCTCAATGGTTCAAGGTGTAATTGCTGGTGGTGATATTGCAATGCGTTATGCTGTAGAAGGAGCAGAAGATAATTTTGAAGCAGGTTATGCTGATGCTAAAATTTTGAACAAAGAAGACGTATGTGTTGTAATTTCTGCTAGTGGTAATCCTAAATATTTATTAGGAGTATTGTCATATGCAGAAGAAATTGGTTGTAAGACAATAGGTATAACTTGTAACTCAAAGGCAAAGATTGCAGAAGAAGTTGGAACATTAATTTGTGTAGAAGTTGGACCAGAAGTAATAGCAGGTTCAAGTCGCTTAAAAGCTGGAACTGCCCAAAAAATGGTATTGAATATGTTGACAACAGGTTCAATGATAAAGATAGGAAAGACTTATGAAAACTTTATGATTGACTTAAATGCAACAAATGAAAAATTAAAAGATAGGGCAATTAGAATTGTTTCACAAATTGCTGGGGTATCATTTGCAGTTGCTTACGAAAAATTAATTAATTGTAATTGGAAAATAAAAACAGCTATTGTATCTTTAATATTAGGAATATCGCCGGAAGATGCTAATAGAAAATTAGAATTAAAGAATGGTGTTTTAAGGAAGGTTATAAAACAATAAGAGAGGGTTATAAATGAAATTAACAGTACTTGGAGCAGGATGTTGGGGGTTAACTTTAGCTTGGTTATTAACAGATAACTTTGATGAAGTAGTTGTATGGGGTCGTCATTGTGATTTATATGAAGATTTAATAAAAAATAAACATGCATCAAAGCCATTAGAAGTACAGTTAAAAGATAGCGTTATTGTTACTTCTGATTTAGAAAGTGCAATAAAAGATGCAGATATTATATTGTCAGTTGTTGCAACATCAGGTATGAGAGATGTTTGTGAAAATCTTAAAAAAGCTGGAATAAAAAACTCTCAAATATTAGTAAATGCATCAAAAGGTATTGAATTGAATACATTGATGAGAATGTCAGAGGTTATAAAAGATGTATTGCCGGAACAGAAGTTAGCAATATTATCAGGTCCAACTTTAGCAAAAGAAGTTTTGCAAGGTAAACCTACAGCAGCATCAGTTGCGTCAGATGATATGGAAGTTGCAAAATTTGTTCAAGAACATTGTAATGTTCCGAATAGATTCAGATTATATTCAAATAAAGATGTAATTGGTGTTGAGCTAGGAGGAAGCTTAAAGAATGTTATTGCAATCGCATCAGGTTTTGCTCATGCAATGAATCTTGGTGATAATTGTGCTGGGTCATTATTGACAAGAGGAATGGCTGAAATAGTTCGTTTAAGTGTTAAATTAGGAGCAAGTCCATCAACATTGTATGGTCTATCTGGTATGGGTGATTTGATTGCAACTTGTTCAAGTCCGATGTCAAGAAATTATACAGTTGGGTCTTTATTAGGTCAAGGTAAAAAGATAGATGATATCTTAGCTACTTTAGGTTCTGTTGCAGAAGGAGTTAAAACTTCAAAGGCAGTATGTGATTTAGCTAAAAAATTGGGAGTTGATGTTCCTGTATCTCAGGCAATATATGATGCTGTTTATACAGATATCACCCCTCAAGAAGTTTTAAGCCGATTAATGAATAGAAAATTAAAAGAAGAAGAAAATTATGATTAAATATGCAGTAAACTATATAAAAAATACTTTTGTACCAGTAGAAGTTTCAGATAATACTGTACTTGTTGATGGACAGTATATTCTTGTAAGAACTGAAAAAGGAGAAGAAGCATTAAAGGTTCATATTGTTAACCCTACAATAGCTGAAATATGGGAAAAACAACAAGAAAAACCTGCCCCTTTTCCTTTCATACGAGTAATGACTAAGCAGGATTTAGAATTTTATGAAGAAATAAAAAAAGAAGAAATAACTTCATTTTTTAAATGTAAGGCTTTAGTTGAGAAGCTCCATTTATCAATGAATTTAGTTCAATGCAGAATAACTTTTGATAAGAGAAAAATAACATTTTATTATACAGCTCCTGAAAGGGTTGATTTTAGAGAATTATTAAAAGAATTAACTCAAGTTTTCAAAAGAACAAGAATAGATTTACGTCATATAGGTGTTCGTGATGAAACCTCATTAATGGAAGGAGCTGGCATGTGCGGTAAGCCATTTTGTTGTTGTTCATACAAGCGGAAGTTTGAACCAATCAATGTTAAATTGGCAAGAGATCAAGGTATGCCAATTACTCCATCTAAGATTTCTGGTACTTGTGGAAGGCTATTATGTTGTTTAAATTATGAATATTCAAATTATATAGAAGCAGCAAAAGATATGCCTCCTATAGGGTCTACGGTAATGACTCCAAACGGATTGGGTAAAATATGTTACATTAAATTTTTAAACGGAATTGTAGCTGTTAAATTAGAAGATGGCAAAACATATGAATATCAAAAATCTGATATTGAAATGGTTGATGCTGATGTAAATGTAGAAATTGATATAAATGTTCCATTGGTTCAATCTTATGCTGAAGACGAAAAAGTGGATATGAAACAGTTGAAACAATTAGAAGATGATAGAAATAGTTCAACAGGAAACGTTTAATAGTAACAAATAATATATCTTTAAAAAGCCTCTATTTAAGAGGCTTTTTAAATAAAAAAAGAATAAAAAAATGACATAAATGTTAAGTTTTGTAACAAAAATATATATAAAGTATTTACAAAAATAATTATATTTGCAATAATGATTATGTAAGAAATTAAGAAGAAGGTTATAAAACAACAACTATTACATGTGGCTTTTTAATGCCAAAAAACAACTATCTACATTTTTTACAAATCAAACTTAAAAAGAATATAAGTTTGAATAAAATCCAAAAAACTATCACAATATAAATTAATAGGCGTTTACTCAATACTTTTCGAGGTATGTCGGACTGTTTGTGTTGCTGATAGTTGAAAAATGACAACATAACACGATGTTAAATATAATTTCGAAAGGAGATTGAAATGGCACTCACAATCAACACAAACATGGGGGCACTACAAGCCCAACACGCATTAAATAATGCGACAAATTCATTAAACAAGTCAATTGAAAGAATGACTACTGGTTACAAAATTAATTCTGCAGCAGATGATGCAGCAGGATTAGCAGTTGCAACAAAAATGGAAACAAAATTAAGTTCAATTTCAATTGCAGAATCAAATGCACAATTAGGTAGTTCATTAATCAGTACAATTGAAGGGAATTATGGAGTAATCCAAGATCACTTACAACGTATTAGAGATTTGACCGAACAAGCAGCAAATGGTACTTATTCAACAGATTCATTAATTGCAATTCAGTCAGAAATTTCTCAAAGATTAGATGAAATAGACCGTGTAACAGCAAATACAGAATATAATGGTATGTATTTGATTTCTGGTGACGCAGATTTATCTACAAAAGGTTTAGATTTACAAGTAGGTATTACATCAAGCCAAAACTCCGTTATAAATTTAGAAGCAGATTTATTTAGATCTTGTAAGGCTTCATCATTATTAAATTTTGCAGATGCAGTTGGAACAGGTGCAACTGGTGTAATTAATACCGATGGAAAAGAAGTATCAATGGCTAATATTGATACAAAAGATGCATTTGCCAAGTTATGTGCAGGTTTAGCAACAGATGCTGATGCCTATGGTGATGTGGATGTTCCAGACTTAAATGGTGGTGCAGATACACAAAAAACATTAGCAGGTACTTTCGGTGCCAACCAAATGTTGGCAGTAATAGACTATGCATTAGCAGATATTTCTGATAGAACAACATTATTAGGTGCAACTCAAAACAGAGTAGATTCTGCACAAGAAGCATTACAAGTTCAATCAGATAACTTGACATCATCATTATCTACAGTAAGAGATGCAGATATCGCTGCAGAATCTTCATCATTCGTTTCAGCTCAGATTCTTCAACAAGCATCAGCGTCATTATTGACGACTGCTAACCAAACTCCATCAATTGCGTTGAACTTAATCTAGTAGGAAATGAATGATATGAATAAAGAAGTAAAAAGTATAAAAATCTAAATATAGCTGTTGATTGTGATATTATTAAATGGCAAGAACTGAAAAGTTTCTTGCCGTTTTTTTTTTAGGGGTAAATGAGGATGAATTTATAGATATAATAAATAATAGATATAATTTTTTTTATATTTATAGTAGAATTTGGTTATGGATAGAAAAGAATTTTTAAATGTTAAAAGAATTGTAATCAAACTTGGTACTAATGTATTAAGAAATGAAGATGGTGATGTAGCTTTATCAAGAATTTACTCATATATTGAAGATATTTCAAAATTAGTTAAATCTGGTAAAGAGGTAATATTAGTAACATCAGGAGCTGTTGGTTTAGGTAAGAAAAAAATAGGATTATCTAATACTGATGGTGTTGCTTTAAAACAGGCATGTGCTGCGATTGGGCAAAGTCGTTTGATGTCATTATATGAAGAAGGTTTTGATACATATAATGTTGTTGCGGCACAGATTCTTTTAACAGAAGATGATTTTTCTCAAAGAAAAAAATATTTAAGTTTAAGAACTACTTTAAATCGTTTATTAGAAATGAAAGCTGTACCAATTATTAACCAAAATGATACAGTTTCTGTAATTGATTTTGATGATGCATTTAACACAATGCAAGTATGTTTTGCTGATAATGATAAGCTCTCAGCTCTTGTTGCAAGTGAATTAGATGCAGATTTATTATTAATTTTATCAGATGTAGATGGATTATATGATTCAAATCCAAAAGATAATCCAAATGCTAAAATGATTAAAGAAGTTGTAGGAGTTACTGATGAAATAAGAACATTGGGCTCTGATGCCTCAGAAGGTGGTAGAGGTGGAATGAGAACAAAGCTAGAAGCTGCAAGGCTTGTTACAAGATTTGGAGGTAAGGCTCTTATTGCAAACGGTAAAATTCCTTATGTAATTAGTGAAATTTTTAACCATAAAGAAATTGGTACAATGTTTATTCCAAATAACGAAAATCTATCAGAAAAGAAACGTTGGATTGGTTATGCGACAAATATAGTTGGAAAATTAATTGTTAATAATGGTGCAAAAGATGCTATCTTAAATAAGGAATCAAGTTTACTTCCAATAGGTGTAATTGGTGTTGTAAATGATTTCAAGCGTGGTGAAGTAATTTCAATTCACGATGAAAATGATGTTGAATTTGCGCGTGGTATTGTAAATTATAATTCAGATGATTGTAAGCGAATAATTGGTAATCATTCAAATGAAATTCTAAAAGTTTTAGGTTTCAAGAATTATGATGCAATAATAACAAGAGATAATATAACAATTTTATAGAGGTATTGTTTTGAATAAGGAATTTTTAGAGATTGCAAAGAACGCTAAAATAGCGTCAATTAATGCGCAAAAGTTATCAAATGATGTTAAAAACCAAGCTTTAAAAACTATTGCCAAAATATTAGAAGAAAAGAAAGCAGAAGTATTTGAAGCAAATAAACAAGATATGACAGAGGCTGAGGAATTATTAAAAAATGGTGAAATATCTCAGTCAATGTATAATAGATTGAAACTTGATGAAAATAAAATGCGCGATATGATTCAAGGTTTAATTGATATTTCTGAACTACCTGATCCTGTTAATAAAAAAATGTTTGAAAGAGAATTAGACAAGGGATTGGTATTAACAAAAGTTACTTGTCCAATTGGTGTTTTAGGGATTATATTTGAGGCAAGACCTGATGTTATTTCACAAATTTCAGCTTTAGCAATAAAATCATCAAATGCTGTTATATTAAAAGGTGGTAAAGAATCTATAAATACGAATAAAGCTATTTTAGGAATAATAAATTCAGCTTTAGATTCAGTTGAAGGATTTCCAAAAAATATGCTAAATCAAGTATTTTCGAGAGACGATGTAAAAGAAATGCTTGAAGCTGATAAGTATATTGATTTAATTATTCCAAGAGGAGGAAATTCATTAGTTCAATTTATTAAATCAAATACAAAGATTCCAGTATTAGGTCATGCAGATGGAATTTGTCATATCTTTGTAGATGAATCTGCAGATTACGATATAGCTAAAAAGGTTATAATTGATGCTAAGACACAATATCCAAGTGCTTGTAATGCTGTTGAAACTTTATTAATTAGTGATAAATTTTCAAAGGCAGAAGAATTGTTGAAAGAATTAGAAAATGCTGGTATAAAATTAATTTCTAATCCTGAAAGCTGGCATAAGGAATATTCTGATAAGATTTTAGCTTATAAATATGTATCATCAGTAGGAGAAGCAATTGAACATATTAATGAATATGGTTCAGGTCATACAGAATCTATTATCACCTCAGATAAAAATAATGCAGAATTATTTATGGATATGGTAGATTCAGCAGGAGTTTATCATAATGTATCAACTAGATTTGCAGACGGATTTAGATATGGTTTTGGTGCAGAAGTTGGAATTTCAACAAACAAAACTCATGCAAGAGGCCCTGTTGGTATGGATGGACTTGTAATTTATAAATACAAATTAAGAGGTTCAGGTGATACTGTAATTGATTATGTAAAAGGTGAAAAACACTTTAAACATAAGGATTTATAATATGAAAATTGGAGTTTTAGGATTAGGCTTAATAGGTGGCTCAATTTTTAAGTCATTAAATGAATTGGGCTATGATGTAATTGGTATTTCAAACTCTCAGGGGGGTAAATATGAAAATATTTATTCAGAGAGAGTTAAATTGAGTGAATGTGATTTAGTTTTTGTATGCTCTCCTATGAATAAAGTTCTTGATGATTTAAAAGATATAGAAAAGTATTTAAGTAAAGATACAATAGTTACTGATGCATCGAGTTTAAAACAGTTTGTATCAGAAAATAAATATAATTATAATTTTGTTCCATCTCATCCAATGGCAGGAACTGAATTTTCAGGTTTTGAAAATTCATATTTCGGATTATTTAAAGGTGCAAAATGGGTATTAACTCCATTTGATGGGATAGTTCCTGATGCTTTAAGAAATGTTATAGAGGATATGGGGGCAAAAGTTATTATAACAGATGCAAAATCTCATGATGAAGCAGTTGCTTTGATATCACATATGCCATTGGTATTAGCTCAGGCTTTATTTATGGCTGCTGATGATAATGAGTTAGCAAAAGTGTTAGCATCATCAGGTTTTAGAGATATGACAAGGTTAGCTTTGTCTAGTGAAGAAATGGCTTGTGATATGGTCAAGATGAATTCTGAAAATATCCAAAAAGCATTGTTGAAATTTTATTCTAATATTGGAAGTTTGATAAAAGAAAATTATCCTGAAACTATACATAAGATAAAAGAACAAAGAAGTAAAATGTATAAAGATGGGGTAAATGTATATGGATAATTTGAAAAATAAAAAAATCTATGTGTGGGGTGCAAGTAATTATTTAAAAGACTTATTAGATAACAACAAGTTATCAAATATAAAACTTGATGGAATTATAGATAATGATATATCAAAAGATGGACAATTTTTTTGTGATTTACCTATTTATCATAGTGAAAAATTAAAAAAATTAAATCCTGATTTAATATTAGCAACAGTTCCAAATTGTGCAAATATTATTATAGATATAAAGAAAAAAATTAATTATTTACAGTTGAATTCAGAGGTAAAAGATATATCTGAAATATTATTAAAACCTTATAATATGAGCTTTTTTGAATGTGTAAAATTTAGATATTGTAAAAATAAATCTAAATTAAATCAAATAATGTCTATTATTCAGCGAGAATTACCGAATATTTATACTGTATATAGTATGCTAAGTGTAAAAGAAAAATATCTATTATATTATTTAGCGAAATATTATTATTCAGGAGAAGGTAAAATCTTTGATGCTGGTATTTTTTTGGGGGGATGTACTGAAGCATTTTTGAAAGGTTTAATTTTAAATAAAAAACAAAAAGATGTTAAAAAAGCAATATGGGCATATGAATATGGTAATGCTACAGATTTATATAATGAAAGGCTTTTATATAATGTGTATAATATAGAACCTAATCAAAATGATTTTACTAATATTACATTTACAAATTTAAATGATTTGAAATATCCAGATAAAATTAAATTTATTCAAGGAGATATTTTAAAACAAGATTATCCTGATAAAATAGAAATAATGTTTCTAGATGTATGTAAAACTCCTGAAATTAATTTTCGAATACAACAATTATTTAGTAGAATGATTCCTGGTAAATCAGTATTGATACAGCAAGATTATATATATGAAAATTTACCATATATAAAAATTACTATGGGTTATTTAAGAGATTATTTTGAATATATTGGTTCAATTGGATGTTCAGTTGTATTTTTGTTAAAAAAGGAAATTCCTATGAATATTTTGAATATAAATCCATGTAAAATATATCCAAAAGAAAAGTTAATTGAATTGCATAATTATTATAATAAATATCTGAATGAAGCTCAAAAAATAAGAGTATTAGAGTCAGAATATAAAATTTAATATATCCAATTGTCTAATTGAAATATATATTGAAATCATTTAATTTATCCATATGACAACGATAATTGGTGTAAAGTTAACAAATAGAATGGAACTTTCTAATGAGTTTCAGAATATAATATCAAAATTTGGGTGTGCTATAAAGACTCGAATAGGTTTGCATAGTACTTGTAGTAATGTTTGTGCAAACTGGGGAACAATTCTTCTTGAAATAATTGATGAATCAGTAACAAGTGAATTGAAAAAAGATTTATCGAGATTGGATGGTGTCCGAGTTCAATCAATGACTCTTTAAATACCCTCTAGCTAAATTTTATAAAATAGATTATAATATTTAGACTATAAGAATAGAAGAATTGGAGTTTGTTATGAAAAATATTAGAGAAATCAAAGACTATCAAGTTTTGTTATTAGGTATTGTAATCGCAATAGGAGCAATGCTATCAACGTTTATTTTTTCTCATGCAGTAGTTGCATATCAAAAACTCCAAAATCATGCATTAACAGTAACGGGTTCTGCATCAAAGGATATTTCATCCGATGTTGCAGTATGGAAAGGTTACTATTCAATAAGAAGTAAGGATTTAAAATCGGGTTACGATAGGATTGATGCAAATAAAGCTTATATAAAAAAATATTTGGTTGATAAAGGAGTAAAAGAAACTGATATTAAATTTTCAACGGTTTCATCTTATCCTGTTTATAAAAAGTTCGCGAATGGGTATGATTCATCTGTAATTGAATGTTATAATGTTTCTCAAAATGTAGAAGCAACATCTTCTGATGTCGATGGAATTACAAACATTTCTCAAGATGTTGGGAAATTGGTTGCCAATAATATTGAAATTACATCAAATCAAGTTGAATATTATGTATCAAATTTAGATGAATTGAAAGTAGAAATGCTTGCAGCTGCAACAAAAGATGCAAAACAGAGAGCTAAAAGTATGGTAGAAAGTACAGGTGGTCATATTGGTTCAATGACATCAGCTAAAATGGGAGTATTTCAAATAGTTGCAAAAAATTCAACAGATGTTTCAGATTATGGAATTTACAATACTAATGCGAAAGATAAGAAAATTAATGCTGTTGTAAATGCAACTTTTACAATAAAATAAAATTATGAATATGAAGAAAAAGATTTTAATTTTACCAATATTAATATGTGTAGGTTTGCCTTCATTTGCTGATTATAATTCTCAGATGCGAAATTTTCAGCAACAGAGGAACCTATATTATGCAAGACAACAGGCATACCAAAATAAAATCATGCAAAATCGTCAGTATCAATATAGACAACAAGAAGAGATACGTCAAAGAAATTTAGGTCTATTTGAAAATGAAAAACTAAGGCATTTTGGATATACTGGTGTTCATTATTATGATTATTAATGATTTTTATCAAAGTACAATTATTTATATTTAAAAACAAAAAGTCCCTAATTGGGACTTTTTATCTAATATAATAACAAACTAAAATATTTTATTCTTCATCTTCAACTATTTTACATTGACCGATTGCGTTTGCTGTTCTATACCATGTTCCATAATCTCTTTTTGCAGAGAATCTATATTCCCCTGTTTTTCTATCAATTGTTACCCATTTATAATCCATAGTCCAAGTTTCATAGAATCTATCTTTGAATTTGATTTCATCATCAGTTATTTTAAGCTTTAAAACTTTTTTAGGGTCATCGTTAATTTTTCCGTAAAGTTTTACAAGATTTGGACTATAAATTTTCCCATTTTTAAAATAGTAATAATCAGTTGTATCAATGTATTCGTCAATAGTACCTCTTACTCTTTTTGCAGTACATTCTAATTTTGTTCCATCTTCAACAGTATATATTACATTTTTTTTAGCAGCAATTGCAGTAATTGTAGAAACAGATGTAAATAAAGTTATTAATGCTATTGTAGATAAAATCTTTTTCATAAAAACTCCTTTTGTTTAAAAAGTTTATAATAAATTATTTTTTAAAATCAATGGAATTTTAGTTCAATAAGAAAATAAATTAATTAAATATTTGTAACAATTTAAATCTTAATATTTCAAATATGTAAATTATTATTACTTATAAAGTTTTATATATGTGTGTGTTAAAAGAAAAGAAGGTTCTAATATTGTCAAATATTTCATCTTTAAGAAGTTTGGTAAATAATGGTTGGACAATAGCCAATCGTAGAGAAGTAGTATCTAAAATTGGAAAAGATAATTTTCAAGATATTTCACAATTAGCAAATCAAGCTAATTTTACAGATACACTTACTTTTTCTAAAGCTAAAGATTATTTGAGTGCTGAAAATTTAGAAAACACTAAAAAAACAATAAATAATGTTATTCAATCATATAAAGAATATGCAAGATGTCCTTATATAAATGAGTATTTAAGAAGTGGTGCAGAGCTTTCAGAAAAATCTAAAAATTTATTAGAGAATTTAAAATTAGCAATATTAAATAATAAAGTTACAGGCGAATTTGTAAGAGGTTTAACTCCTAATAGAAAGAATAAATTAGAAAACATCGATGATGTATCAAAGTTTGTTTTTGAAAATAAAGGATTTACATCAGCGACTCCAAAAATAAATTCAGATTATGCAAATTGCTTTGCATTAGGAACTAATGGTTCAAAAGTAATTTTTGACTTAAAAGATTTTCCTGGGTATAAGGCAAATAATTATGAAGTAATGTTTGATACTAATGCATTTACAAAAGAAAAGTTCAAAATTGTTCAAGAGGGTGAGAGATTATATCGAGTAATTCAAAAATAAAATAAATATATTTTATAAACTAAAAAAGACACCCGAAGATGTCTTTAAAATGGCGGGAACGACGAGGCTGTCTTGAGTCGCTCGCGTTAAACGGCAATTCCGTGTTTTGACTTCGTGATTTCATCACTTGTCAAAAACACTCCAGCCTCTGCTCGCTCCTCGCTCGAACTCAGGCAGGTTTAAAACAACCTGCGGCGAGTTCTCACCTCTTTCTTTCACAAAAAAAACAAAAAAAATAAGTCCGACAAGCGGACTATATTTTTGTTAAATGGCGGGAACGACGAGGCTGTCTTGAGTCGCTCGCGTTAAACGGCAATTCCGTGTTTTGACTTCGTGATTTCATCACTTGTCAAAAACACTCCAGCCTCTGCTCGCTCCTCGCTCGAACTCAGG
>CASFGO010000003.1 GCA_949294335.1 uncultured bacterium | reverse complement strand
TTAAAGGAACATTCAATGGAAATCAGCATGTCATATCTAATCTTACTATTAATACAAGCGAAGAAGGTGTGGGACTTTTTGTTATTGTATATGGTGGAAATATTGATTCATTAGGAGTTGAAAATGCTGATATTTCTGGAATTAATGGTGTTGGTGGGCTTGTTGCAGGGTTGATTATGGGTAATGTAACAAACTCATATACTACAGGGTATGTTAGTGGTTCAAGTAGTACTGCTGGCTTAGTAGCTGGTGTGCAGCAAGGTTCTATCCAAAATTCACATTCTAAATGCCGAGTTGATGGTGTTGAATACGTAGCTGGTTTGGTTTCTAATATTAATAATGCTAGTATAGAAAATTCTTATGCTACAGGAGATATAACAGGAAATGAGTATGTTGGTGGACTAGTAGCTTATATGTTAGAATCTAGTATAGAAAATTCTTATGCTACAGGAGATATAACAGGAAATGAGTATGTTGGTGGTTTGGTTGCTGAAACATATGTCTATGATTCATCTTATCATAATTATGTAACTGCTTCTTATGTTACAGGAGATGTAACAGGAAATGAGTATGTTGGTGGTTTTATAGGATCTGCTCGTGATATAGATATAACAAATTCATATTCAACAGGTCAGGTAATTAAGCAAGGAAATTATTATATTGGAGCTTTTGTTGGACGGCATGTTGTTAATTCCAATATAAATGGATTTTTTGATAGTGAAAAAAATCTATCAATAGCTGCAATAGGTGGTGGTCGGACTAATCCTGGTACACTTATAGGGTTAACAACGTTAGAGTTAAATCAAAAGATTGCTGATGGAACATTGCCAAAATATGATTTTTCAAATGGTGGAGGAACCACAGGTGGTGCTGGTGGTAACAATAATACAGGTCGGGAATTTACTCTCCAGATAGGTATTGATTCAACAGTTAATTCTCAGATATCTTTTGATACAGCATTAGGGTTTACTTTGAATATAGATGTTTCAACAACAGATAGCGCAAGAAATTCTCTAGATGAAATAGATGCTGTATTAGATTTGATAACAGCAAAACAAACAGAGTTTGGCGCAGTACAAAATCGTCTTGATTCTGTATTAGATTCATTGAGTGTAAGTATAGAAAATACAACTTCATCATTATCAACAATACGTGATGCAGATATCGCAAAAGTATCATCAGAATACATTAGAGCTCAGATACTCCAACAGGCATCATCATCTTTATTAGCAACAGCTAATCAATCTCCATCGATTGCTTTGAATTTGATATAGTTTAAATAAAATTTCTTGTTTTTTTTTAACATTTAATTAAAATATAATTATGAGAAACTTACTAATTGTTACGTGTTTAATATGTTTATTATTCTCTAGTAATGTATTTGCAGTACCTAATACAGGTAATCAAACAGAACAAGTTCAAGAACAAAGCCAAAATTCCGATTTTGAGGAGGAGTTAGATGAACTTACTGATCCATCTAATCCACAACCTCAACCAAATGGTAGTGATATACCTGCAGAAAAAGTTTATACACAAGCAGAATATCAACAAATATACAGAGATTTAGAAGTCCCAACTTTTTCTTTTCACCATAATGTAGACCCTGACCAATATTATGATTTAAAAGATGCGGCTTGGTCTCCATATCCTTTGATGAGATTAAATTCTCCTATTTATTTCAAATCTATAACAATTGAGCCTGGGTATTATTTATTAACTCCAAGACAATACAAGGGAGATTGGTTTATCCTATTTAAAGAAGCAGGTAAAGTTAAATATATAATTCCAGTCTTTGAAAAAAACTATACGGATCCAATGTATTATCATAATAATTTAAAAGAAGTCGATATGAAAAAATCTCAACGGTGGATGGTTAAATTTTTAAACGGTGTAGGTAAATATTTTAAACGTTCAAAAAGAAAACCACCAATTAAGACTAATCTTGAATTAACAGATTTAGATAATAAATTTTTATTAATAGAAGTATATTATGGTTCTATGCGTTATAAAACAATATTTAGAACCGAAAAATTTTAGGATTTAAGAAAATATTTTAATCATTGGAAATATTAATAATATTATGTATAATGTTATTAATATTTAGGAGGGAACTTTGAAAAGTAGATTTTATAATATAAAAAAAGCAGCATTAACAACAATGATTTTAATGCTAGCAACACCAACAATAGTAAAAGCAGCAACACCTGCGGAACTATATGACAATGTTTGGAGATTAATTAATACAAAATATGTAGATGTATCAGACAACAATCAAGTATGGACAAAATGGAGAAATAAATACCAAAATAAATTAAAAACCCCAGAAGATGCATATGTTGCAATTGACACTATGTTAACAAGTTTAAATGATCCATATACTAGATTTCTTGATCCAAAAGAATTTGCAGAAGAAACATCTTCAATAAAAGGTTCATTAAAAGGTATTGGGGTTCAAATAGGGTTGAAAGATGGCAATTTAGTTGTAATTGAACCTGTTGTGGGCTCTCCAGCTGAAAAAGCAGGTCTTTTAGCTGATGATAAAATTTTAGAAATTAATGGCACTTCAACAAAAGGTATAAATATTGAAAAAGCTGCAGAACTTATTAGAGGTGAAGTAGGAACACAAGTTAAACTTCTAGTAAAAAGAAAAGATTTAGCACCAATGACATTTACAGTAACAAGAGCTGAAATTGAAGTGAAGGCTGTATCAACTAAACCTCCTATCGAAGTTACAATTCCGGATGATTTACAATATATCAGATTAACTTCTTTTATTAGTAAAAATGCATCAGCAGAAATTCGTGATATCCTTTTAAAATCAAGACATAAGAAAGGGTATATTCTTGATTTGCGTTCTAATCCTGGAGGATTATTGAGTAATGCTGTTATAATGTCAAGAATGTTTTTAAATCCAGGTTCGACTATTGTAAGTACTGTAGATAGATATGGCTACAAAGACACTATTAAAACAAGTGGGGGAAAAATTACAAACAAACCTTTAGTTGTTATTATTAATAAGGGTTCTGCATCTGCAAGTGAAATTTTCAGTGGCGCAATGCAAGATAATAAAAGAGCTACAATAGTTGGTGAACAATCTTTTGGTAAAGGTTTGGTGCAAGAAATAAATAGACTACCTGATGAAGCAGGAGTAAATATTACAATCCAACGTTATTTAACTCCAAATGGAGAAGATATACATAAAAAGGGTATAACTCCTGATGTTGTAGTAAAATTATCAGAGGAAAATATTAAAAATAAAGATGATGTGCAACTAAAAGAAGCAATCAAAATATTACAAGAAAAATGCAAGTAAAAGAATGGAAAATTAATAAGAGTGATGAGGCGAAGCCGCTTATTGAGCGGCTTCTTTATAGTCGTGGAATAAAAACTCAAGGTGAAATTGAAACTTTTCTAAACCCTCTTAGTATAAAATTAACTCATCCTAATGCTTTTTGTGATATGCAAAAAGCTGTTTCTCGTATAGTTAAGGCTATTGATAATAATGAAAATATTTTAATTTATGGTGATTTTGATGCAGATGGTTTAACTTCAACTTCATTAATGGTTAAGACTTTAACTCATATAGGGGCAAATGTTTCTTATTATATCCCTAAACGAGAAGGTGACGGGCATGGTTTGAATTCCAATGCATTAGTAAAACTGATGGTAACTCAAAAACCTAAATTAATAATAACCGTTGATTGTGGAATTAGTAATTTAGAAGAAGTTAAGTTTATAAATAGTTTTAATATTGATGTAATAATTACAGACCACCACGAGGCACCAGAGGAATTGCCTGAAGCTCTCGCAATAATAAACCCTAAAGCTCCAAATGCTTTGGATGAAAAATTAACCGCTTTAGAAATCCATTATTTAACATCTTTAGCCGGGGTTGGTGTTGCATTTAAAGTGGCACAAGCGCTATTAGAAAAATACGAAAAATTAACTTATATTTATGAAATTTTGCCTTATGTTGCTGTAGGTACAATTGCCGATGTCGTTCCATTAATAGGAGAAAATAGATATTATGTTGTAAAAGGGTTGGATTTAATATCTAAAGGCAAACATTATGGTTTGAAAAGACTTTTAGATAATGCAGGATATTCCAATATCGAAGATGGTATAACATCAGAACAAGTTGCTTTTGGTATTGCACCGAGAATAAATGCTTCAGGTCGTTTAGATGCTGTTGATGATGCAATAAAAGTTTTAATAAGCGAAAACAGACAAGAAATAGAAATGTCAGTTATAGCTTTGGAAAACTTTAATAAGGTTAGACAAGAATTATGCCATAATACTTTTTTAGAAGCAGATGAAATGGCTAAAAAAGAAAAAGATAATACACTTGTTTTATTTAAACCTGATTGGCATCTCGGAATTATTGGTATTGTAGCTTCAAAACTTGTTGAAAAATATCATAAGCCAACTTTTTTAATGACATATTCAGAAGAAACAAAACAGATTAGATGTTCAGCAAGAGGAGTTGAAGGGGTATCAGCTTTAAACTTATATGACATAATTTCAAATATATCCGACAAGTTAGATGGATTTGGCGGACATACTCTTGCTGCCGGATTATCTTTTTCAACAGAAAGAGTAACTTTTGAAGAAGTAAAAAAAGGTTTAATTGATACAGTAAATGAAGCTCTTGCAGGTGAAAAAATTATTCCTGTTTTAAATATAGATATGGAAGTTAAGCCTGATGACATATCTATTGAAACAATTGAAGAATTAAAACAATTAGAACCTTATGGGGCTTCAAATCCTCAACCTATTTTTGCAATGAAGGATTTAATTTTAAAAGAAAAAAAATTAATGGGTTCAAATAAAGAACATTTGAAATTAATATTAGAAAAAGATAATCAAGTCTTTAATGCAATATGGTGGTCAAAAGGTGATATTTCATTATCAAATGGAGATTTATTAGATATTGCTTTTTATCCGCAAATTAATGTTTTTAATAATACAACATCAGTTCAATTAATATTAAAAGATATTCATTCGGAGGCTTTAAAAGAGTTTGAAAGTGAAGATGTTGGTATAAAAATATATGATCATAGAAATAAAACTGATATTTATAAGCAAGTAAATGGTTATTTGAAGACAACTAGATATAATACAGTTGTTTTTGCAGAAGATAAATCTATAATTGATAAATTAAAAATTTATCCAGAAATTGCTTCAAGAATAAAAAATAGAAATAGTATATCAAAATCAGATACTGTAATGTTTTTTGATTACCCTGCAAGTAGTGAGATATATGAAAGTGTTTTAAAAATATCAGAACCGTCAATAATTCATTATATGAATTATGAAGTTAAGCACTCAATAGAAGAATATCTAAAAACCATTTATGGAATGATAAAGTTTGTTTCAAATAATAAAAATGGGGAATTTAATTTAGTAAATAGTTCTGTATTTTTAGGTGTTACAATATCCTTAATAGAATTAACTTTAAACATGTTTGAAGAAGGAAAAATAATAAAAATAATTGATAAAATGAATGATTGCTACATAGTACAATTATTAGAGCATGTAGATATTTCATCGATATCAAAACTAGATTCTTATATAGAATTTAGCTTGGAATTCAATACAATCAATAGTTTTAAGGCTATGTTTCAAAAAATGGATTTAAATAGTCTAAATATATGCATGGTTAAAACCCAATAAAATAAGCTGATAAGTGGATATTTACCTATTGCATTATTTTCTGTATTACATATAATATGGTATGTACACATAGGAAAGGAGTTTTATCTATTATGAACAAAGAAGAATTAGTACAAGAAATTTCTAAAAAAGCTAAAGTTACTCAAAAAGAAGCTGGTGAAGTTTTAAATGCATTAGTTGATACTATTCAAAAAACAGTATCTAAAGGTAAAAAAGTTACTTTAGTTGGTTTTGGTACTTTTGAATCTCGCAAAAGAGCTGCTAGAAATGGTAGAAATCCACAAACTGGTAAAGAAATTTCTATCCCAGCTAAAACAGTTCCTGTATTCTCAGCTGGTAAAAAATTCAAAACAGTTGTTAACGGAAAATAGTTAAAACTATTAATAGATAATTAAAGGGCTTGCTTGAAATAAGCAGGTCCTAATTTTTTGTATTCCTTAAAATACAATTTTATGATAAGTTATAAATTATGATAGAATTATTAGTTTTATTTGTATTATCTTCTACTCCATTAACAATGTATGGAGTTTTAAAAGCTATATTGAAGAAATTTTCACCGTATACAAAACCTAGTTTTGGAACAATAAAACCAGCTCTTATAAGGCTTGAAAAAAAAGGTATTATTATTTCATCAAAGTCAATATCAGATGGTGGAAAAGTTTCAGTAATGTATTCAATTACAACAAAAGGTCTTGATGAATTAAAGAATAAAATTCTAGAAGTAGATACAGAAAATCCTGTTCAGTTTTTGTCAAATGCAAGAATTCAAATTTCTTGTGCAGGTTTTTTGGATATTTCTTCTCAAAAAAGTTTATTTGAAAAACTTAAAAAGCGTGCAGTATTTATTAAGGCTGATGCAGAAAATAAAATATCAGATGATACAATTACTCCAACATATTTTCATAAACTTGTTTTAGATAATACAATATGTGAATATAATAATTTTATTAATCTTTTAGAGGGGTTAGAGCATGCCTGCAATCGTTAGTTCTGTTTTAGAAAATTCAATAGCAGAAGAACTTGAAATAAATGAAGGTGATGAATTATTATCAATTGATGGACAAAAATTAATTGATATGATTGATTACAATTTTTATTGTAAATCAGAGTTTTTGACTGTTGAAATTAAGAAAAAAAATGGTGAAATAGAGGAAATTGAACTAGAAAAAGATTATGATGAAGATTTAGGTATAGTTTTTGAAAGTGCAGTATTTGATAAAATCAAACCTTGTCTTAATAAATGTATATTTTGCTTTGTTGATCAGCAGCCCAAAGGATTAAGGGATACTTTGTATGTCAAAGATGATGATTACCGACTTTCTTTTTTACAAGGGACATATATAACATTAACCAATTTGAGTGAAAAAGATAAAGAGCGTATTTCAAGAATGCATTTAGGACCTTTTTATGTGTCGGTACATACAACTAATCCAGAGTTAAGAGTTCATATGCTTAAAAATCCGAATGCTGCAAATATTATGAAAGAATTGAATTGGTTTAAGGATAATGATATTCCATTTCATGCGCAAATAGTATTATGCCCTGGAATTAATGATGATAAAGAGCTTGATAGAACATTAAGTGATTTAACAAGTTTAGGTAATAATTTATTATCAGTTGCAATAGTTCCTGTTGGAATAACCCAATTTAGAGAAGGAGATGTTCTAAAAGAAGTTACTCCTGAAATTGCCTTAAATACAATTGAAATAGCTTCAAAATATAACAAGGTATGTTGTTCGGATGAGTTCTTTTTACTTGCTGATAGACCAATTCCCGAAACATCATATTATGGGAATTTTTCACAATTAGATGATGGTGTAGGGGCTATAAGAGCTTTACTTGATGATTTTTCTCAATATGAATTGCCGCATAAAATAATTAAGCCTTTAAAACTTGTTTTTGCAACATCATTTGCAGGATTAGATGCAATAAAAGAAGTTTCTAGTTGCTTGAATAAAATAGATAATCTTGAAACAGATGTTGTTCCTGTAAAATCAAATTATTGGGGTAAAAATATAACAGTCGCGGGTTTAATAACATCAGATGATTTAATTAATACAATAAAAGATGTTGAATGTGATTATGTAATCGTGCCAGGTATTATGTTAAAACCTTATTCTGATATGTTTTTAGACGGGAAAACATTAACTGAGGTAAAAAAAAATACACAAAAAGATTTTATTGTTATATATAATCAATATTCATTACAAGAATTGATTGAATTTATTAATAATTATACGACATAGTGTTAATGATATTTATATATGTATATGCATTAAAATCTAATGAGCCAAATATAAGTTTCATATATGAATCATTATAAGGTAACAATTTAACAAACTGTATATATTCTTGCTTAAAATCATCTTTAGTTTCTTTGGCTTTAATTTTAGCAATTAAATCATGAGCTTGATATAACTCTAAGTATACTCCATCATCTTTTTTTTCGCCAATTACTCTATAAAACCCTTTTTCAACAATTTTTCCATCTGCAACAAAGTCAACAGGGATATTAATAACCTGACATTCTTCCATTTCTTCAAGTGGAGTCTGGCTTTCAATTTTTTCTTTTCTGACATCCATATTGTCGTGAAGACTTTTACCTTTGAATTTTCGAATAGCTTTTTCCTTTTGTTTATTCATTTTTTTATTTTTACGTTCTTCAAGAGCTTTCATTGTATCTTCAAACTCTTTATTTGTAATGATTTTCTGCCCATCCCAAGCATTATCAATATTATCATATTTTGCCCATCCATCTTCTTCTTCAGCAAAGACTGGTAACGCTAAGCAAATTATACAAAATATTAATGCCAATTTTTTTCTCATACATAAATTTTATAATGTTTTTTTTATAGAAGTAAACATCTATATAGTGTAATAAAAAACAAAGGTTTATTTTTTTATATAAATAGTGTATAATATGAAAGGTAACGGATTATATCTATAAGGGCATATACTATTGGGAATTGGTTTAATTTTAATAGTAACGGTTGTAGCTTTATTTATTTTATATGGTGTTCTTGCTTCGGCTGAAAATGCAGAACAAGGGAAAGGTTTACAAGTAACAACAAAAAATATTTTAGAGCAAGTAGAAAATTTATATAATGAAAAAGAATATACTATATTAGAAATTCTTGCTAAAAAATATTTAGAGCGTGTTCCTAGACATTATGGCGTAAGATGCTATTTAGCAAAATGTTTCTATGATACTAATAAAATTACACAAGCAATTTACGAATGTTTAAAAATTCTAAAAAAGAATAAAGAAATGGATGATATTCGTTTAATATTGGCAAATTGTTATAGGAAAAAGAAATTAACAATAGAATCATTGAAACAATTTGAAATTCTTTATAAAAGAGGAAATAAAACTCCAGAAGTTATAAAAAATATGGCAGAAATGTTTAATGAAGTAAGTCAGTATAGTGCATCCATTAAACTATATAATATGCTTATTCCAATGACAAAAGATAAACGTGAAATTTCAGAATATAAATTAATATTGTCCCAATTAAATGAGAAAATTGGCGATTATGCAGCTGCATTTGAAGCATATAAAGCACGTTTGGAACTAACACCAAGAGATTATGAAACGCGCAAAAAAATGATTCAGTTGTATTTGAAAGTGGGTAATTTACCTAGAGTTATAGCAACATTAGAAGAAATGTTGGATTTAGAAATTCCTGTAGAAATGCGTTTATGGGCATTAGAGTTAATGGTAAAGACTTGTCGAGAGTGTGGTGAGCATATGAAAGCTCTTACTCATACAGAAAAATTAATAGATTGTCCTGGTAGTAATATTCTAGAAGCAAAATGTACATTGGCTGATATATATTCAACACTTGATAACTTAGAAGCTGCAGAAAGTGTTTTAACAGATTTATCATTACAATTTGAAGGAAATTTAGAAGTTTTAACTCGTTTAGCTACGGTTTATGAAAAGCAGAATCGTTTTTCAGAAGCAAATGATATATATAATGGATTATTAGTTGTAATCCCAAGTACTGAAGTAAGGCGTGTACATAATTTGATGAGTAATTTATATGCTCGTTGGGGAGCATCAATGCTTAATGGTTCAGAGTTGTCTGATGTAACAGAATCATTTAAACTATTCTCAATGGCAATACAATTTGATGTTACTAATCCATATGTACATGAGCAATTAGCGAAAGCAAATATGTTAATAAAAAATTATAAAGAAGCAATTTCTCAATTGAAAATTGCTATGGATTACAGTGAAGAAGCTGATTATGCAAAATATTATTTACCATTAGCAGATTGTTATCATAATATCAATAATGCATTTGAAGAAAAGAAAGCTTTAACTAATTTAATCAAAGCAGAGCCTAATAACTCTGTTGCTCATTGGAAATTAGCACAATTATGTGAAGCTCAACATGATACAAAAGGTGCTAAGAATATGTTAGAAAAAACAATTGAGTTGGATCCTATGATGATTGAGCCTAAGTATCGTTTAGCATTGTTGTATGAATCAGAAGGCTATAAAGATGGTGCAATTAATCTTTATAGACAAATACTAAGAATAGATCCTCGTAATAGTGATGTCGAAAGTAATTTGAAAACACTATTGAATTTTGAACAAGATATTCAGGATCAAGCCGGCTAAACCTGATAAAACTAAGTAAAAAATAGGGGAGTGTTTTTTACTTGAAATAAATAAAAATAATAATGGTAAAAATATAATTAATCCATAAATATTTGTAACTGAAGATTTAATAAGCCTTATAGCTACTGCAGATATAAGAGCACAACTTGCAGGTTTAAGTCCGTATATTGCAGATTTAACATAAAAATTATCACTAAATTTTCTTAGAAGTTTAGATATTGCAATTACAATGAAAAGAGAAGGTAGTATAATTGCAAATGTTGCAAGAATTGCAGTTATTATGCCATGTGTTTTCATTCCAGCATAAGTAGCCATATTTATACCAACAGGGCCTGGAGTAATGGATGCAATTGCAAGCATTTGTGTTAATTCATTTATAGAATACCAATGATATTGATCTGAAATGTGGTATAAAAAAGGTAAAGTTGCATATCCTCCACCAAAAGAAAGTATACCTATTTTAAAAAATTCCTTGAATAAATTAAAATATATCATAGCTGATTACCTCTTTTGTTTATAATGTAATTGTAGGTAATACCAATAATAATAGATGAAATAATTATTGGTGTTGGTGGAATATTAAATTTAAGTATTGCGGCTAAAAATATTAAGAATATAAATAATGAAAATTTGTCAGTTATCGCTTTATTCCATAGTTCTTGAACTGAAGATATAATTAAAATAATTACACCAAATTCAATTCCCCATAATATACTTTTTGTTGGAGTCCAATCAATAATTTGTGCAATAATTGATGAAATGCTTGCGATACAAATAAAAGGTGCAGTTATTATTCCAACAGTTGCGACTATAGCACCAAACTTCCCTCGAAGTTTATAACCAACAAATATAGAAATATTTGCGGCAATAATACCTGGTAATGATTGACTGATTGCATAATAATCTACTAAATCATCTTCCGTAATCCAATTTCTATCTTCTATAACTTCTTTTTTTAATATTGGTAAAATAACATATCCACCACCAATTAGAATTAATCCAATTTTAGTGAAAACTTTATATATATCCCAAAGACTAATTTTCATTCCTTGATTATAATATAAAAATAAAAAGCTTTATACCAATGCGATTTTATTACCTGCCGAGTTAGCAGGTGGGTGAACGCCTCGAAGCCTCCGTTTCCCACTGGCAATTATTTATATAATTGATGGGTATACTTCATAACTCCGCTGAGCTAATTCTCCCTTTTAATAAAAATGTAGGAATAAAATTAACATCAGTATAAAGCAATAATATTATGACATATTTATTATTGCTTTTCAATATTATACAAATTATTAAGATTTGTAACATATAATTTAATAGCTGAAATTGATACTAAAAAAAATACTTTATATATTTGGTTAATCAAAACAAGATGAGAGTTAATTAAGATGGCGATTTCTACAGTACAACTTTATGTAGCTTTTTCAAAATTGTTCAAAACAACCGAGCCTGAAAAATCACAAGTTTTACAGTATGGTGTTGGAGAAGCAGATTTTGATGCCATTGATAGAGACCAAAATGAATATCTTGATATTGATGAAGCATTACAAAATAATTCAGTTAGTGAGTTACTATATTCTAGTATGGTATCGACATATGGTTCTGGTGAAGCTAATGAAATGCAAAAAAATATGTCGAGAAAACAAGATAGAACAGGTATGGTAGACGGTATCGAAATAGATATGTCTACAGCTACTAATAATCCATTTATTTAGGTAACAACCTTTTTTAAACCTTTAGGTTTATCAATATTTCTATGTAGTTTTCTTGCAATTTCAAGTGCTAATAATTGTATAATAACAACATTTGAGAACATTTGTAAAATCTCATTTTCGCAATTAATATTGATATTAAAATTAGAAATAATTCTATCATTATGTTTTCCAATAATAAACATTGTAGGATTATAATTTTTTCTAATCTTTTCAAGATTATTAACTGCTGTACTTGAAATTCCATCAACCGCAATATATAAAACAGCAGATTTATTATTTAATACTGCAACATGCCCGTGCATAAATTCTCCAAGATAAGTTGCATTGACATTCATATAAGATGTTTCTTTAATTTTTAATGCAGCTTCTTTGGCAATAGAATAAGAAATACCGTCAGCTGTTATAACAACACATTTTTGCTTAGAAATTAATCTTGCAAGATGTTTAATTTTTTGTCTTAATTGGAATGTTTCTTCCATTACTTCTGGTAATTTTTCAAGAGAATCAAGATATTCTACAATATTACCACCCTTATGTTTTGAAAGATTTAATGCAACGATTAATATACATAACATTTGGGCTGTGAATGATTTTGTTGCAGCAATAGAATTTTCAATTCCTGCAGAACAATTAATTTTGTATTTTGAAAGATTCCAAATACTAGATTCTTGGTTATTTGTAATACATAAAGTATCAAGAAAATATTTTTCATTATTTGGTCCAACGAATCCTTCATTTACTCTTTTTAATGCAGCAAGAGTATCACTTGTTTCCCCTGATTGTGTAATAAAAATATAAAGTGTTCCTTTATCGTGCGGAATAACTTTTTTTAAGTTAAATTCGCTAGAATAAATTGCTCTTGCTTCAATATTAGCTATTTCACCTAATAAATCAGCAGAAAATCTAGCGCAGTGATAAGATGAACCACTTGCAACAATTACAATTTTTTCAACATTTTCAGGAAGTTCTAATTCTTGATGATTGTATTTGTATATTAATTCTTTAATAACATGTGGTTGTTCTAATATTTCTGATTCCATAGAACATTTTTTTGTATTAAAAAACATTTTTCACCTCTAAACAATTAACTTATTTTAATAACTCTAATAAAATTTCGTTAACAGTTTTAGGATTAGCACGTCCTTTAGTTGCTTTCATTATTTGTCCAACAAAGAAACCAAGAATGTTTGTTTTACCTGATTTATATTGTTCAACTTGGTTTGGATTGTTGTTAACTACTTCTTCAACCATTTTTCTAATAGCATCAACATCAGTAATTTGGCTTAAACCTTTTTTCTCAACGATTTCAGAAGCTTTTGTTCCTTCTTCAATCATTTCAATTAGGATTTGTTTACCAATGTTGTTAGAAATAGTTTCTTTTTCAATTAATCCAACTAATTCTGCTAAATTTTCTGGAGTTAATTTAGTTTCATTAATTTCAATATGATTTTCTTTTAAGTATGCTGCAATTTCACCCATCATGAAGTTAACAGCAATTTTAGCATTTCCGCCAAGTTCAAGAACTTTGTCAAAGAATAAAGCAGATTGCATTTGTTCAACAATAACAGATGCATCATATTCGCTAAGACCTAAATCCATGTATCTTTGACGTTTTTGACTAGGTAATTCCGGCATTGAATTTCTAATTTCTTCAACCCATTCTCTAGAGATTGATAATGGCATTAAATCAGGTTCAGGGAAGTATCTATAGTCATGAGCATCTTCTTTACCACGCATAGAACGAGTTTCGCCTGCATTATCATCCCATAATCTTGTTTCTTGGATAACTTCTTCACCGTCTTCAACAAGTTCAATTTGACGGTCAATTTCATATTCAATAGCTCTTTGTAAAGCTTTGAAGCTGTTTACGTTTTTGATTTCAGCACGAGTACCGAATTCTTTAGAACCTTTAGGCATGATAGATATGTTAGCATCGCATCTCATAGAACCTTCTTCTAAGTTACCATCGCAAACACCAATATATCTAACAATGTTTCTTAATTCTTCCATGTAGTTTTTAGCTTCTTCACTTGATCTGATATCTGGCTCAGAAACAATTTCTAATAATGGAGTTCCTGCTCTGTTAAGGTCAACAAGAGAATAAGTTGAACCGGCAATACCTGCAGAACCAACGTGAACAAGTTTTCCTGCATCTTCTTCTAGGTGAGCTCTTGTGATACCGATTCTTTTTCCTTTAATGTCAATATATCCATTAACACAAATAGGTTCATCGTATTGTGAAATTTGATATCCCTTTGGAAGATCTGGATAGAAATATTGTTTTCTGTCAAATTTACATCTTTCAGGAATTTGGCAGTTAAGTGCAAGTCCTAATTTGATACCCATATTTACACATTCTTTGTTAAGAACAGGTAAAACACCTGGCATACCTAAAGTAATTGGACTAATTTGAGAATTTTGTTCATTCCCAAATTCAGTACTATCAGGTGCGAATATTTTTGATTTAGTTTTTAATTGTGCATGAACTTCTAATCCTATAACGACTTCATATTTCTCTCTTAAATCTTCCATTTTTAACCTCTCAAAATATTATTTTCTATGTTATATATTTTAGCACAAAGAAAAAATCTATATTTGTAATACATAATCTACGACTATTCTTAACATAAATTTTGACACGCATTTTTTGTTGAAAATCTCGAAAAATGCTCTTGTAGTCTATATTTCTAAAACTTAATAATTCTTAATATCTAAATTAAATAATTAAGATATTAAGCTATAATGCAAATTTTGCCCATATTAGCTCAAATATTTATAATATAAATATTGTCAACCCCTCTTAAAATAATTTTTATTATTTTAATACAAATATTTGAAAGGTTTTTTATGAAGAAAACTAAAATGATTAATTTACCCACAATGCAAATATATGCAGAATGTGGCTACAAGCAAAAATACAATTATCCTGTAGAAAGTCAGTTAATACCTTGTAAAAACCAATTCAATAAAACCAATGGATTTGCTGCAAAAGTATTTATGGATAAACCAACAAAACAAATAGTTATTGCTATTAGTGGGACTGATTTGTCATCAATTGTATCCAAAGATACTATTGATGACATACGTAACGATTTAAATATGGCTGCGGGAAATTTGCCGCCTCAATATGAAAGTGCCCTGGCATTGTATAATGAAGTTAGGGAAAAGTATCCTGATATCCCGATTATACTAACAGGACACTCTTTAGGCGGAAGTATTTGTCAGGTATTAGCCAAAATAACCGGTGAATTGGCTATTACTTTTAATGCTTTTTCTACCGGAATGGAGAAAGGCAAAGATTATTCTAACATTATAAATATTATTAATTCAGAAGATTTTATTTCTATGTCAGATATTAATACACAGCCTGGAAAAATATATGTTACAGAAAATAAATCGGGTAATATTTTAATGCCAAAATTAAATCTGATGCCTGAAGAACATTATCTAGAAAATCTCAGAATATTGGATATTAAAAAATATAAACGAAATAGTGTAACTTCATTTTTTGATAAAATACGGGCAGGTGAAGAGTTTAAATATGATAAAGTATATGGAGGTGTTTTAGATGGAGTAAAAGAAATGTATTCTCTTTGGGATTCTGTAAGAGAAATGAAAGACTATGCTGAGAAATTGTTATCAACCCAACCTTTAAATGTATCAGACACTTGGAATTCCCCATATAAAATAGGAATTAATAATCCTATAGCTAATACAAGCCAATATTCAAAATTTATTGAATCATCCAATTCAAAGCGATTATATGGAGGGATATCAAATGCTGATGGACATTGGGTTACTATTAATGGAAACCATGTATTGATTGAAGATTAATAATTTAAACAAAGACCAAATAGAGGTAAACTCTATTTGGTCTTAATCCTAAAATATTTTTTGAAAAATATATCTTTTATTTCCAAATCCAACATACAAACAAATAATATAATAAGAGCAATCCAGGAATTAGCACATTTTAAAACTACTCCCATAAACATCCAAATAGCAAAACTAATAATAATTGTTATTGGAATAAAGCAACAAAAAATACCAAAACGAAATAATAAATCATATATTTTATTATTGAAATTTAAACCAACTTGTTTTTTTAAGTTTTTTGATAAAATAAACAATATTAAAAATTCACAAAAGAATATGGGTAAAAAATATATTAAGAACATAATATAATATGTAATAACCATTATAGCCCCTAAAACAAGTGCCATACCTGGTAAATTCTGAATACCATGGTACAAAATGACTATAAAATTATAAATACAATAGCCTAATACACCGTATCCTATAATTGATAAAATATTAAAACATAAAAATCTTTTTAAAAAATCCATTCATTTATTTTAGTACAAATTTTATCAAAAAGAAATGTTTATTAATTTTTAGAGTGCACAAAATATTTTTTGAAAAATATATCTTTTATTTCCAAATCAAATATACAAAAATATAATATTATAAATCTAATCCAAGAATCAGCAGTGTTAAATATTGTTCCAAGAAACATCCAAATAGCAAAATGTATTATGATGGTTATTGGAATAAAGCAACAAAAAATCCCAAAGCGGAATAGTAAATCATATATTTTATTATTGAAATTTAAACCAACTTGTTTTTTTAAGTTTTTTGATAAAATAAACAATATTAAAAATTCACAAAAGAATATGGGTAAAAAATATATTA
>CASFGO010000002.1 GCA_949294335.1 uncultured bacterium | reverse complement strand
TAGTACAGTTCTACAAATATCATCATGGGGAACATCTTTTTCAAAAGAAAAAGAAAAATCCAGTAGCAAATAAGATTGAAATGAGTTATAATTTGAAATGTTAATATTTGTATTTTGCATAAAAATATTATACCAAAAAAAACGCTCGTGTTTGAGCGTCTTTTTTGTTTTATGGAACTGTAAAATAATTATTTATTCGTTACAGCCCCTTTTTAGTTCTGATCAAAAGATTGATTTTCAAATTATTCATATCATCTATATCTATAGATTTAATGCGTAATCAAGCCCTTAAAATTCTTCTTATGTTAATTTAACATTAGAAATTAATAGTTTTTCTAGAATTCTTTGTTTTTACAACCTAATAATTGGTTGAATTGTGATTTTATCATCAGATCTTATTAATCAAATAGATTATTGTAAATTCACACTTTATATTCATCTTTTAAAGAACAAAATTGCAAGTACTTCAAAAATAACATATCCACTATAATAAAGAAATGACTTGTCGCATGATAAGTGCGTGGTAGAAAACCTGTTTCAAACCCAGTAGATTCAAATGAAATATATTTACTCGCATGCTGAGCAAGCAAATTGTGATGCCCTGATGCAATACCTATACATTGTACTTTCATTTTTGCAAGAACTTTCGCAATTAATGCAATCTTTTCATTATTCCCAGATAAAGAAATTAAAATAAAAAGATCTTCACTGGTCACATTAGCTAAAATGTTATCTATTTCTGTATCTCCCTCAATAACATAAAGTATTTTTTTACAATATGTAAATTCTCTTTTTAATTCCTGTGCAACATGTCTTTGAACCTCTCCAGAACTACATATATAAATATGTCTTGCAGTATCTATCATTAATAGTATTCGATCTAAATCCAAATCGTATATATGATCTATAGTTCTTTTCAATTCCATAGGTATGTTAGAAAGAATTTGATGATTAAATGTTGATTTTTGTTGTGTACTCCATTTTAAATAGACTTTTAACTCGCTATATCCATCTAAACCAATTTTTCTAGTAAAACGTGTAATACTTGTATGAGAAACATTACATGAACGTGCTAATTCATGTATAGACATATTTTGACATTCTATTTTATGATGACATATATATTGCCATATATAAAGATCATTTTCGTTTAATTCATTATAATGTTCATTGACTAGTTCTGTTAATGTCATTATATTTTAATCCTTTCATAATAATCTAGATATTTCACTAATAAGAAATCAATTAATAAAAAATAACTTACTAATCCTTCATGTCTTGGTCCAAGGGGATTAGCTATTGTAGGTACTACAACATAAAATGGATAATCTACAATTTGTAATAAAGTATTATTTTTCTTTGAAGTAATTGCCATAGTTTGAACTCCTTTTGCTTTTAAATTTTTTGCAAAAGAAATTATTTTTTCATTTTCTCCAGAATGAGAAACCAAAATAACGAAATCGTCTTTATCAATAACCTCTTCAAAGGCATTTATTTCATCTGCTAAAGAACGAATACTATAAATCATCCTCCCTACTTCCAAAAATGATCTTTTCATTTCAGATACAACATGATTTTGTACACTCCCAGTTCCACAAGCATATATATTTTTTGCAGATATCATTGACTCAATAACATGGATCATATCTTTATTTTTAATATCTTCTAGATATTGACTATATGTTTTATAAAGTGTATCAACGCCATCTAGATAATATTTACTTATATTATTATCTATTTTTAATAAAACCTTTAATTCCGTAAATCCTTTTAAACCTAATCTTTTAGAAAAACGTAGAATTGTTGTTCTTGATACATGACAATAATCAGCAAGTTGATTTATTGATATATTTTCACATTCTTTCCGATGGGTAGATATATATTTCCAAATATATAAATCATTTTCATTGAGTTGACTATAGTTCTTATTAATTAGTTCTTCTAATTGCATTCTATTCCCCCTATCTCCTTGATATATCATAACATACTCTTGGAATGAATTGTAGATGCAAAAAGAGGTAGGAATAAATCCGTACCTCTATTTATACTCTATAATAGGAGATTCATTAATTTTTACTGCCATGTCTGTATAAAACTTTGTATATTGATAATGCCCTGGATCTGTTAACACAAGCATTGTAATATCATTTATATCTTTATTATTTAAAGACTCTTTATCATAACTGATAAGAAGAGTTCCTTTTTCTACATGATCACCAACTTTAACATGTGTTTCAAATCCTTCACCATTAAGATTGACTGTATCTAAACCAACATGTATCAATATTTCTATATCATCTTCACTTACAAGACCAACAGCATGTTGGCTATTTTCCATAATCATTTTTACATTGCCTGATATTGGAGCATATATTTTCCCTTCTTGAGGAATAATTGCTATTCCATCTCCCATCATTTTTGTTGCAAAAACTTCATCTGGTACATTTTTAATATCTACTGTTTTCCCGTTTGCAAAAGCATAGATTGCTTTTGTTTTCTTTCTACTAAAGAATCCCATATTATTTTAATTCTGGCCAATAACCTTTATTTGCTTCAATAAGATCATCTAAGATAAGTTTAGCTACTTTTGCACTTGGTACAGTTTTTGATAAAGTAATTGCTTGCCATAATTTTTGATAGCTTCCTTCGATCCATGCTTCTACTGTTAATTTTTCTACAGAAACTTGTTGTTCCATTAAACCTTTTTGGAATTGTGGAATTGCACCTTGTACAATTCTTTCATATCCATTTGATCCTACTATACATGGAATTTCTACCATAGCTGTTCTATCAAAGTTTTCAATAGCACCTTCATTTGGCACAATTAATAACATTTTTTCTTTTGTGTTTTTAGCAATTGCACAAGCAAGATCCACAATATATTCAGCATGTGCATCAGCTTCAAATCCACAATCTTTAGCAGTTCCTTTTTCAATAATATCTCTACATGCACCAAATACAATTTTTTCTCTATGATCCATAACTTCATTAGCTCTTGTATATTCTGGATTAGAGTGTTCTACTACATAATCTGGGAATAAATAATATTTTAAATAAGTATTAGGAATTGTATCTGGATCTAAAGCATATACATCTTTTGCTTTTGCAAATGTTTCTATCCAACTTTGTTCAACATGTTGATTTGTTTTAGATAATGCATCTGCAAATCCATTAGCTTTCATATGTTCTTTAATAGCTGGCATTAAATCATTTCCATCTTTATCTTCAATTTTATGCCACCATCCAAAGTGGTTTAATCCATAATATCCTACTGACATTTCTTTACGTGAACTTAATCCAACCATGCTAGCCATTTTTTCTTCTAAGTCAATTGGCATGTCACAGATATTTAAAATTTTAGAATTTGGTCTTAATCTTCTTGTTGCTTCTGCAACAATTGCAGCTGGATTTGAATAGTTTAGCATCCATGCATTTGGTGAATATTTTTCCATATAATCTAAGATTTCAATAACTCCACCAATACTTCTCATTCCATATGCAATACCTCCAGGACCACATGTTTCTTGTCCTACAACTCCATATTTCAATGGGATTTTTTCATCTTTTTCACGCATTGCATATAATCCAACTCTAATATGACACATAACAAAATCTACATCTGTAAATGCTGTTTCAGGATCTGTTGTATAATTAAATTCGATTTCTGGTGCATTTTCTCTTAAATAGATTTCACATGCTTTTGCAATTGTTTCTTGACGTTCAGCAAAATTATCATAGAATGTGATTTTTCTAATTGGGAAACGATCTTGATGATCTAATAATAATAATGCGATACCTGGTGTAAATGTGCTTCCTCCACCAGCAACTGTTACTGAATACTTCTTTTCCATTTTTTCTTTTCTCCTCTACATTAATTTTATTGTTGAAAATAAGCTGATACCACTTATTAACAAGACAAACAAACTTCCTCCACCATTAAACAATGTTTGTTTGATTGTTATTTTTCTTAAACTATTTAAAAGTTGAATATCATAATAGCGAATAGCTCGAATAAACACATACAATAACATAAAGAAATAAAACACATTGAATGTTAGAATTTGTGCTACTAATAATATAGCCATATTAAGACAACTAAATTGATAATCTTTCTGTTCTAAATGTTTTTGAATAAGTTTAACTATATAAGCAATATAAGGATTTATCATTGCGATTAAAAATATAATTGTTACTTGTGGATTTTGAACAAGTATTTCTTGAAAACTTGAACCTAACATTGATGATTGTAATAAAATATAGAAATAACAAATTAAAGGAGTTGCTAATAAAAACACTTTTGCAATCATAAAATATTTGTTTAGTTTTTGATATTCCTTATTGTTTTTGCTTTTTCGAGCCATGATCTTCACCTTTCTTTTACAATAATTTTTCAAAATCTTCTCTTACACTTGCAACTTTTAAACCAACAATAACTTGAATATTGTTTTTTGTTGCTTTAATACCATGTGTACCGATAGATTTAAAATATGAATCACTTTTTACTAATGTTTCATCTTTAACATTAACACGTAAACGTGTTGCACAATTTGTAACATCAATAATATTGTCTTTTCCACCTAAAGCTTCTAAGATTTTTTCTTCTAAACTTCCTTGTTTAGATTCTGCTTGTTTTTCTTTAAAGTCTGCTTTTGTATGGAATTTAATATCTTCTTCATCATCTTCTCTACCAGGAGTTTTGAAGTCAAACTTCAAGATTAAGAATCTAAAGACAACAAAGTATATTCCTACAAAGACAAGTCCTACTAATAATAAAGTTAAATATGTTTGCCAATGAGATGACATTAACGGAATAAAGTTAAGAGCTGACATCTCAATCAAACCACCTGATAATACACCAACTACACCTAGTGCATTAGCAACTGTAGAAAGTGTTGCAGCTAATACAGCATGAACGACAAATAGAGCAGGGGCAATAAATAAGAATGTAAATTCTATTGGTTCTGTAACACCACAGAAAATTGCAGTTAAAGTAATAGGAATCAACAAACCAGCAATTTGTTTTTTCTTTGACTTTTTCGCAGTTGAATAGAATGCAAGAGCTATACCAGTACATCCAAATATCTTAGATAAACCAGTTAAAGTTGGCCATGCATAAGGAGCTAGTGTTTTTAATGACTCACTACTTGCTGCTAAAGCAGGAAGTTGATTTGCCCATGTAGAATAAATACCACCATTAACAACAGCTGAATCATAGAAGAATGGGAAATATAATAGATGGTGTAATCCAAATGGAATTAAAATACGTTCCATAAATATAAATACCCATACACCAATAGATCCTGCATTAGAAATAAATACTTGGAAACTTCTCATTCCTGATTGAACCATAGGCCATAACCATGCTGCTAAAAATGCAACAGGAATTAATACAAAGAATCCAATAATAACAACAAATGATGAACCACTAAATGTTCCTAGCCATTCAGGTAATTCAGTATCAAAGAAACGGTTATGCAATGCAATCACTATACCAGAAATAGCTAAAGCACCTATCATCCCCATATCCAATGTCTTAATACTTGCTATCATTGCTAAACCACTTGTTCCGCCAACTTCTAAGCTAAAGTCCACACCAAATGTAGATCCCCATTGACTTAATATTGTGCTTAGAAAATATTGGAAAGTGAGATAAAGTACTAAGGCTTCCATACAACATCTTGCTTGTTGTTTTTTTGCTAATCCAATAGGTAAACTTACAACAAACAATAATGGTAATTGGTTAAATACTGTCCATCCACCTTGTAAGATGACATTCCAGCATTGATACCATAAACCCTCAGGAGCTGCTAGACTCCCCATAATCGCTTCCGTAGTAAACAATGTTCCAATACCAATAACTATCCCAGCAAACGCGAATAGTAATACTGGCGTAAACATCGCTCCTCCGAATCTTTGAATTTTTTGCATCATATCTTTTTTTCCTCCCTCGATATATCTTGCATATTCATAGTAACCTCTTTCATAAAGCTTTACAATAGTTCCAGCTCACTTAGGGATAGAGTACATTTTTTATGATTTGTCACTTTAAGTGTGAATTTTCACGCATAAAATAAAGGTTATAAAAAACTCAAATATGTAAATGTTTAGAGTAAGCGTAAAATGAAAAAGCCCTATTATCAATCAACGACATTGATTATAATTAGAGCTGTAATAAATTGACAATTTATATATGTATGATTTACAGGACACGACTAAAAGATCGTATCTCTACGATTTTTTAGTCAGATAT
>CASFGO010000001.1 GCA_949294335.1 uncultured bacterium | reverse complement strand
TTGTCAGAAAGTTTATGTCCATCGAATATCGAGGGCTAACTCGACATTCTGCTCGACTTCGTTTATTGCGTTGTCTGTCATTTTTTTGAATCAACAAGTATATCTAGTCGTTTTCAGCTATTCTATTTTCAAGGTTCGATTGAAATCTTTTTATTTATTCCACCATAAAAATAGTTGGTAGTTTAAATGCTTATTCTTTCGGCTTGTGTTTAAAGTTCATTGTGCCGTTCGTTTTGGTTCTCCTTAACTGTCCCCTCTGTATCCTTGGCACATTTACTATATTAGTACATCAATTTTTATTTGCAACTACTTTTTTTTACTTTTTACAAGTTTTTTATGAAACCCTTATATTACAAGCCATTTAGAGATTTACAAAACTTAATCTTGTTTCCTGCTTTCTTTTATCAATTTACCCCTATCCCATGCTCTGAGCATGTTTTCACTGTCAAGTCCATGACTTTTTTATAATTTTCATTAAATAATTCTTGTTCGGGTATGTTGTATGAATAATTTTTTACTAGATAAAAATAATTATATTGACATTATCAATGATTTCAGAATTTTGATTGATTTCATCAATTATAATGACGTTCTTATCGAAAAAATGTTCCATATTCTTGAAAAACATTTTAATTTTGAAATATCAGGAATATTTTTCAATAGCCCTGATATTTACTGCACAAATATTCTTAATCTTTTAATCAAAAATAAAAATATTAATATTGAAAATATTGAACAAAAATTTTTTAATCACATGTCTGAATTCAAACAAATCATTAAAACAAAAAGTAATATTATACAAGTAAAAGCTAATGATGATAATAAAATCCTTGAAAACGAATTAATCTTACCATTTTTATTCCAAAATAAATTATTAGGTGGAATATGTATAATATCTAAAAATGAAATATTAAAAACAGATATTGATACTTATAATTTTTTAATTAATGAACTTTTAAGTATATTTAAACTTAAATATTTATATTCCGAACAAATTTTCAAATCTTCTGTTGATGGATTAACAGGATTATACAACAGGCATCAATTTGATATTAACCTAAATCAAGAATTTAATCGTTCACAAAGATACAATACTCCATTTACGCTTGCGATGATTGACATTGATCATTTTAAAAATATTAATGACACATATGGACATCAATTTGGTGATTATGTTTTAAAAGAAATTTCTCAAATCATTCAAAATACATTTAGAAAAACAGATATAGTTTTTAGGTATGGAGGGGAAGAAATAACTATAATCATGCCGGAAACAAACTCTAATAATGCATTATTACCACTTGAAAAACTTAGAAACAAAATAAGCAAACACAATTTTAATAATCAAAATGTAACTATTAGTATTGGAGTTGCAGATTTTAATAATGATATAAAAACATCTAATGACATATTAAAAAAAGCTGATGAAATGCTATATTATGCAAAAGAAAATGGTCGAAATCAGGTTAAAGTATTCCTTCCATCATCTCATTAAGGGCTAATTTTGCAGCTCTGACAGGAGTAGCAAATGAGGTTCCACTTATTACACCTAAAAAACTTCCTGCTTCATGTGAAAACTTAAGAGGGTAATCAGTTCCTGAAAGTTCTGTTATATTTACCCCTTCATTTGTTGTTTTTACCCGATAATCAAAAGGCTCATAATGTTGTGTAAAAATACTGTTTCTTGAAGATGAATCAGGATGAACAACACCCCAATCATGTAAACCTCCAACTCCTTCTACTCCTTGATGAGATAAGAAAGTATTGATAGAATTTTCTCCTCTGTTTCCTGCACCTGCTAATACTCTTGTCTTTTTAGCTAATTTTTCTAAACCTTTTTGAGCTTCATAATCTTCTACTGCATCATTTTTTAAATAATCTTGTATAAATTCTTTAAGAGGCTTACCAGGAGCTTTGGCACTTTCAAGCTGAACAATATTCGCATAAGATAAAGCTGCACAAGTTGTATTATTATCAACTTTATCAATTATTTCGTCAAAAACCTTTGCACCTTGACCATTTAAATCAACAGATACTGTTTTATATCTAGCGAATGGATTAAAACGCCTTGCATAAATATTTATCACATCTGTATGACTTAATACAGTATCACCTGATTTTATTATAGGTATATTTTGCCCTTCTTTTATATCTGATAAAATTACAGTTTTAGGTTCTACTTCTGCATTTTTTATAAAATCGCCCTGTTCATTTAAAATTCGGAGTTTTTGTTTTCCATCTTTTGTTAAACCTTCATCTAACAAATGATACCCTTTATTATCTTTTGGATTTATCCAAAAAGCTCTTTTATAAGAATCCTCTATTGTTTCAGATTTTAATCGTTTTAGATCTTGTTCTAGAACTGTTTTGCTCTTAAATACCTTTTTAGACCTTGTTACATAATCATTATTAATAGCAATCCTATTCATAACTCTAGCCATCAGCATCTCTACTGATGAAAATCTTGGTAAATCAAAACTCTTACCACTTGAAGGGTAAGTTAATTGTGGATTTACACCATGTATTTTTTGAGGTTTTAACGATAATAAACTTTTATTTGCACACGAATTAATCTTTATCACATTTATTTTAAAACGCGAAAATTAAAAAATTTGCTACTGATCGGATTCTCTGTGTTTGTCTATTAGTTTTTCAAAATCAGATGGTTTTATGCTTTGGATAAATTCCTTAAACTCTTCTGCTTCTTCTTCATCTCTTGCTGAATCTGTTGAAACTGAACCATTCATTAAAACATTTGCTGTTACAAATATTGGAGCTTCTGCTCTCATTGCTACAGCTATAGCATCTGATGGGCGTGAATCTATCTCTAGAACTTCTTCACCTTTAGTTAAAAATAATGTTGCATAATATGTTTCTTTTTCTACGTCATTTATTTCTATTCTATCTAATTTATAGCCAGCTTTATCAATAATAGAAATTATTAAGTCATGAGTCATTGGACGTGCAACTGATAATTTTTCTATTTTTCTTATAATCGCACTAGCTTCTGCTGAACCAATCCAAATAGGTAATGCTTTTCTATTTTCTAAATCGTGCAATACTACAATTGGTGATCCTGTTCTTGTATCTAGGGCTATACCCATTACTTTCATTTCTATCATTATTTATATTCCTTATGCTATTTGTAATTTATGATTTTATTATACACCAACTTTTGACATTATATCATCTTGAAGTTTTTTAAGATTATCTTGAGCATCACTTTCAAAATAAATTCTCAATAGAGGCTCTGTTCCTGATGGTCTTGCAAGTATCCAGCTTGAATCACCAACATATATTTTAACTCCATCTAATATATTCTTATCTTTTACCCCCATGCCTGCAACTTCTGTTTGTGCTGAAACTATATCAAGTACATCTTTTATCTTATCTCTATTATCAAGTTTTAAATCAATTCTATCGTTTACAAATGAACAACCTGCAAGAGCTTTAATTTCTTTCTGTAAATCAACAAGAGATTTTCCTGAATATGCCATTGCTTCAAGAACTAATAAATTTGCTAATAATCCGTCTTTTTCTGGGATATGACCTTTTATACTTAGCCCACCAGATTCTTCACCACCAATTATACAGTCATTATCTCTCATTGCTTGACCTACATGTTTAAACCCAACTGCAGTTTCTACAACAGGAACATTCAATAAATCTGCAACCTTATTCAACAAAAGACTTGCTCCAACTGTTTTCACTAGACAGCCTTCCATATCTTTTTCGCCAACTAAGTGGAGTAAAAGAATTGAAATAATTTCATTTGGTGTAACATATTCTCCCTTTTCATTAATCACACCAAATCTATCTGAATCACCGTCGTTTGCTAGACCAACTGCATTTCCATTCTCTTTAACTTTCTCGATTAATTCTTTTAAATATTTTGGTTTAGGTTCAGGCATTCCACCACCAAAATTAATATCGTGATGCATATGCAAGGTTTCGTATTTTATACCATGTCTATCTAATAATTTATCAAAGTATCCAATACTTGCTGCATACAAACCATCAAAAATTATAGTTGTATCTAATTCTTTTATTGAATCAAAATCAATTAATTTTTCTATATGAGTAAAATATTCTTCTTCAAAATTTTCAATGATTATTTCTTTTTTTGATGAATTTGTTTCAAATTCTTTATCTAAATTTTCTACAAGCTTATCTGTAATTTCTTGTGTTGCAGGACCTGCATAATCAGGTATAAATTTTATCCCCAAATATTCAGGAGGGTTATGAGATGCAGTAAACATAACAGCACATGCATTTCTATCTTTAGCACAATAAGCTAAAACAGGGGTTGGAATTACTCTTTCAGAATAATATACTTCAAATCCATAAGAAGAAATAATATCAGCGCATTGTTTTGAAAAAACATCTGCCATATTTCTTGGATCATATCCAATAATAATTTTCTTATCTATTCCATACTCTTCATATACATACTTAGCGATTGCACGAGATACTTTCGCAACATTTTCTTCGTTAAAATCTTCTCCTACAATTGCGCGCCATCCATCTGTTCCAAATTTTATTTCACTCATTTTTTTATCCTTATTTTAATATCTTAAACCAATGGGTATTATATACCTTCACCCCTTTACCCTCTAGCCTAATTTTTGTTTATAAAATGCTATTATATCTTCTCTTGCTTTTATAGACATAGCTAATTTATTAGCACCAGTTCTCCAAGGTAGATAACCACAAGTTGATGGTAACAATTTTAATGGAGTCATTGGAAAATCCTTACATAATAAAGGTCTATTTTCATAATCTGAACATTTATTATCTGGGGTTAATTTAGGACAATAATAAAAATAAACTCTCTCATTTGGATCTAATAGAGCATTCGACAATTCAAAATACTCAGGAACTGCTTTTTGAGCATCTTCTTCTGACTCATAAGGAACAAAACAACTTGTGAACATTGTTGCAAATTTATCACCACGCATTGCCTTCTGCTTCAATTGAGTATATGAAAATTCACTTACTGCTAACTTACAACAAGCTCCACACATATTACATTGGCACTTATCTTTACCTTCGTTGATTTTTTCTTTTGCTTTCTTTAACTTATCAGCATAAGTTGTTGTTAAATAAGTCAATGCCTGCATCTGCCAATTATAATATGGACAACCTCCTGGAAAATCTGAAAATATATCCGGATTTTGAATATTACATTTTATACGACAAGATTTACAACTTATGTCAGGTTTAAATTTATCTATTGCGGCTCTTATCATTTCAGCTGCTTCTATAAAGATCTCTTTATAGTTTGCTTCCATTTCTTCATATTGAGTATTCAAATCAACCATACCCACACAATACCATAAATAGCCATATACGGCAATGATATTTATTTATCTAATCTATATAATTATTAAAAAAGGAGAAATATATGACAAAAAAATTACAAATATATAAATGTAATACTTGCGGAAATATTGTTGAAGTTTTAGTGTCTGGAGTTGGAGAATTAGTTTGTTGTGGAAATACAATGGAACTACTTGAACCTAAAAATAATGAAGATTTAACAACAGAAAAACACTCTCCTAAAATTAATAAATATGAAAATAAAACTATTATTACTTTAGAAAATCATCCTATGGAAGATGAACATTATATTATGTTCATCCAAGCTCAAACAGAAGATAAAAATAATGTATTTATAAAATATTTTTATCCGCAAAACAAAGCAGAAATGGAAATATTAAACAATATTAGTATTGATGAAGCTATATCATATTGCAATATACACGGGTTATATAAAGGAACTAAAACCAATGATTGATGAAAAGGACATCATAAAAAATATCAACAAAGAATTCTTTGAAAGTTACCAATACCTTTTAATTCATAATAAAAAACTCGCAAAAGAAAAAATTGAAAAAGGGATGGAATTCTTCGAATTCTTAAATCCTTCAACTAAATGATGATATTTTAGAAAAAATAATTCATAATAACTTTGGAAGAGGGTATTATGAATAGTCCTATATTAAATAATTTAAGTTCTATATTTCAAACTCAAGAAAATCAAAATCAAAATAATATAAATAATTTTGATTTATCTGATGATACTTTTTCTAATATCTTAGATGAAAAACTTGATGATTCTAAAATCGAAGAAAATTTCTCTACTAAAATTCAAAATCAATTAGGAGTTCCTGCAGGTTTAAATATTGAAGGTTTTGATTATAATTCCTTAGTTAACGAAATTAATCCTGATGAAATTATTGATTCGATTAATACTGATTCAAATATCCAAAATGATTCTAAATTCAATTTAGGAAATCTTATTAATGATGCTAAAGAATCATTTTCACCTGTTGTAGAATCTCTTTTACAAGGAGAATTAAATACTGAGTCGGGAAACCCTGCAAATCCAGTTCAAGCCGTTAAAAACTTCTGGGAAAGTCAAGCAAGCAATTTTTATAATATTATGAACAAAGAATCTGTTGATAATGTTAATGATTTAATTGCTAAACTTTAATTGTAGATTGAGAATTTGTTTGAAAAGCTAATTTTTCTGCATCTTTTTTCTTCAAATAGCTATCAATTCGAGAACAAATTTGGTTAGTTATAGTACTTGTAACAAGACCTAATGCCATTGTTGGACCCGCTGTTAGCATTGCGACAGTACCAACCATACTTGTTGCTAAACCAACAAACAATGGAATACCAAAATTAAGACCTACAGAACGTTTTTTCTCTTTTGTATCAGCCATTGACATTGCTACTGCTGTTGAACCTAATGGGAATAATAAACCAAATCCTACATCTGAAATAGCGGAACCTGATTTTAAATCTCTCATTTTATCAACAAATTTATCTGCTTCTGTATCAGTTGCATTATTTAATGCTTCACGCATCTTTTTACTAGATTTTTTAAGCTCTGTATATTTACCTTTTGGAAGAATATGTTTATATATATCCATTACTTCTTCTAATTCACCTTTTTTATCAGAACTTATAATATAACGTATATTTCCTAATGATTTTTTGACTTTTTTAATTACAGGATCTGGATATTTTGAACTGGAATTTTCTAATACACCTGAACACTCTGAAATCATTTTTGATAGTTCAGATATAATTTCCTGCTTATTTTTATCGGATGCAGATATATCATATGATGATACAACTTTTTTTATTTTCTTTAATAAATCATAAGATGATTTACTTGTTAAATCTAAACTAGCTTCTATATTTGAAACCAATTTACCTAATTCACTTGTTACATCAGAATGAGTATTAGTAATTAATTTTTTCCTTGAAATTATACTTCTTGAATATTTATCTTTAGTCGCGGCAACTAAATCTTCTGTAATAAATGATGTCCATGATTTTGGATTTTTTATAAATTTCAATAAATTACCATATGTTTGCTCAAAAACCTTGTCGCCCAAACCATTAAACTGTTTTCCTAACTTCTTATTACGTTTTGAAACAGATGCAGATCTAAATGCATCATACAATGTATCCATATGATTCAATTTTTCTTCTGCTATTTGAGCCCATTCTGCAACAGTTTTTGTTACACCATTTATTGTTTCCAATCTGGAAGAAGACTTTGAACCTAAAATTGATTTATTTGTTTGCAAAAACTTATCTTTCATTGACACAAATGCATTGTTTGAACTGTTATATGCAATTGATGTCATTTTTAACGCCATACGTTCAAAAAAGCCAGTTATTTTATTACAAACTTTACCCAAACCAATTTTTCTTAATGTTTTATCAAATAAAACATCTTTTAATGGACCTGTATTTAATAAAATACCCTTTGCTTTATTTAATGATTTATTTGTCTTCTGCAATGAATTCAAATAAACCATTTCAGCTTTTGTTATCTCAGGTTTTTCTCGTAATGCAGATATTTTTTGAGAAATTTTATTTAATCTCTTTGAAATAATATTAGAAGCTTTGGGAAATTTACCCTTTGAAATTAACATAACAAATGGTGCTAATATTACAACCCCTATACCTGCTGCAATACTCGAATTTCTAAGGATATGATTAACATGCTTGTCCTTAGTTTCTTTTGAAATAAAGCCTTGACTCTTATTTACTAACTCGGAAGGTTCAGTATTTTTTTGTATAGAAGGCATAGATACAGTACCATTAGAATTATTTCTTATGGCATAACGAAATTGTGTTTCGAAAATATTTCCTACTTGACCTTCCATATATATATTAAAACAATGAAAAATAAATATTTGACCTTATTTTAAGTTATTTGAACAAATATTAAAAATTAAATTGCAAAAAAAAGAAGCCTTAATAGGCTTCTTTTTTAAATGGTCGGGATGACACGATTTGAACGTGCGACCCCCTCGTCCCAAGCGAGGTGCGCTACCAAGCTGCGCCACATCCCGATATTCAATTGTCAATTCATTTTGATGCAGCTTGGTAGTATTTTCATACGGCTCGCAAAAGCTACGCTTTTGACTCTGCCTGCCTCCATTTGTAACGATACTTAATCGTTCCAAATAGGAGTCCTTGCCACATCCCGATATTCAATTATCAGTAATTAAATTCTATATTAAACATTTTTATAGGTCAAGCTGTTTTTTTGATTGTTCAATTTTTTCTATATCAACAATATTTTCAGAGAACTTTTCACTTAAAAATGAAGGCTTTTTATACTTTGAATTTATACTTGCTAGTGATGCCATGATTTTCTCACGTTTCTCATAAGTTTCCGGAAACATTCTTTGGTACATTTTTTCTGTTTTGCTATTCATAATAATTAACACCTTCTACTTTTATATTTTTAATTATATTTTATATAAAAACAAATTATTTATTTTTTTGCTTACCAATTGAATGCATTGTTTTTAGTAACAATATATGTGCCGCTGCGGCAGCAAAAGCGACCATTGCAGCTACTTTATGCACTACTATATTTTTTCTGTAACCAAATATCCCTGATGCTATACCAAAACCCAATGATGTATAACCGGTTATAGGAACCAAACTATAACGATTTATTCTATGTCTTTTCTTTTGTTCTCGGTTTGATTTAAATACTACACCTGATAATATTGGATTTACTTTCATATCACTACCTCTACAATTAGTAGTATAACATAATTATTCTACAACATAATCCTGCAACTCTACTAATTTTTCGCGGGCTTCTTTATTTTGAGGTTGTAACTCTATTGTTTTTATTAAATCCAATCTAGCCTTTTCATACTGCTTTAATTCAATATATGTTAAACCTCTATGATAATATGCTAATCCGTAATAATTATCCAATTCTATTGCCGAACTATAATCAGATATTGCTTCTTCATAGTTTTTTAACTTACACAAAGTTAAAGCTCTATTATAATATGCATCTGATGCATATTTATCAATTTTTATTGCTTTTGTATAATCTGATAAAGCTCCAGCATAATCTTTATTTTTATCTTTTACAACCCCTCTATTTACATATGCTTGAACATATTTTTTATCAATTTTTATTGCTTTATTATAATCTTCTAAAGCTCCTTGTAAATTCCCACAAGTTTCTTTTACTAATCCCCTGCCTACATATGATTTTACATCCTTCTTATCTATATTTATTGATTTTGTATAATTTTCAAATGCACTATCATAATTCTTTAATTTAAATTGCATTTGAGCAATACTATAATAAATATTATGATTATTAGGTTCATACCTCTTTGCTTCTTCATAATCAGATAATGCATCCTCATAATTCCCAACCATAAAATTTAAATATCCTCTTTGAATATACAATTTAGCATTCTCAGGATTCCTGTCTATTTTTTTATTACATTTCGATAATTTTTTTATTATTTCATAATCAGAATGTTCATATGCATTACAAGGAAAAACTTGTAAAATTATCATTAATAATATACTTAATATTAATATTTTTTTATTCATAAAACCCTCGACTAATTCTGAGGTAAATAATATTTTAACCATGGTAACTCTTGATATCGTGGATAATACTCAGGATTTAACTTTAATGCTTTTAAACAATCATATACTGCTTCTTTGGTTTGCCCACCTATATGCATCCTTGATAATGCTCTATTATTATACGCCTCTGCATCATTTGAATTTAATGCAATATATGCTGAATAATCACTTACTGCCTTTTCGTAATTCTTTGTTGCGTAATTTATCATTGCTCTATTAAAATATGCGGGAGCAAATTTATTATCTAATTCTAATGTTTTTGTAAAATCCTTTGCTGCTCCAACTAAATCATTCTGTTGAATTTTTACATGACCTCTATCATAATATGCACTTACCAACTTTGGATTAATACTTATAACCTTATTTAAATCCTCAATAGCACCTTTATAATCAGCTAAATAAGCCCTTGCATGTGCTCGTTCTAAATATGCATCTGTTATATTTGGTTCTAATTTTATTACTTTATTAAAATCTTCTATTGCACTTTTATAATCTTTTATATTTAATTTTGCAATTCCACGATTAAAATATGAATCATATATATCATCATCTAATCTTATTGCTATATCAAAATCTTTAATTGCGCCATTATAATCTTTTAAAATTGTCTTTGCTGTTCCTCTATTACAATATGCTGTTACAGAATCAGGTTCTAAATCTATTGTTTTTGTATAATCTTCTATTGCACCCTTATAATCTTTTATACCAAACTTTGAATTACCTCTTAAAAAATAATTCTCAGCAACATTTGGATATTTTTTTAACACAATTGTATAATCTTCTACTGCTTCTTTATACATTCCTAACTTATATTCTGCCTCAGCTCTTTTTAAATAATTTGAATAATTTTCAGGATTTTTATCAATTATTCCAGAGCATTTTTCTACTATTTTTTGATACTTTGAAATATCAATCTCTTCACTATAACAAATTGAACTTGATATTTGAACTAAATATAATAAAGTAAAAAAACTTAAAAAAATTCTCTTTACTAATCTCATTTATTAGTCTCCTACTATATGGGATTGGTATAATTAAAATATCACCAACATAATTCTTATACATAATACAAAAATACCATTTTAAACTCTTTCATAAGAACCCATAAATTTATAATATGTTGTATGCTCTTGAATAGAATCAAATGCATGTTTTACATTTTCATCTGCTATATGTCCTTGAACATCTAAAAATAAAATATATTCATTTATATCCATTTTGGAAGGAGTTGCATGGATATATGAAATATTTATTTTTCTATTTGCAAACTCTTGAACTATGCTAAATAATTTACCTGGTTTATCTTCTATTGATATTGCAATTGAAGATGTACTTTTAGAAGTTGGAACTGTGTGAAAAGAACCAATCATTACAAACTTTGTTTGATTATTTTTATCATTATTTATATTTGGATGTAATATGTTCAAGTTATATATTTCTGCAGTTTTTTCTGTACCAATAATTGCATATGTTAAGTTGTATGAATTTAATAATCTTGCAGACTCTTCTATATCAGCAGTATTAATTATATTTAAATGCATCGGAAGCTCATTTTTTATATATTCACTACATTTTGCTATTGCTGGAGCTGGTGCTATTAAACCAGAAATATTATATATTTCACTATTCTTAGATAATAAACAATTATTAGATGGTAAAATTGTATCTGACAATATATACAATTCTTTACCGCTTGATTTTATCAAGCTATCTGTTGTTTCTCTAACAACTCCTTCTTTTGCATTTTCCACTGGAATCACGCCAACTGCATCATCATCCGACTCTACATATTTGATTACTTCCTCTATTGTTCTAAAAGGCATTTGATAAGCTTTTAAATCATATTTTGAACAGAAATAATCTTTTGCCATTTCTGTAAATGACCCACTTGTTCCTAAATATGCAATTGTTTTTACATTTTCAGAGTTTAAAATCTTTGTCATATTATTCCTTACAATGGAACATAACCTGAATAAATTAAACTTGACCAGCCATCAAAATAACTTATTTGGGTTGCACTACCAGTCTTTATTAATATTCTTGATTGTTTTTCAGGAGGGATACCTAATGTTGTTGCTACAACTGATTGAATAACATTTTGACCAGTTACTACTATTACTCTGTTACCTATATTTTTTTCAACCAAATCTTGAACAACTTTATCTATACGAAGATTAAAATCAACCATTGGTTCTCCATTTTCAGGAGTCATTGCTATTATACTTGGAGTATTTGCGCCATATTCTATTGAATATTTTTTTACAATATTATCAATGGTTAAACCATTCCACTCTCCCCAATCTCTTGAATTTAGTTCAGATAATATCTCAAAATCTTGTTTATATACTTTGGCAATCATTTGCGCAGATTGAATACAACGAGTAGCAGGGCTTGAATATATTTTATCATTCTTTACCCCTCTTTTTTTTATATACTCGCAAATTTTCTTTATTTCTTCTTGCCCTTTTTCTTCCAAAGGCGGATAATTTTCTTGATTACATAATCTAAAATCTTCGGTATATATTGTTGCTCCATGAGCTACATATGTTATTTTACATTTTCTACTTAACATTATTAAACCCTCTTTGTATGTTATTATAACATACTTCTTTTTTTTGGGTAGAGTTTAATATTATTTGTTAGCTTCTTATTATTATAAATTATTATATAATGTTTTCCCAAGGTTTCGACTTATACAATTGACCTGCGAAAATATCATCTTGATATTTACTACCTAAAAAATCCATTGGTTCATTCATATTAAAAAATAAAGAACCATCCATAAAATTGTTATTTGCATAATTCCCTTGATAAAAATTAGATTGTGACATTTGATTCATATTATTCAATAAAGAATAATTCGGAATATTTAATAAATTAGCATCATTGCTATTAGTTTTATTTTGTTGTGATGCCAAATATCTCTGATAAGATAACTCTGCTAAACTATTTGTATTACCTATTGAATAATCGCTATTAAACATAAAAAACCTCTATAAATATAACCTATCACATTTATATAAAGTTTTTTATTTTTTTTGAATTGACATAATTAATTCTATGGTTACATTTTTGTTACAATTTCACTCAATTTTGCAACTTCATTGAACCAATCTTGACGTCCATTTTGCTTTATTATATCAACAGAATCATACCATTCAGTCTTAGACGTATTATCAAACCAACGCCAATCTGAACAATAAGGTAATAATAATATAGACTTCACCCCTAATGCACCTGCTAAATGGATATTAGATGTATCGACACTTATCATTAAATCAAGATTTTTCATTGCTGCGGCGGTATCATCAAACGTTTTAAAACTATTAGACAAATCAACTATTTGAGGATATTTTTCTATTGAATTAAAAATATCTCCTTTTTGAAATGAGTAGAATTCTACATTATCCAATTCTAATAATGATTTAAAATAATCTATATTTATGGTTCTATGGATTGCTGAACGTATACGCATATCGCCTGCTTTCCAACACAAACCAATTTTTAATTTATCATTTAAAAAATATTGGTCTTTGTATGACTTGGCTTTTTGTTCATCTACTTTTAAATATCCTTCTGAAAAAGGAATATGACCAAAATCAACACCCAAATAATATTGAGCATAACCTAGAAACATTGAACTATCATGATTAATACTATTCATACCTTTAGTTATAAATTCTATATCAGGAAAACTTCTTTGCATTATATCAAATAAAGGCTCTCTTATATTAACGAAAACTTTTGAAAATCTCTTTTTCAAAAGTGGCAAAAATCTTGCATTCATTATGCAATCACCTAGACCTTGATCTCCATATACCAACAATGTTCCACCTTCCTCTTTTGAATTAAAATTCTTCATATAACTCAATTCTTCAGGAGGTTTTACTTGATTAAAGTATTCAAAAGCTTTATCTAATTGTTTTTGAGTTAAATAAAGACAACCTAAAGAAGACTTTGCATTTTCATCATTCGGATAATATTCTATTGCTTTTTTATAATATTGTTCTGCTTCTTTATACTTTCCAACTTTTTGCAAACTAACAGCTAAATGATAAAATGCTTTATTATCATGACTTTCTATTGCCTTTTTATAACATTCTTGAGCATATTCTTCATTACAATATAATAATTCTTGTAAAAAACCAGCATTTATCCAACTAAAAGAATTATTGGGATATATTTCCAATGTTTTTGCACAATATTCTTCTGCTTTTTTATAATCACCTACATCCATTAAATGTTGAGTCATTAAAGAAAGAGCATCACAACTATTTGGATATATTGATAAATATTTCTGGCAATATGCACCAGAAAAATTATACATTTCTAAGCGCCTAAAACATTCTATAATTTTTTGATAAATTTTTTCAGAATCTTTGTCATACCTAAATAATTCTTCATACAATATTATTGAATCATCATATTTCTTTAATACAAATTTTGTATGAGCTAGTGCTGATATGGTTGCTGGGGCCTTCTTTATTTTATATGCAGATTCTAAAATTTTTTCTGCTTTTTTATATAACCCTTTTTTTAAATTAAAAAGCCCCCAAAAAGAGAGAACTGTATCATTATTTGGATTTTCTCGTAAAAGCTCATAGTAAACTTTTTCTGCAGATTCAAAATCCTTATTTTTTACGTATAATAATGCCTTATTTAACTTTTTTATATTTAACATTAGTTTTTAATTAAAGCCTCTACTCTTTCAACTATTTTCTTTGAAACATTACTCCAATCTTCACCTAGTTTTTGTCTGTATAATTCTACTGAAGGATACCAAACATTACTAGTTTCATCAGAATCAAACCAATACCATTCTGTATCAAAAGGAATCAATGCCAAAACTTTTTTATTTAAACTTCCTGCAATATGCAAAACTTCAGAATCTATCGTTATAATTAAATCCATAGAATTAATATACTTAGCATAGTCTTCAGCTGTATTCAAATTTGAAGAAATATCTATAATTTTGGGATAAGTGTCTAATGTATTGAATATATCATTTTTTTGAAAAGAATAAAATTCAATATTATCAATATTAAATAAATCTCCAAAATATTTTGTTAAATCAACTGAAGAAATATTTACTACTTTCATACTGTCACCAGTAGGTTTCCATAATAAACCAATTTTAAATTTATTAGAATTCAAATCTATATTTTCAGATTTTAATTTTTGTTTTGGAATAAATTCAAAATTCGAGTTTAAATAAAATGGCAATTCTGACAATAAAACATAACTATCATATTCTGTAGTAAATAAATCAGAATTTGATATAACATTGTAACCGTTTATTTTCATGAAAGACATTAAATCTGGGGGACAAGAAAGTATAATATTTTTAAATTTATCTTTTAAACAATCTATATACCTTATATTTTTTATATTTTCCTTATCTGAATTATCAAATACAACAAGTATTGTCTTATCTTTATAATCTTTTCCATTCCATTTATTTTTTAAAGATTGTATATCTTTGTTTAAATCTCTTTCTAAATAATAATTGTATCCTTTTCGCATTTTCTTTTCTATAAAGCTTATATCTCTCAACAGATTTAAAACTTCATTTTTATTAGGATATATATTTAATATTTTTTTACAACATTTTTCAGATTCATTATAATTTTTTAATTTCTTATAACAAAGTGCCAAATCAAACATAGCAGTAGGAACACCTAATTTTACTGCTTTTTCATATAGTTTTTGAGCCTCATTAAAATCATGTTGAATATACTCTTTGTACATTCCTAATAAATTAAATGTTAATCCTTTATTAGGGAATTTTTCTTTTAAATCATCTTTTAAAACTTCTAATTCAGAAAATTTACCTAAATTTAAATATAATAAAAATAATCTTCTATACGATAAAATTGTTGGGAATTTTTCTACATACTCTTTTGTTATATGTAATGCATTATCATATAATTCTAATTGAATATATAAATTACCTATAATTACATACAATTCTTCTGATGGTTGTAATTCTAATAATTGCTCATACATTACAATTGCATCATAAAGTTTAAATTGTTTCTCTTTCACATATGCTAATAAATGCAACATTTTTAAATCAGCACCAAGTTTTAGCCCATAATCAAGTAACATTTCAGCATTGTTATAATCTAATTTCCCAACATTTATATATGCTAATCTATATATTGCATTACGACTTTGTTTATCATTAGCTAAAACTCTCATGTATAGTTTTTCAGCTTCAAATAAATTTCCATTATTAAAATACTTGTCAGCAAGTTTTTCTAATTCTCTAACCATAAAATTATATTATCATCACGATAATACATACGTCAATCACATAAAAAAAGCTACAACTAAAGTATTACTTTTATAAGTACAAATAAAACATTGACTTATACAAAATAATTATTATAAAGAAATATAGGGTAATACATATAGAGGATTTTAACTAACAACCCCTAATAAAAGAAAAATATAATCCGATATATGTAAATAGTTTAACTAATGAATTAGAGAGGTAACATATGAAGATAAACGGTGGAGTCAGGTATTGTGAACTTGGTGTACGTTCTTCAATTAGAGCAATGCATGTAGCAACAGAATTAATGGGTATCACCAATGAGAATGTTGTTGGATTCGACAAAATCGGCTACCAAAGAAAAGATGCAGTTGTATCTTCATTCGCAGAATATCTTGGTGTTGACGGGATTTCAAGAAACACAGATGAAAAAGTTGGTCGTATTATGACATCAGAAAAACCTCTTGATATCGCATTAGCAACTAAAGGTTACTTCCAAATTCAAACACCTAACGGAATTCAATTAACTAGGGATGGTAGATTTAAGCTAGATAAAGATGGGAATTTACTAAATCTTGAAGATAATAAAGTTTTATCAGATAGTGGTGTTCCTATTAGATTACATAGAATTCCAGAAGATGTTAAAGAAGTTGTAATCAATAAAAAAGGTTTAGTAAGTGTTTTCAACAAAGATAAACGTAAACTTGAACCTGTAGCATACTTAGGCATAGTTGATTCTAATGGAATGGCAGTTATGAATCCTGATGTAAAACAAGGATTTAACGAATATTCAAACGTATCACTTCAAAATGAATTTTTAGCAGTAATGCCAACAATTAGAAATTTTGAAGCAAATAGACAAATGTTCATAATGAACAATACAAATATGCAAAAAGCAATAAGCCAATTAGGTTCTGCATCATAAGGAGATAATTAAAATGTTTAACGCTCAAGCTATTATCAGAAGAAGTATAAACAATGCAACTAACCAGTTTGATAGACTTGCCTATGTTGGAAATAACTTAGCAAACTATAATACAGCAGGTTATAAATGCGTTCGTTTTGAACAAATGCTTAAAGAAAGCGGATATATTGAAGGTGCAATAAGAACTGATTCAAAACAAGGTTCTTTAAGAATCACAGACAACCCTTATGATGTGGCAATTGACGGACAAGGTTATATTCCTGTAACATCACCTGATGGAGAAACACAATACACTAGAGATGGCGCTTTCAAAAGAGGTGCTGATGGATATTTATACACATTAGATGATTGGATTGTAGGAGACGGCATAAAATTCCCACCAAACTGCTACAAATTTCAAATAAAACCTAATGGAGATATTATGAGCTTTGATGCAGCAGGATCTCCTGGAGAAAAAGTTGGAACAATTCCTCTTGTTACATTTGATGCACCAGAAGAATTAGAACAAGGTGTTAACAACAAAATGGTCGCAACAGAAACATCTGGTCAACCAAAACTTGTTTTATCTCACGACAGATTTAAACAATGTTTTTCAGAAAATTCAAACACTAATATATATGCAGAAGTAAACGATATGTTAAGACTTAATGCATCAATGATTGCAAGTATGCGTCTTTTAAAAGTAACAGACGATATGTACAACAAAGGTATTAACATTAGAGAATAGGAGTTTTAACTAATGTCTTACGCAAGTTTAGATAGTATAGGAAGAACATCATTAGCGTTAGGATTAATCTCCCAACAACAAAGAGCCCTAGGTGCAAACATAGCTAACGTAGACACACCTGGTTATGTTAGACAGCACTTAGATTTCGCTTCATACTTAGGAACAGGTCCATTAGAAACAAAACTAGCTCAAAGAATGGGACCTTGCCCTGTATTTCCTGATTATGAACAAGAAGAGATAAACCCTGCTAACGAATTAACAGAAATGCAAAAAAATGCGATTCTTTATTCAATGGCATCAAGACGTATGTCTAATATAATTACACAAATGAAAACAGTTATAAACGTAGGAAAGTAGGCACATTATGGGTATAATGGAATCAATGGACATAGGCTCACATGCCTTAAAATGTCACGGTATAAGATTAGACATTCACGCAAAAAACATTGCAAATATAGATACTCCAAACTATGTAAGAAAAATTCCTATCTTAAATGCCACAGATGAAAATTCATTCAGAGCAGTTCTTGGACAGATGAAAAATGATGTATTTGGAACAGGAACCCTACCTTATTTAACAGGAGGAGTAACATTTAACGGAGTTGTAGAAGACCCAACAATGGGAGACAAAATATATCGTCCGGGACACCCTGATGCAGATGCAAACGGATATATTCGTTCATCTAACGTAAATGCAATGGTTGATATGGCTGATGCCGTTTTAGCACAAAGAGCTTATGAAGCAAACCTTGCGGTAATAAACATTACTAAATCAATGGCTACAAAAGCTGTTGATATTGGTAGATAATAAATAGACTCAAAAATATACAAACCTTATAAAAGTAAAAGGAACTTACTTCCTTTTATTCTTACCCCATATATTATAATGAAATTATCAAACCGTTTATTGACAGGCAGATGTCCAACTACATCTGCCGTTTTTATTTATTAAGAATTATTAAGAAATTCCAACTAACTGAAATTACTTTTAAAATTAAGACTTTACATGATTAATGAAGTGTAAACACGAGGAACTAAGATGGGCTACGAATATCAGAATAATGTTAGTAAAAATGGAATCACTAGGCAGGAGTTTGAAAAAAAATTAGATAAAAAACTTGAAAATCTTAGTGACAGCAAACAGACTAAATACAAAGAAAAAGCAATGGATATTTTTACTAAATTCGCTAGCCTTAATGGCGACGCAAATATTCTTGATGAATCTGAACAAATTCAGTTTAGAGCTGCCTTTTCTGATTTAGATAGAAACGAAAATGGAGAAATTTCAAGAAAAGATATCAGAAAAGGTAAAAAAGGTTCCGAAACACAAAAAATAATTTCAGAAAATGGATATAAAGCAAGCAAATATTTTAGTGAAACACTAGATGAGGCGATATCACAAGAAGCAAGCGAAGATATTGGAGATGTACAATATGGAGAAGAATCAAGTAATGGGAATTCTACTGTAACAGTACATTATGATCAAAATAGTGAAGGTACTAAAGATGACGGCTTAAAAACATATCATGTTGATAATGAAAAAAGAAACATAAGAATTGATGATATAAAAGATAACCAAACAGAAATTTATGAAGGAGAAGAAGACAATCCATATAATATTGATGATGAAATAGATAGAATCGAAACAGGAGGATTACCTCCAGAACCTCCTGAAATAAAAAAAGCTCCTAATACTAAACCAAAACCAAAGCCAACTGAAGAAAACATTCGTTCAGGTTTTTTCCAATACATAACTCAAGATAATTCTTTTACAGGTAAACTTAAAAATGGAACAAATATAGATTTACCTGCAGGATGTAAAATTGTTGAGGACGGTATTGAATATAATGGTAAAATCTATAAAATGAGGGGAGACAATTCTTCTAGCGAAAATCCTCTCAGATTTGAATGTGATGAAACAAAAGAAACATTACAACAAGCTATTGCAAAATCAGAATCAACTGATAATACCCATCGCTATCATAATCACGGTGATAATGTAAATGAACAATCTAAATATGATGCAAAAACAGGAACTATAACCCATGGTAATGATGAAACAGCTGTATCTCAAACACAAACATTTGCATCAATGCTAATGAACAACGCTGAAAATTCTACATTAACACTTGATAAACAATCAGGAAAAACAGAAACAACAGGAGAAATTATCCTTAATACCATCAATACAAACGAAGATGATGGTATTGATATGCAAGAATTAATATCTTACCTAAATGCTGCAAAAAATGAAGCAAATTCTGTAAAAAACAAAACCGGAGCAAGAAAATTTGCATCAGGAGTAGATATTGATGCAAAAGATTTAGTCAATATCGGTAAAGTCTTTAAAAAATATGCAGGTTCAGATGGTAAACTTCAAAAAAATGAATTACAAAACCTCCTTAATGATTTGAAAAAATCAAGTATGACTAAACTTGCAACAGGAGAAGATAAATATATTGGAGAAAAAGAAAATAATAAACCGACTCCAACCCCAACCCCTGAAACAACTCCAACTCCAGAAGAAGAAAAAATAGTTCTAAGAGATGGAAATAGAGAACGAAAAGTTAAAGACAATGCAAAAACAAAAGGTAATGGAGAAAAAGAAGAATATTACTATAACAAAGGAAAACGAACAGCTTTACAAGAAGCAGAAGTTGATAGCGTAACTAATCCTAAAGAAAAAATAAAAATTACAGTTGAAGATAATAGCGGAAACATTGCACAAAATGGACGTTCTTCTATATTCAAAAAGAAATTTATTTATATCCAAGACCTAGAAAAAGAAGTTAATGCAAAAGTTCTTGAAAGAACAGTTAATGACAAAGAAGACCAACAAATTGTTCGAGTTAAAGATAAAAACGATGAAATAACAAGATATCAAGTAATTACAAATCCTGATGGTAGCTATACATTAGGAGAAGAACTTATTGCCAAAACGACAAAAGGTAAAAATACATACATCACAAAAACACAACACGAAAAAGACATAAAAAAAGCTCTAGGAATTCCTGGAGAATTAGAACTCCCTAAAAATATTACTGCAGATTACGAAAATGGCAATATGCAAATAAAACTTAATGGTGGAGATTGTTCAATAAATACTGCCAAAGTTTATGTAATAAGGCATAATACTCAGCTTAAAAATAAAGTAGATGACAATGTAAGACAAATAAATATTGAACCAGAAATTAGAGAAGAAATATACCGAAAACCACAAAAACTTGATGAAAAAGAATTAAAAAAAGCTGAAGCAGAAGCAAAAAATAATCAACTAAGAAGTACTCATGGTAGTGAATTCGGATGGTTCTATAGTGAAAAAGAAAGAACTCATTACTTATGGAATGAAGATAAACAAAAATTTATAGAACAAGAAAATATCTTAATTATAAATAATGATGGAAGTATTATTTTTAATGAAATAAATGACTCAGTAATATCAAAAGCTATTTCAGGAAACGATATAGCTATAAATGGAATTGCGTCTGAAGCTTATTATAGCGAAGATAATAATATAAAAGAATTAATCAAAAATATAAATACAAAAAGTTCAGATAAACAATTCTTTGAACTAACAGGAAGTAAATACCAATTCCATATATTAGATACAATAGAAAAGCTTCTTGATGAAGCAAAAGAATTAAAAAATGACAAAGAATATAAGGATTTATCTGAATATCTAAAAATAAATAAAGATGTTCTTGAATCAGAGTATGTTTTAAAAAAGAAAGAATTAAAATATATTGATAAATTAACCAATGCACTTGTTGAAAAATTAGAAGAACAAAAAGAATAAAAAAGACCGGCTTGTAAACCGGTCTTTTTGTATGATATAAAATCTGAATATTAACGTTTTGAGAATTGGAAACGTTTTCTTGCTCTTTTTCTACCATATTTTTTACGTTCTTTAACTCTTGCATCTCTTGTTAAAAGACCTTCTGAACGTAAAACATTTTTATATTCTTCGTTAGATTTAACTAATGCTCTTGCAATACCATGACGGATAGCACCTGATTGAGATACTACACCACCACCAACTGCTTTAACTTTAACATCATATTTATCTTGATTATCAGTTAAAACTAATGGTCTATATATCATCATCTCAACAGCTGGTCTGTTTCCGATATAAGCAGATAATGTTTTACCATTAACGAAAATTCTGCCTTTACCTTTTACAAGTTTAACTATTGCGATAGATGTCTTTCTACGGCCAGTTGCCATAATTTCGTTAGATTGTGCCATTATTTAGCCTCCTTTTCTATCACGATAGGTTTTTGTGCTGCATGTGGATGTTCAGAACCACAATAAACTTTTAATTTAGTGAATTGTTGAGCACCTAAAGTATTGTGTTGTAACATACCTTTAACTGCTTTTTCAATTAATCTTGTAGCGTCTTTTTCACGAACTTCTTTAACGCTAGCAGCTTTTAAACCACCTGGATAACCAGTGTGATGATAATAGATTTTATCAGTTTCTTTATTACCTGAAACAACTACTTTTTCCGCATTGATAACGATAACAAAATCACCAGTATCAACATTTGGAGTGTATTCAGGTTTATTTTTACCTCTTAAAATGTTAGCAATTTTTGTTGCTAAACGACCTAATACTTCGCCTTCTGCGTCGATTAAGTACCATTTTCTTTCAACTTCTAGAGGTTTTGCTGAATATGTCTTCATGCTTTATTCTCCGTTTATTAATTATAACTTACTTCTATTAATGTAAGCCCATATGGACTCACTGTTCTTCCCGCTTTTGAGCGGTCTTTTGATTTTAGAACTTCAAGCATATGCTCCGGTTCTAAATTATGTCCTTCTATTTCTAAAAGGGTGCCGACTATTGTTCTTACCATATTATAAAGAAATCTATTTCCTATAATATCTATAACAATCCTATCTCCACATCGTTTACACTCTGCTTTTGATATAAAACAAATCTTGCTCGGGTTAAGCGTACCGGAACTTTTAAAACTTGAAAAATCATGTTCCCCTAATAGATAATTTAAAGCCTTTTGCGTTCTTTTAATATCTATCGGATATTTTATTCTTAATAAATCACCATCAAAAGCATTTTTACATCTACGATTTATAAACTCATATCTGTAATGTCTACTCTTAGCTGATTTTTGAGAATGAAAAGTATCAGGAACAATTTTTAAGTCAGAAACTGATATATCAGATGGTAATATCTCATTTAAACTATAAATAAAGTTTGAAGCAACAATATCCTTATCTATATCAAAATGAACAACCTGACCTAGAGAATTAACTCCCTTATCAGTTCTACCGGAAAAAATTGTTTTTATCGGCCGTTTATTATCTTTGGGGCAATTACTTGCCCCATATATCAAAGTACAAATTGCTTTTTCCAGTTCACCTTGTATAGTTGGCTTTATTTCTTCACCTGCTTCAAATTGGATTTGACTCCCAGCATAATTTTTGCCGATATACTGAACCAGAAACGCGTATCGCATTAATTATACCAACTGGATTAATGCCATTTCTGTAGCATCACCACGTCTTGGTGGTAAACGATAAATTCTAGTATAACCGCCTTGACGTTCTGAATACTGTTTAGAAATGATGCAGAATAATTTTCTTAAAACTGTTTGAGGTGCTAATTTTTTACCTTCTTCTAGTTTATCAAATACTTCTGCTGTTTCTAAATCCATGTATTTTCCAGTTTCTTTATCAAAAATAAACTTAGCAGCTTGTCTTCTTGAGTTCAAGTCACCTTTTTTTGCTAAAGTGATAATACCTTCTGCGTATGGTCTTAAAGCTTTTGCTCTAGCCATAGTAGTTTTGATTTCACCGTGAACAAAAAGTTCAGTAGCCAATGAACGTAACAAGGCCTTTCTTTGGTCTTGAGCTTTGCTAAGCGTATGTTTTTTACATTGGTGTCTCATTTTTTTGTTTCCTTATATCTTAATTTACTATTAGTTTTCATCTCCGATTAAAACACCATTTTCATCCATCTCTGGGCTTGGTGCTAAATCTAATCCGTGTTCACGTAATCTTTCAATAACTTCATCTGATGATTTTTTACCAAAATTCTTGATATTTAATAAATCATGTTCAGATTTCTTCAATAATTCAGCCATTGAATTAATACTTGCACGTTTTAAACAATTGTATGCTCTTACAGATAACTCTAATTCTTCAATAGTAATTGAAGGAGTTTCTTCTGCTTCTTGTGGTTCTTCTTCTATAATTGCATCTTCTGTGTATGTTTCAAATACTGGAGCTGTACCTGTAATTGAAGCAATTTGAACAAAATGTTCAATTAATAAGTTAGCAGCTTGAGATAATGCTGTTGAAACATCAATTGTACCATTTGACCAAATTTCTAATGTTAATTTGTCAAAATCAATTGAACCACCAACACGAGTGTTTTCTACATCGTATTTAACACGCTTGATTGGCATGAAAGTTGCATCGATAGGCAATACATCAATTGATGTCATTTCATTTGAAACTCTTGGTACATCATTTGCTACATAACCTTTTCCTGTTTCTACAGTAATATCAGCATGGAAACTACCACCATCAGCAATTGTACAAATTAACCAATCTGGATTAACAACCTTAACACCAGCAGGTAATTGAATATCACTAGCTAATACTGGACCAGGTTTGTCAACATCTATTCTTAAGTGTTGTGGTTCTTTTGAATCAGTTTTAATTGCTAAACCTTTTAGATTTAATAAAACATCAACAACATCTTCCAAAACACCTGGAATAGCAGTGTATTCATGGGTAATACCTTCTATTCTTGTAGATGTAACTGCTGTGCCTTCTAAGCTAGAAAGTAACACGCGTCTTAGTGAATTACCTATTGTAATACCAAAACCTCTTTCTAATGGTTCAATCACAAATTTACCATATTGTGAACCATCAGAACTTGTTGCAGTGTTTACAGTTTTTATTTTTAATTCCATGTTTAAATTTCTCCTATCAATTCTATTATTTAGAATAGTACTCAATTACTAATTGTTCTTTAAAATCAGGATCTAATTCATCTCTGTTTGGGAGTCTGTCAAATGTGATTTTTAATGCATCTTTATCAACAGTAATCCAATTTGGAGCACATGATAAATCAATCATAGCCATTACTGATTTTAAATAATCAGCACTTTTTGATTTAATTTCGATAACATCACCTGGTTTTAATTGATATGATGGAATATCTACTTTTTTACCATTGATTGTTATATGACCATGGTTTACTATTTGTCTTGTTTGTTTTCTTGTTACACCAAAACCAGCTCTGTATAATACGTTGTCTGCTCTTGATTCTAACATTTGTAATAAGATTGTACCTGTAACGCCTTTTTTACGTACAGCTGCGTTGTAACATTTAGCAAATTGTTTTTCACTTACTAAATATGTATGTCTGATTTTTTGTTTTTCATTTAAGTGAATTGCATATTCAGAAAGTTTTTTTCTAACAGCACCGTGCTGACCTGAAGCAGTCTGTCTCATTGAAGAAGTTAACTTTCTGTTTGATAAATCTTTTACTCCGTAGTTACGGAATAATTTGTTAGTAGGTCCTGTATATCTTGCCATACAGTTTATTCTCCTTTTCCTTGATGGTGAGGCACCTATGACTCTTGCGAGCCCTCACCAAATTGTAACTCTATCTGTAAAGTTAGATAATTACTATACTCTACGTTTTTTAGGTGGACGGCATCCGTTATGTGGAATAGGTGTAACGTCCTTGATTAATGTAATTTCAAGTCCTGCTGCTTGGATTGCTCTAATTGCAGTTTCACGACCTGAACCTGGACCTTTGATATAAACTTCAACTTTTTTCATACCTTGGTCTATTGATTTTTTTGCTACCAATTCTGCTGCTGATTGAGCTGCAAATGGTGTTCCTTTTCTTGCACCCTTGAAACCTGTTGCACCAGCTGTTGCCCATGCAATAGCATTACCTTGAGTGTCTGTAGAAGTTACGATTGTATTGTTAAATGTTGATTGTATATGTACAACCCCTTGCAATACATTCTTCTTTTCTTTTTTCTTTGTTTTTTGTGGTCTTGCCATTTCTATTTCCTTTATATTAATTAATTATTTTACTTCCAATTTTAAAACCTATTTCTTTTTAGAAACTGGTCCTGTTTTCTTTCCACGTCTTGTTCTTGCATTTGTTTTTGTTCTTTGACCTCTGCAAGGTAAGTTTCTCTTATGTCTCATTCCTCTATAAGAGTTTATTTCTTGTAGACGTTTAATATTCATTGTAATTTCACGACGAAGGTCACCTTCAATGTGATAATTTGATAATTCATTTCTTAATAATTTAATATCTTCATCTGTTAAATCATCTGTTCTTAAATCAGGTGAAATACCTGTTGCTTCTAAAATTTTCTTACTTCTTGTTGGCCCAATACCAAAGATATAAGTAAGTGCTATTTCAATTCTTTTATTACGAGGTAAATCAACCCCTGCTAGTCTTGCCATTTAATTTTCTCCTTTTCTGTTGTTAGATTTTTTTTCGTAGGAGGGATAAATACTTCCTCCCCACCGATGTTTTTAGTCCCTCGGTTAGACTTTTAATTAACCTTGTCTTTGTTTGTGTTTAGGGTTTTCACAGATAACTGCTACTCTGCCTTTTCTTCTGATAACCTTGCACTTGTCGCACATTGGTTTTACTGATGATCTTGTTTTCATAATTACATTCCTTTATATTACTATCTGTTCTTTTACTTTAATCTGAAGGTTATACGACCTCTTGATAAATCATATGGTGTCATTTCAACTTTTACTTTGTCACCTGGTAAAATCCTAATGAAATTTTTTCTGATTTTACCTGATATATGAGCAAGAATTTCATGCCCGTTTTCTAATTCAACTCTGAACATTGCATTAGGCATTGATTCTATAATTGTTCCTTCTATTTCAATTACATCTTTTGACATTTGGTCCTCTTTACTATTTATATTTGACCACACAAATTTTGTGCCTTTTACAATCTTATCTGCTAAAAGTCTGAATGCAAGTAATTTCAAGCAACAAGTTAACAAATTTACATATTTTAGATTAGATTGTTTTTATAAACTTAGAAATCAAATAAGATTATTGGAGACATGCTAAAAATAAGCAAATTGTGCTTTTACAGACATATATACTTTACACAGTTTAACCAATAATTATTTTATTATTTAATAAACAATCATTTTTATTATGTAACATTTTGTAAATATTATTAAAATAAAAAAGCAATTATTTTAATAATATATACTTTATATATACATAAGAGAGCAATAGAGGAGAGCAGATTATGAATCTAGCAATTTCAGCAGCAAGATTAGATGAACTTGATAAACTTCAATTTAATGCTTCAAATATGATGAGTAATGCTTCTTCTATTGGAAGCCTTGGAAATATTAATTCTATATTTTCAGTTGGCGTAAACAATAGCTCCCAAGCAAAAGCTTTAGCAATGAGCCAAAACGGATCAATCTTTGATATAGCGAAAGCGGCAGATACAGATTCATTAGCTGCACAAAATAGTAATAATAAGAAAAGTGGCTCTGATGCAAGCTCAATGGTTGTAACTTTTAATAACTTGTTCAATACTGCACAAAATAGTTTTAATAATGTTATAAACATGGTTAAAGATGCAATACAGGCTTCTACTGCTGAGGCATCTGCTCTATCTGGCCCTCAAACTAGCGGACAAACTATAAATCCAGAAGACAACATTCCAACAGACAATAAAGGTTCTGAAAAGAAAGCAGCTACTCCTGAAGACAGTCAAAAACCTCAAGTAGGATTTGGCGAAGAAACTGTCGAAGACAAACCTAAAACTGATACAACAGATTTTGGAGCTGAAACTCCTGTTGAAGAACCAACTGAAGAAAAAGTTCCTGAAACTATACAAGAAGTCGATCAACAAACTATAAAACAACAAGAAGAAAAGAAATTAGAAGAAGCTAAAAAGAAAGCTGAAGAAGAAGCAAAACTCCGAGAAATGGGACAAGCTTAAATTACAAATCTAATAATCTAGAATATTCTTTCTTTAAGAACTCCTTACCAGGATTTATATTTATAAAATCCCAAGGGAGTTCTTGGTTTATATCAATATTCGCTTCTGCAAATTTATTCGTATCTATATGATATTTTTTAGCTACAGATTTATAAGCTCCCAACTTTGCACCTTCTTTATACACATCTACTAAATAATCTGCTAAAGAAGAATCTCCTCTTGATAAAACTGCTTGATAATAATCCCATTTTGCACTTGAAAATTTAGGTTTCATTCCTAGTTTATGCAATTCTTTTTTTAAATAATTCTGTTTTTGCTCTAAAGATTTTATTGATTCTTTTCCACACCATTGAAAAGGTGTATGAGGTTTGGGAACAAATGTTGAAAAAGAAAATGTAATATCAAAACCTTTATTCTTTTCTTTTAAATCTTTAGCTAGACGAATAAACTCATTGATATCTTCTTGGGTTTCAGTAGGTAAACCAATCATTGAATATATTTTTATTCCTTTTAACCCACCATCTTTAGCAATTTTTACAGATTCAAAAATTTGCTTTTCGGTAAGGTTTTTATTTACTACTTTTCTTAACCTTTCACTTGCAGCTTCTATCGCAATAGTTGTATGCTTTTGGCCAGCAGCCGAAAGGGTTTTTATTACTTGCGGAGTAATTGCGTCAGCTCTTAATGAAGAAACACTCATTTCAATTTTATCCCCATTAACAATCCGATTATAAATATAATCACAAATATCATTAAATTTTGGATGTGCAGAAATCAATGCTCCTAATAGTGCTATTTTATTCGTATACTTTAATCCTAAATCAATATTATAAATTATTGTTTCATAATCAACAAATCGCACGGGTAAGTTTAAATAAGAGGCAACACAAAAACCACATCTATTAAAACACCCTCGAGATAATTCTATTATAAATGTATTTTGGAAAAAGCTTTCTTCACTAAGAATCGGAGTATAAACACATTCAGATAAATCATAATGACACTTATTAACTTTTTTAGTTACATTAGGAACATAAACACCCTCATATGCAGCCAAAATATCTAATAATTCTTTTTTAGATTTTTCTCTATTTTCTCTGCATAATTTTATAACTTCTAAGTTACACTTATCACCGTCACCTATAATAATAAAATCAAAAAACTCTTTATAAGGTTCAGGATTTGCAGTAACAACTGGCCCACCTGCAAATATTAATGGGAAATTTGCTCCTCTATCTTTTGATTTTAAAGGTATATTATATTTATCCAAAATTGTAAATATACCAATAAAATCCATATCAAAAGAGAATGAAAAGCATATTACATCAACATCTTTTGAATTTATTTCTGTAATTTTTGTATCTGTACAAATTCTTTCGACCTTTATATTAGGTTCTTCATCTAATGATTTATAAAGCCACATAAAACCAAGTGAAGATAATGAAAATGAATTACAGTTAGGAAATCCCATCCATACATTATAATCAGATTCTTTATTTAATTGTCTCTCATACAAATAAATTTCAGACATAAACTACTAATTCTCATTATTTATTGGTTTTATGTATAACTCATCTAATATAACACAAGCTGTAGCAGCTAAAGCAGGAGCAAAAATTACACCTATAACACCCAAAAATTTTGCTGTTACAAATATTGAGAAAAATACTAACAATGGATGAATATCAAGAAATTTACCAAATACATATGGTCTTACAAAATTATTTTCAACCCATTGAGCGATAAAGAATGCTAATGAAATCAAAATTAAAGATAATGGCCCCATTTGATAACACATTACTAAGCATATTATTAAAGCAATCGCAGGGCCAACAACTGGAACGATATCAAGAACTGTTGCTATCAAACCTAATAAAACTGCATAATCTACCTTTAATAATAAAAGACCAATTGTAAAAACAATACCAACACTAAGCATTGTTACACCTTGAGCAACAATATAGCCTCCTATTTTATGAGAAATTGTTTCTACAATTCTATCTGCTTTCTTTTTCATCTGTTTTGGAAAAAGCATAAGAAATGTTTTTCTAATAATCTTTTTATCAACAATAAAATAGTACATTATAATACATATTGCTAATACATAAATTAAAGCTGAAGCAATTCCAAGAGTTAAATTAATAGATTGATTAACTAAATTAGTTGTAAAATCAGAAACTGGTTGAATGAAAGACGGAATATCTATCATGTCAACTATTTTCTGTCCTAAGATTTGTTTATTTAATATAAATGTTTTAATAGCATCAATATGATTTGGTAAAATTTGAAGAAATGAATTTATCTGTTTTGATGCAATTATTATTACAGGCATGAAAAATGCAACAAATATTGCTATCATGCCAGTTACTACAATCGAAGCAGCTATTGGCCGTTTCATTTTTCTTGATAACCAATCTACTAATGGATTTAATGAACATGCCAGTACATATGATGCAAAAAACATCATTGCGACTCCACTTATCATAGAGATAAATTTTATAAACAATATTGCAACAATTAAGAATATTATATTTTTAACAGTTAAATAATTTTGAAATAGCATTGAATACCTCATCATTACTAGTAACAGAGGGTATCATAGCAGAAAACACAGCTCTCGTAAACTACCCTAATATAGGATTTTATTAAATATCTAAGATTAAATTAGTATAGCTATCAACCGTTGATTCTTTATCTTTTATTGTTGGAAATACTTTTTTATAAAAAGGTTTAACTCTTGGTTCTGCAAATAAATCCATTGTTTTAAAACCTGAAGATTTAAAGTTTTCAACAATATCTTTCATGAAATTTTTACCGACACTTAATATTTCTCTGTCAGTTGAATTTATTATATTAGGATCTATTTGTAAAAAACGTAAATTTGCATTATCTCCTTTTAATAAAAAATCTGCAAGTCCCATAAGCTTTTCAGGTTCAGGATTTGAAAAATCACTATTTTGAGTTGTAATAGCATAAATTTTTCTTTGAGGTAATTCATATGGAGAACAAATCATCATAGCAAACTGTGATTTTGCCCACTTATCTTTAATTACTTCAAGAGCTTTTGCATCCTTCACATCAGAATAACTCATCTCTATTATATGAGCTTCTTTAGGTATATACTTATCCAAGCACTTTTCTAAAACCTTAGTTGGCATAATAGGTTTTGCTTTAAAATTACAAGAACTAAAATTATTTGCTATTTTATCCATAATTTTATAAACTATATAAAAATAAAAATTGACTTAATAAAAATAAATATTTACATTTGTTTACATTAAACCCATGCCCAATAAAATTTAGTATAAAATTGAAAAATAGAAGATATGGAGGAACGTCGTGGTAGTAGAAGAAACAAGTAAAGTGTGTTTGTCCGAAAACGCTATTAAAGTTTTAGAAAAACGCTATTTGAAGAGAGATAAAAATGGCAATTGTGTAGAAACTCCTGCTGATATGTTCAGAAGAGTTGCTGATACTTTAGCTTCAGGAGATTTAAAATTTGGAAAATCTCAAGCAGAAGTAAAAGAATTATCAGATAGATTTTACGAAGCAATTACAAACAGATATTTTATGCCTAACTCACCAACATTAATGAATGCAGGAAGAGAATTAGGGCAATTAGCTGCATGTTTTGTTTTACCTGTTGAAGATTCATTAGAAGGAATTTTTGAAACAGTAAAAAATACAGCATTAATTCACAAATCAGGAGGAGGAACAGGTTTTTCATTTTCAAGATTAAGACCTAAAAATGATGTTGTTCGCTCTACTATGGGTGTTTCATCAGGGCCTGTATCTTTTATGGAAGTATTTAATGCTGCAACAGAAGCAGTTAAACAAGGTGGCACAAGACGTGGTGCAAATATGGGCATCTTAAGAGTTGATCACCCAGATATTTTAGAATTTATTGACTGTAAAGCAGATAATACAAAGTTAAATAACTTTAATATTTCTGTTGCAATCACAAATAAATTTATGGATGCTTATCTTAAGGGTGAAGATTATGATTTAATCCATCCAAATACAAAAGCAGTTGTTGGAAGATTAAATGCTAAAAAAGTATTTGATTTAATTATTGATGGTGCTTGGAGAAATGGAGAACCTGGTATTATATTTATTGATACAATGAATTCAGATAATCCAACTCCATTAGTTGGTGAAATTGAATCAACAAACCCTTGTGGAGAAGTTCCATTATTACCATTTGAAGCTTGTAACTTAGGTTCTATTAACTTAAACAGAATGGTTAAAGAAGAAAATGGAAAACAAGTTGTTGATTGGGATTTATTAGGAAAAACTACTAGAACTGCTATTAGATTCTTAGATAATGTTATTGAAATTAATAACTATCCATTACCTAAAATTTCTGAAATGGTTCAAAATAACAGAAAAATTGGTTTAGGTGTTATGGGTTGGGCTGATATGCTTATGAAGATGGGTATTTCTTATGCATCTGAAGAAGGTATTAAATTAGCAGCTCAAGTTATTGAGTTTATTGATTACGAATCTAAATGTGAATCAGTTGAATTATCTAAAGAACGTGGTAGATTTAATAACTTTAAAGGTAGTATTTATGATCAAGAAAATTATTTATACAACAAATTTAAAGGTAAATCTGCAGGTATTATAACAGATGAACAATGGAAAGAATTAGATGCGCAAATTAAAGAACACGGTATCAGAAACGCAACTACAACTTGTATTGCTCCAACTGGTACAATTTCAATGATTGCATCAGCTTCAGGAGGTGTTGAACCATTATTTGGTCTTGTATTCTCAAGATTAATTATGGATGGAACTGAAATGTTAGAAGTTAATGACATTTTCAAAGATTATATGATTGCAAGAGGTCTTTATTCAGAAGATTTAATGAAGAAGATTGCAGTTGATGGTTCTGTGGCTCACGTTGATGGAATTCCAGAAGATATCAAAAAAATCTTTGTAACAGCTCATGATGTTACTCCATACTGGCATGTAAAAATGCAAGCAGCATTCCAATTACATACAGATAATGCAGTATCAAAAACTGTTAACTTTGTTGAAACAGCAACAAGAGAAGATATTGAAGAAGCTTATGTATTAGCATACAAAAATAACTTAAAAGGTATTACAGTATACAGAAACAATTCAAGATTCTTCCAACCAATGAATATTGAAAAGAAAGCTGAAGAAACAAAAGAAGAAACAGTTGTAGAAGAAACTGAAGAATATAACCCAACAGGAGAAATTAAAACAGTAACTTGTCCTGAGTGTGGAAATAAAGTAGAAATGGCAGAAGGATGTTTCATCTGTCTAAACTGTGGTTATTCAGGCTGTTCGTAAGATTAAATAAGATTAAGAGTTAAAGAGGTTGGTTATAAAACCAACCTCTTTATTTATTGAAAAAATTTATAAAAATATCTTTTATTATATCTTGCTGTTTAAAATCTAATTCATAAAACATTGGAAGCCTTACCAATGTATCAGATATTTTATCTGTTACATTCATATGACCTACCACTTTACCATATTTTATACCTGCAGGAGATGAATGTAGTGGGATATAGTGAAATACAGGATTAATATCATAAGATTTCATATAATTTATAAAATTAGTTCTTTGCTCTAAATTATTAAAAATTAAATAATACATATGAGCATTATGAATACAATTTTTAGGAATATATGGAATTTGAACTTTATCAACATATTTCACAAAAAAATTATTATAATTATCCCACAATTTCATTCTTTTATTATTTATTTTATCCATGTTCTCTAATTGAGAATATAAATAAGCTGCAATTAAATCAGATGGCAAAAACGATGAACCAATATCAACCCATGTATATTTATCAATTTCACCTCTAAAAAATTTTGAGCGATTTGTGCCTTTTTCTCTTATAATTTCAGCTTTTTCAATAAATTTTTCATTATTAATTATTAAAGCTCCACCTTCACCAGAAATAATATTTTTAGTTTCGTGAAAAGAAAAACAAGCTAAATCTCCAAAAGTCCCAAGAGGTTTATTATTATAAAAACTTCCTAGAGCTTGAGCAGCATCTTCAACTACATACAAATTATATTTACGAGCTATTTCTAAAATTTTATCCATTTCACAAGAAACACCAGCATAATGGACAACACAAATTGCTTTTGTTTTAAGGGTAATTGCTTGTTCTATTAAATTTTCATCGATATTCAAAGTATCTGGTCTAATATCAACAAAAACAGGGACCCCACCACGTAAAACAAATGCATTTGCAGTTGATACAAAAGTATATGATGGCATTATTATTTCATCACCATCATTTATATCAAGTAAAATTACAGCCATTTCCAAAGCTGCTGTACAAGAATGAGTTAACAAAGCTTTTTTTACACCCAATTTTTGTTCTAAAAAAGAATTACATTTTTGAGTATAAATCCCATCACCGCGTAAAATACCTTTATTAATTGCATCTTGTATATATTTAAATTCATTTTCTATCAAATATGGTTTATTAAATGGAATCATTTATTACCTCATTAACTTTATCAAAATATAATTTTACTGTAATTAATTTTAAAATTTTATCAGTATTGTATCTTATTTTTTCATAGTTTTCTTTATAATAATTTATATAAAAATTATTTTGTTCCTCTAACAGAAATTTATTAGAAGTTTCAAGTATTTCTTTTATTCTTTTTTGATTTCGATTATTTCTAACATACTTATCATAATCAAAAAAATAATTTGTTGGATTTATACCTAACTTATTTTTAATTTTCTGAATAATTGATATTTTTGGTTTTTCATTTTTTTCTTTAGGCTTATAAGCTCCACTATGATATGGAACCTCGCAATAAAAATTTGGAAAAGCTTTCTTTAATGCAGACAAATATAATTTGTAGTCTTTTCTATATTTGTCAGGAATAGAAAAAATAAAATCTAACAAATCATTATCAATAAATGGGAGATTAACAAAGAAATAACTAAATAAACCATTTAATGCAACAAAAGAAAATTTTCTTAATGTATTATCAATCATAAATGGATGAAAATGAGGAGTATTATAATATTCCATATCAATATTCATTTTTTCAACATTTCTTAAATAAATATGTTTGTACATCTCTATATTAGGAATTTTTCCATAATCTTCATCAAATTTTGGTTGATAAGCGTTTCCATATACTTCACCGCCTATAGCACCACTATAAAAATCTACTATATTAGGGTTATATTTATTTATATAAGCTCTACCATGCATATACTTTATTGAATATAGACCATCATAATCCCATATAATTTTTCTTCTAGTATGCAATAAGTCATCTTTATCTAAAGATATCACTTTATGTTTTTGGTTAGTTTTTTTAGCTAATTGTTTTGCTATTTTTATATCAATTGCCCCCTTTTCACCCATTGTAACTAAATTATAATCTGTTTTTATATTAAACTTATCTAGCGAAGCTAAAATCATTCTAGAATCTAAACCTCCAGATAAAGGAACAGAAATTACATCTTCAGAATTATATCTCTTTATAACAGATTTAGGTAACAACTCGGCTAATTTATTAACTGCATCTTCAAAAGATATATCTTGTTGCTTGATTTTTGAATAAGTCCAATAATATCTTTGAGATAATTGTTTTTTATCAATATCATATTCTAAAATTGTAGAAGGCTTTATTAGTTTTATATTTTTAAACCATGTCTTATCTTCCGGGAAATAACCAATATCCATAAAAAATTGAAACGCATCAGGGTCTATTGTTAAATCAATATCTTTGAACATCAGAATATTTTTGACTTCTGAACCAAAAATAAACAAATCATCTTTTAAATAATAATATATAAACCAAACTCCTCTTCTATCAGAAATTAAATTAATTTTTTTATTTTTTCTATCATAAATAAATATTTGAAATATTCCATCGATTTTATTTAAAACAGAATCTAATTTATTTTCTTTATAGGCATCTAAAATTAAATGTTCAAAATCTTGTGACTTTAATGAAAATTGATTTTTTACATTGTCAAAATTATAACAATTACCGTTTATAAAAATTACATAATCATCAGTAATTATAGGTTTATTTTTAGAAAATTTTAATTTTACCTCTGATATTTTAACTCTTTCATCGTTAAAACATTCCCCTATTATTTGTTTTGAAGAATAAATCATTGATGATAATGCTTTATCTAGAATCCTATCATCACTTTTACCATTTATAATTCCACAAATACCTGACATAAATACCTCTTATATACTACTTAGCTTACCTTATATATATTATATTTTAAACTGTTGAAATTATTTTTTCTCTTTTTATTTCTACACCCTGTTCTGATATTACTATATAACTTAACATATCTCTTTTATCACGAGGTTGCCCAATTGAACCAGGATTTAATATATATTTATTATTTTCTTGTAATAAAAAAGCATGATGAGTATGCCCGAATAAAATATAATTATAACCAAGATTAAAATATTTTTTTATACTTTGATTATCAGGATATAAATATTTTTTTAGCGGATCTTCTGGAGAGGCATGTTGAACTAAAAATTTTTCCCCATCAATTAATAATTCTTTTTGAACATCTAATTGTTTTAACCAATTAAAATTATCTTCGCTTATACATGCCTGAGCGTAGTCTATACCTTTTCTTACAACATTATTTGCTTCCGGAGGGGTTCCATTAATTAAATAACTGTCATGATTTCCTAAAACACATACTACATTCTTAATTTTTTTTAAATAATCTATAACTTCATTTACCTCATATCCATAACCAATATAATCACCCAAACAAATAACATAATCAGAAGTTAAAATATCATGTTCAATTTGTTTTAAAGCTTTAAAATTAGCATGTATATCACTTAATACTGTTACCTTCAATATAATTTTGCCTTTGTCTAATTGTGTTTTCTAATCTTATATTTGGATTAAATCCTAATTCTTTTCTTGCTTTATCAATAGATATTATCCAAGATTTTTCTTCTTCTGTATCAATATTATTTGCATAAACAATACTACTATCAGAATTTAATACATTTTTACAAATTTGAGCTAACTCAATATTTTTATATGATTTATCCGAAGCAATATTATAAGTTCCAAATTTATTGGATTCTATACATTTTAAAACTGCTTGCGAAATATCTTCAACATCAATATAATTTTGAATACGTTGTCCCTGTCCATAAATATTAATATTTTCATTTTTCATACAATTATCTACAAAAACCGAAAAAATTTTATTATTTGGCATATCATAACCAATAGGAGAAGATATTCTTAAATTATACACGCCAATTCCTAAATCTAATAAATTATTTAAAACATATTCTCCAAATATTTTAGTTGAATGATACAAGGTTTTAGGTGCAATAGGATGATTCTCATCTATTGGTAGTGATTTAGGCTCTCCTATTACCTGTATACTTGAAATATTTATTACTTTTTTTACATCTAATTTTTGGGCTAATTGAGCAATATGTATTGAGCCTCGACAATTTGTATCTATTAATTCATTTATATTATTAGAAATATTTGCAGCAACATGAACTATTGCATATATATCATCTAATATCAAACTGACTTTATCGACAAATAAATCTGATGAAATATCAAATGGAATATATTTTACACAAATACCATTTGATAAATATTCTTTTCTTGATATGCCATAAATATTATATTTATTTGATAATGCAAATGAAATATGCCTTCCTATAAAACCATTTATACCTGTAACTAATATATTTTTCACTAATTACCCTCTAATAAAACTTCATTAAAACATCTATAAACTCTTCCTGTTTTCACATTAAAATATTCAGATAAATTCGTGTTTTCATACAAATATTCATCAATAAATGCTTGCAAATCCATATATCCTAATAAATTTCTCATAGGAGTGGTTCCAGAAAATCTTACGTTCATTTCAAAGCATACTGGAATATTATTATGCATTCGTAATTGTATATTTAATGGTCCATATACACATAATTCTTGAGTAATTAACTTACATTGATTATATATAGCTTCATTATTTACTGACTCAGCAAAAATTGTCATCCCATTCAATAACTTACGCTTCAATATTATTAAATCTTCAAATGTTCCATTCTTATTAATGTATGATGCAACCGTATATTCACTATTATTGTCACCTAAATATTCTTGCAAAACATATTTATTACTATTCTCTAATAAATCTAAATCTTCTAATTTGTTCAAAATAAGTAAACCATTTGAGCCTTTACCTTTCCTCAATTTAGCAATAATAGGGAAATTAACTAACGATAAAAACTCTTCTAATTCTTCTTTATTATTAGGATTAGCATATTTTGGATAATTAAAACCATGTTGCTTTAACCAAGAACAAGTTAAATATTTATCATTTCCTATGTTTAACTGATCAATTGTAGGTACTATGAATTTGGTATTTATACCAGATTTCAAAAAATTTAGATTTTTTGAAATTGAATATATAACCTCCTCAACTCCGGAAATAACCATGTCTATTTCTTCTTTTATACACAAGTCTTTTAACCAAGTTGGAAAATCTTTTTCATTAGCATATGGAGAAATATAAAACCTATCAACCATGTATTGACCGATATTATTATCATCAACACAAGCACCTAGAATAATAATATTATTAGTCCATTTACTATTACGTATGACTTGAATAATACCTTGGCTTACATTTCCACCAACACCTAATATTAATATTTTTTGTATATTATTCATACTTTAATTTACATCACTCATTGTCATTAGGAGTATAGATTTTATCTCCACTGGATTGCCAATCTCTACAATTTCTACAAAAGTCATTTAGTTCATCAAATCTATGTTCAAGATGCATTGTTCTAAAATCTTTAATTGTTGTATTCCAAATTTCTTCAATTGAATTCTCATTGACATTTCCAAAAGAATGTTCTATATCCAAATCACATGCACAATTTGGAACCCTTCCATCATCAGCTATTACAATACAATCCATAGCCCAAAAACAAGGATTACGCATTTCCAATGTTTCTGTCATTACTTCCCTTTTTATTTTACCAGCCCAAGTAACCATTGGTCTAATTTTTACATTTGCCCCTTTTGATAACCAATAATTTTTAAAAGCTTCTCTCTCATGAATATTATTATCCATTTCGACAAATTGTACAAAAACATTTAATTTATCTAATTTTCGTTCTTTTTTTATTTCAAGCAAATTCAATACATTATTGACAGTTTCTTTATAATTCCCTCCACAACGGTTTTCATTATACGTTTTTTCTGAAAACCCATCAATTCCTACATATATTCCATCGATACCTGCATCAATTATTTTTTTTGCATTTTCATCATTCATTAAACAGCCATTTGTATTTATTACAACATTAGTTAAACCTTTATCTTTAGCATATTTAACCATATCAAAAATTGTTGGTTTATACTTAGATCTTACAAATGGGTCACCAAAAAATACCATCCAAATTTTTGCATTAATATTTTTTATTGCAACTTCATCTATTATTTTTTTATATAAATTCCAATCCATAAAACCTTTTTGGCGCTTCATATCTTTATGAACACACATTGAACATTTTAAATTACAACAGCTTACAGTATCAATAAGTACTGTCTTTGGGAAATCTAATAATTTAAAATTTCTCTCTCTAAAATATGTTTGAAATTGATTATTATCAGTCATTTTTACTCCTACTATTATATGTTAATAATATTACTCTTTTTATTGATTATACTAGATAAATTAGATTTGTAGACACTATAATCTTTCGTATTATCTAATATTGTACATCCTGCACCTATTAAACTATAAGCTCCTATTTTAATTTTATCTCTTATTGTTGCATTTGAGCCAATAAATACATTCTTACCAATTTTTGCGAATCCATTTATACAAGAACCAGCTGAAATATAACAATTATCTTCTACAATAGAATCATGGCATACAACTGTATTAGATAAAATTATTGTATTATCCCCTATTTCTGTATAAGGCTGTATAACAACATTTTCCATTATAAAAATATTATTTTTCAAATCAAAGTTTTTTGGATATACTGCCGTTGGATGCACATATGAAATAAACTTATAGCCTTTATTTTTCAACCTAAGAAAGATTTTCTCTCTATTTATATTTATATTTTGGTAACCTATTGCTACAAATATTTTATAATCATCAGGAGAATAATCAATCAACAAATCATCATATGTTATTATTGGTTTTTGTAAAAATGAATCGGATATCTTGTATTCAGAATCTACACAATATGCACTTATATTATATAAATCTTCTAAATAATAAGATACCGTTTTAGCAAAATCTCCAATGCCATATATCACAATTTTTTGCATTTTAATCCTCTTTTTTAAAAAAATCATTTAATAAACTTGATAAATATTTATCACTAAAATATTTATCACACATCTCTTTATTACTTCTTTGGGTTAAATTCTCAATAAAATCATTGAAATCCAATTGCTGAATTTCATTACTATCAAAAATACTAATATTATTGGATTTTAAATATTTATAAGTAGTTATTTCCGGTCGAATATAAACTTTCAACCCAATATATAATGATATTAGTATATTACCTAAACCTTGTTGTCTATTCTGATTAAGTATTATTATGTCATTTTGAGCTAAATTATTTAAATATTCTTCTGGAGATAATAATTTATCTAGATATTCAAACTTTTCACCATAAATATCTTTGCCCTTTTTTATTATTTGTTCTTTATAACCTAATTTACCATATGATAAAACCGTTGTTATCCTTATGTTTTCATCTTTATATTTTGATAAAACATCTAACATTTCTAATGTTGATTCATCACAAGAATTATTTATTTGAATTTGAACATAATCTTTTTTCTTTATTTTAATATTATCCAACTTTTCTTTGTCTATTAAAGAAGGATAGAACATTTCGTAAAAAGAACCTGACATATTGTATTTTTTTATTGCATAATCTTTATCAATAATATTTAAGTAACCTTTAAAATTTTTCCTTACAAAATCATTTTTTTCATCTCTTGGAGCATTATATAAATCTCCACCCCATATTACCCAATATGATTTTTTTAATAATTCAGGTTCTCTATATAACCTATCAATTACTCCTGGCATAAATAAGGAATGAAAAATTATTTTATCAATATTATCCCCTAATAAACCTTTTATATCTTTAAAATAAACATATTCATATACATTTTTCCCTTTAGGAAATAATGTCGGAGGTTTATTTTTACAAGCTCTATAACATAAAATCATATGCTCTGTACTATCAAAATTTTTGTTCAAGAAATCAACAAAAGGTTTATTAAACTTATCATTTAACATTACATGCACATATTTATACTTCTTTATATCCCTGTTTATCCTTGGTGTAAGGATTTTACTTTTTAAACGTAAATAATAAACCTTTATTTTTTTGAACATTACTCCCTCTTTCAACATATTCATAATAGCATAGTTCAATTAAAAAGCCTATTATTTACAGCTTTTTATAATAGAATCATCATCAATTTTCATTATTTACTTTAATATACATAAATGATATCATATTTAAGATATATTCGGTTATTTTAGGAGAAATAATGGACGATTTAAAACAATTTCTTAACGATAATATGATGTCTTATCAACTTGATGAATTAAAAGAAAAACTTCAAAATAAGAAAGTTATAATTTATGGTGCGGGGTTACTATTTCAAACAATTGTAGAAAATTACGATTTGTCAGATTTAGATATTATCGGAATTTGTGATAAAAAATTTTCATTAGATGACGAAAAAAAAGATTTTTTAGGTTATAACATTATTCCATTTTTTAAACTACCTGAATATCAAGCAGAATATATTATTGTAGCTATAAGAAATTATTATCCGGTAATTACTGAACTTAAACATATTATAAAAGATATTAATATCATACCTTTTGTTAATTTTGATTTTGATATTAACAAAAATTTTAAATCTAAAAACATTATTAATAAATTATTTTCTATTAAAAGCACTAAGTATTCCAAAGAAATAAAAATATTAGGCTATAATTTTATAATTGAAGATAAATATAAAAAGCTATTTGAAAATTACAAAAATCTTGAATCGAAAGTAAATTACAATCAACAATTACTTAACAAAATCAATATGGTTATCTCAAATGAACTTAATACCGCAAAAATTGACAATGAAATAGATAATTTATTAGAATCAGGAATCAATGAAACGAGAAGAGATCCTCAATTAATTGTTTCATTAACATCATACCCGGAAAGAATGTATGATATTCATTATTGTTTGTATTCTCTTTTGACACAAAGTATTAAACCCGACCAATTAATATTATGGCTTGCAGAAGAAGAATTTCCTAATAAAGAAAAAGATATTCCTAAAAAAGTTTTAAATCTACAAAAATATGGACTAACGATAAAATGGTGCAACAATATTAAATCATATAAAAAGTTGGTTCCAACTTTAAAAGAATATCCTAATGATATTATAGTAACAGCAGATGATGATATTTTTTATCCTAAAAATTGGTTAGAAAAACTTTATAACGAGTATTTACAAAATAGCGAGTACATATATTGTCATAATGCTCATAAAATAACTTTTGAAAATGAAAAAATTAAATCATATACTCATTGGAAAAAGTCAATTAATGATAATACTGCAGATTTTATCAATATTGCTATTGGATGTGGAGGCATATTATACCCACCAAATAGCTTCCATCAAGATATTTTTGATCAGAAATTATTTATGTGGCTAGCACCTAATGCTGATGATTTATGGTTTTGGGCTATGGCAGTTCTTAACAATAAAAAGATAAAAATTATTAAAAATCCTATTAATAGGGTAATATATATAAATCCAAGAAGAGAACTTGGTTTATCAACTGAACATACTTTATATCAAATCAATTTGAAAGGTGGTAATGATTTACAATTTAAAAATATATTGGAACAATATCCGGAAATTAAAGATAAATTAAGAGATTATCACTATGTATTTGAATATTATAACGATAATATCTATGATTATATTTTATATCTTGATCATAAGTTTGCATATGATTATGTAACAAAACAAATTAAGGGGAATTCATCAATTCTTGAAATTGGCTGTGGTGACGGATATGGAACATCTTTCCTTGCAAAACATTTTAAACAAATAGAAGCTATAGATATTTCTAATGAAACCATACAAAAAGCAAAAGCTATATACAAATTAGATAACTGTAATTTTAGTGTAAGCACAGGTGAAAAATTAAATTTCCCGGATAATTCATTTGATGCAATCGTATCTTTCCATGTTATAGAACATGTAAAAAATGTAAGAAAATATTTAAAAGAAATTAAAAGAGTTTTAAAACCTGATGGAAAATTTATAATTACAACGCCATCTAGAACTCATAGGCTTGCACCGAAACAAAAACCTTGGAATGAAGAGCATTTAAGAGAATATAACTCTAAAACACTAAAAAAAGAAATTGGTAAAGTATTTGATACTTATAAAATATTTTCCATTACAGCAAAAGAAGAAATTAAAGATATTGAATTTGATAGAGTTGTTGATAAACGAGCTGATTATAATGGAGTTAGAAAAAATATCAATACTAATATTGATTATAAAAAAGAGTTTTCTATAAATGATTTTTATGTTTCTGAATCTAATCCTGATTCCGGATTAGATTTAATGGTGACAAACATTAATTTTAATTCAAAAAAATATTGGGAAAACAGATACAAAACCCATGGGAATTCAGGAGCCGGAAGTTATGGTAAGCTAGCTGAATTTAAAGCTGAAATAATTAATGAATTTATAAACGAACATAATATAAATAATGTGATTGAATTCGGTTGTGGAGATGGAAACCAACTAAATTTATTCAATATGAAAAATTATTTAGGTTTTGATGTTTCTGATACTATCATTAAACTTTGCCAAGATAAATTCTTTGAGAATCCTAATTATCAATTTAAAAATATGTCTGAATATAGAAATGAAAAAGCAGAACTTACACTATCCCTTGATGTAATATATCACTTAGTTGAAGATTGTGTTTTTAATGATTACATGAATAAACTTTTTGATGCTTCTAATAAATATGTAATCATATACGCCTCTAATAAAAATGAAGAGCATTATATTCATGTTAAACATAGAAAATTTACTGACTGGATTGAAAATAATAAAAAAGAATGGAAATTGATTAAACATATTCCTAATAAATACCCTTATGATATAAATAAAATTGGAGAATCTTCTTTTGCAGATTTCTATATTTTTGCTAAATCATAAATATTAGGTAAAAGTTCTATCTCAGGATAATTATTTGCTAAATATTGTCTTAATTCTGGGTATATTTCTTCATAGTTGTTTTTAATAGTTAAAAGAATACTCTCAGGAGATAAATCAGCTAATGCAGAAGGTGAATATACTTTATAACCTTCTATATCCTCTCCACAAATAGAAGAATTTTTATCAATAATTCCAATTACATTATCAAGTTTTTCTTGACCTTTTAAAAGGTTTTGCAAATATAAACTTGCACCCCAAAATACCACTCGTTTACCCGATATATATTTATTCAAATAATCAAACGTAAGATAATCAGTCCTAAAAGCTGAAGAAAACATCTTATATTCATTTGGTAATAATTCTTTTATATCTTGTACAAATTTTTCATATTGTTCATTATTTAATTTAGGAACTAATGCTTGAACATGAGCTCGGAATATTTTTGTTAAAGGAAGTTTCAAATTGTTATATACACCATAAGAATTTAACAAATCTCTTGTTAGCATATAACATTTAATAATATTTATTACATACTTGGAATAAGTTGAAGTTATACTACCTTTTCTTTGTTTACGATAATTTATATATACATTATCAAGATATACAATTCGTCTTGCTAATACTCTTATAGCATAGGCAAAACTTGTATCATTAAAGCATTCTATACTTTGAAATTCTAAATTATTTTCAACTATAAGCTCTCTCAAATAAAGTTTATTCCATGGAGCAGGAGATAGCATTTTAAATATATCTTGAGGAAAATCTTTCCAACTAAAAGGTTTCTCTATTGGGGTATTTGAATAAACAAATGGAACACTTTTTAAATCAATAGCACCATTTTCATAATGTCTTTCTGCATTACATACTACAATGTCAGCCTGATGCTTTTCTGCCGCATCATACATTTCTTGAAACATATTTGGTTTAAAATAATCATCAGAATCTAAAAAATATATATACTTACCAGTTGCTTTTCTTAGTCCGAGATTTCTCGCGGCACCTGCGTTTTGATGAACTTGTTGCAAGATGATGAACCTATTATCATTTAATTGATATTCTTTTAAAATCTCATATGAATTATCTGTTGAACCATCATCTACGCATATTATTTCAATATCTTCAAAAGTTTGATTAACAATACTATCTAATGTATTTCTTAATACATCTCCTACATTATAAACGGGGACAACTACTGAAATATTTACCAATTTTTTTCTCCCATTATAAATTCCTGCTTCCATATTATATTTTCAAAATAATTTATATAATATTTATTATAAAATCTTTCATAAAATAATTTTAATTTAACTAAATCTTCCATTGAAGGCATATATAGCCAATTCAAAGTTAATAAATTAAATAAATTGAAAATACTTATATTTTCGTCAAGTATTACAGCGCCAATATTCGTAAAATAACTTCCATAAATAGATTTATATGGTTTATAGTATGGTAATAATTTTTCTCCAGATAAGGCACTCATTATTAAATTATTAACACTCGATAATTTTTTTTGTCCGCCATACATTTGTAAATTAGTATCATGAAAACATACTACAGCATTTTTCTTTAAATAAGGTAAAACTTGCAATAAATCCAATATCTCACCAGGGATACTATGTACAGTATCTATAAAACAAAAATCAAATTTTTCTTCTTCTTTTTCACTTGATGAAATTTCATCCAAAAAATTTAATGCCATTCCTCCTGTTTTTAATGTCCATTGTTCTTTTAATTCAGGATAACTATCTAATAAATATCCTGTCTTTTTATCTTTAATTCTATAATGCCATTCATTATAATCAATTGAATATAAATGAGAAGCAGAATCATTTTTAATCATATTTAATATTAAATATGAAGAACCACCTTTTGAGACTCCTAACTCTAATATTTTTTTAGGTTTATATCTATGAACCAATGTAGTTAAAAATAATCTGTCTTGATCTGACATTTGGGAATGTTGTTTATAATCTTCACCTAAGTTCTGATATTCAAATATTTCTTCTTCTGTTGATTGAATAAAAGTGAAACCTAAACTATGAATTTTATCATTTTCTAAAACTTCTTCAGGAGTCTCTTCCAAAAATTCAGCATTTAAATCTATTCCATTTACACCTTGTCTTTCAAATATATTTGGTAATAATTCTATACTTGGATAATTTTGAACGAAATATCTTGTTAAATCCTTATATATATCCTCATTATTTGATAAAACAGTTAATAACACCGCATCTGGATTTAATTCTCTTATCATATCAGGAGAATAAACCATGTAATTTCCAACCTGTTTACCCCATAAACTTTTATTTCTATCTATTATACCTATTATATTAGGATTTTTTTCTTTTTCTGATTCCAATACTCCTCTTATAAAAACACTTGCACCCCATAAAAGTGTTTTTTTATTTCCTATAACATTTCTTATGTATTCAGAAGTTATATAAGTTTTTTGAAATACAGGTTTAAACTCATCCCATTCATCAAGCATAATATTCTTACAATCTTGAATTAATTTTAAATATTGTTCACTATTGCATAAACTTATTCCTGAACGAATATGATTTTTAAAAGCATTTATAAAACTTTTTTTATAATTAGAATAAATTCCTTTACTAACCAAAAACTTTTTAACATAATCAGCAGCATTTAAAATATTTTCACAACTACTAGCACGAACTTTTGCAATACTACCTTCTCGATTAAATCTATAATTAATTAATTCATCTTTTATTACAATTATTCTCTTAGCACAAACTCTTGAAATATGTCCAAATGCTACATCATTACTTGAGGATAAATTTTGGAATTTCAATCCATTATCCACAATTAAACTTTTTTTATACAACTTATTCCAAGGAACAACACAAAACAATCCAAATATATCATCTTTATAATCTTCAGGAGAAAAAACTTTATCAAATTTCACCTTATCAATATTAATTGGCCATAAAGGATTTCCTGTTTCTATAATATTATTATTCTCATCCACTTTTCTTGCAGAACATACAACCATATCTGCATTATTTTTTTGAGCGGTTAAATATAACTTTTCTAGCATATTAGGTTCAAAATAATCATCAGAATCTAAAAACTGAATATAATCACCTTTTGCAACTTCAAGTCCTCTATTTCTTGTAGCTCCTGCACCTTTGTTATCTTGTTGTATTAAAATAAATCGTGCATCTTTATTTTTGTATTCTTCTAATATTTTATAAGATTCATCAGTTGAACCATCATCTACACATATCACTTCAAAATCTTGATATGATTGATTCAATAAACTATCTAAACACTCTCTTAAATATTTCTCTACATTAAAAACAGGTATAATTATTGATATCATTTTTAAACCTTTTATTCATATATACTAAGAATAGTAACTCTCCCCTTCTAATATACACATAATAACATATAAACGATCCTTTTAAAATATATAAATTAATTCCATTTAATTCCTACTATCGCTTTGAACTTATTTACAAAATCATCAAATGGAATATTTGTCTTAATATTAGTTCTTTTATTCATAACCTCAACTATCTGTTTTTGGGAATCAACAGAAATTATAGGTAATGTATGCCAATTGGAAATATCCTTTACTTTTTTACTTCCTGTAACTGCTACAAAACTATAATCCTTTGAATCTTTGCTACCCAAATCATTTAGTAAGTCCAAAACTTTATCCTTATGTTTCTTTAATGATAAACTTGTAACCTCTTCACCATAAGATATTGGGGTTTTGCCTGTAAACCACTTAAATGCATTTGAAGGTTTATTGTATTCACATCCTCGATTCACAATTATCGGAAACATATATAATCTAGATAATAATGGCTTCATCGAAGGGAAACCTCTTACCATTTTTCGGACTGCAATATTTACACCCAAACTTAAAGGGGAATTAGAATAATCAAAACTACTCATACCGCTAGGACTATCTGAATAATTCTTATATAAAGAAAAATGTTGTCCATAATAATCTAGTTTTGTAACCCTATAATTTTTTTCTTTACCATTTACATTTAACTTAATTTTATAAGCAGGATCAATACTTGCACCACATTCTATTTTTAATCTTTTTTTTAATAAATCTCTACCTTTTTCAGATGCCAAAAGAGCATATCTTGTTGCTTCATCATAACAGTTTGCTATCATCTGTTTATCAGTCATTGCTCTATTAAGTTCTTCATCTGTCAAAGAACGCCATTTAATATTTTTTAGATTACTATTCAAATACGGATATATCTTTTTTACAATAGCTAATTTCATAGTTATGATAAAAAATAAAAAAAAATTAATTTGCTATGGTACAGGATCGTAACCGCCCTCATTTAATGGATGACATCGACATATTCTTTTAATACCTAGCCACCCTCCTTTTAATATTCCATATTTAATTATTGCTTGCTTCATATATTCAGAACATGTTGGATAAAAACGACATCTTGAAGGTGTTAATGATGAAACTTTCTGATAAATTTTTATTATCCCTAATATTATTTTTTTTATCATTTATTATGCAGCACCTTCACCAATTGTATCAACGGCTTCAACCTTAATATCAGTAATTAATTCAGAATAAGAAATTACAACAATTGTTGGGATATGGCGTTCTAACAATTGGAATAATGGCAATCTAATTCTTGGAGAACATAAAATTACAGGTTGCTTACCAATATTTTGATGCGCACGCATTAATGTCATTGCTGTTGATTCAATCAAATCTTGAACCTGCATTGGATTTAATAAGAACATAGTACCAAGCTCTGTTCTTTGACAACTATCATCAAGTATTTTTTCCCATTCAGGAGATAACGTTAATGCGTACAATACATTGTCATCTTGAACATTAGTTAAACAAATCTGACGACCTAATGCAGCTCTTAAACGTTCTGATAAAATATCAGGCTCTTTAGAGAATCTTGCATAGTCACAAAGTCTTTCAAATACAAATATAATATCCTTGATTGAAACTTTTTCTCTAATCAAGTTAACAAATATTTTTCTTAAATCAGATGTAGAAATAATTGCAGGAACTAAGTCATTAACCAAAGTTGGATCTTGAGATCTAACAAGTTCCATAAGTTTAAGAACATCTGTTTTAGTCATAACTTCATCTACATGTTTACGAACACATTCTTGTAAGTGAGTAACAAGAACGTCTGTCGCATCAACTGCAGTAACATTACTTGCTGATTGAGCATCTTCTGAATTTACCCAATAAGCTTGTGTTTGATATGTAGGATCAACTGCAATAATTGCATCATCTGGAACAGACTTTTTAACGGCATCCCATTGATCTGCAATTACCATATACTTACCTGGATATACATAACCTGTAGCTACTGTATTTCCACGAATAGAAATCATGTATTCATTAGCTTCAAGTGCAGATGAATCCATAATACGAATATTTGGTAAAATATAACCTAATTCATCAGTTACACGTTGACGCAATGCAGCAATCTTAGCAAGCAATTGACCTTCTTGATCAGGGTCTGCAATTACAAGCAACCCTGCTCCAACTTGCAAACTCAAAACATCAACACCCAATCTTTCATACATTTTATTAGGGTTAACCAAATCTTGCATATTTTGACGAACATTTTCTAATTGACCCAATTGAGACTGGACATCAGCGTTAATAAGAACAGAGAATCCTGCTATTGCCAACCCAATTGAGAATAATAAAAATGGAATAAATGGTAAACCTGTTATTGGACAAGTTACTGCAATTAAGAATAAGAATACTGCAGCAAAGAATAATGAATAAGGTTTATTCATTATCTGTTCAGTTAAATCTGCACCTAATGATGCACTTGCTGCTGACGCACGTGTCATTACGATACCTGCAGCAATTGACATTAATAATGATGGAACCTGTGATGCCAAACCATCACCAATTGTTAAAATTGTATATTTAGAAACAGCATCTGCAGCAGGCATCTGATTCATTAAACAACCAATCAACAAACCACCAACAATATTAATGATAACGATGATGATACCAGCCATAGTATCACCTTTTACGAACTTCATCGCACCATCCATAGACCCGAATAAACTTGATTCTCTTTGTAAGTCTTCACGGCGTTTTACTGCTTCTTCTGGAGATATTAAACCTGCATTAAAGTCAGCATCAATTGTCATCTGTTTACCAGGCATAGCATCTAAGGCAAATCTGGCTGATACTTCTGCAATACGTTCCGCACCTTTTGTAATTACCATGAACTGTACTACAGTAATAATCAAGAAGATTACACCACCTACAACCATATTTCCACCAGTTACGAATGTTCCAAATGCGTGAATTACTTCTCCTGCTTCGCCTTTGGCCAAAATAAGACGAGTTGAAGCAATTGATAATACCAAACGGAACATTGTACCTAATAATATAATTGAAGGAAATGCTGCTAATTCTAAAGGTTTTTGAACATATAATGAAATCATTAGAAGAACTATACCTAATGTAATATTCAAACTTATTGAAAAATTAATAACCCAAGTTGGCATTTCTACCAACAAGATTAATATCAAAGTTAGTACGAAAAATGCAAGGAATATTTCACTTATTGGTTTATGTTCTGCTTCTGCTGACATTAAGCACTCCTCAATGCACTTTGTACAATATCTAATTGAGCTTCTAGACTTGCATCTACTATACCATTATTTGTTTGAACAATACAACTACCTTCTGATATTGAATCATCTGGAACTATACTTATTTTAGATTCTACACCTAACAAAGTAAGTTTTTCTGGCAAATTATCTTTTACATATTGTGATTGAACGGTATTTACCTTAATAACAACTTTAGGTTCATTTTTAGGTATAGTTTTAAATATATCCATTACTGTATCTATTATTATTTGCGGATCTGTTTGAACTTCATGTTTGATAATCTTCTTAGCAATTGACAAACTCATTTCGATTATATCAGGAGCTATCGCATCAAATACTCTTTTATCTGCACCCATAAATATAGTTAATGCATTTTTTAACTTTTCAACATCATTTTTAGCCTGCTCTAAACCTAAATTATAGCCTTCTTGATAAGCAGCTTCTTTAATCTGAGTAGCTTCTTCTTGGGCTCTTGAGATTAAATTTCTATCATCAATTCTACGATATCCTCGTCTACGGTTACCTGTACGGCGTTCTTCTCTTTGGGTAAAATCTATATTATCAATATCAAAAATCTCAGACTCAGAACCTTCATCTGACTCTTGTTGTGCTTGTTTAGCAACAGCCTCTTCTGCAGCACGTCTGGCAGCTTCCTCCTCCATACGCTGCTGTTCTGCTCTTGCTGCTAATTTTTTTTGAAAATTGTTTTTCTTTATTATCATATAATTTATTCTACACTATCTTTAACATAATCCACAACTATTTGTGCTACCTTAACAGGTATTGGATAATAATCTCCTTCATATGCTTTTGAAATAAAACGTTTTAAAAATGGACGTTCTGATTTAAATAATTTTTCAACATTTTCCATTGGATATGTATCGAATATTTTATTAAGCTGTCTTATAATTGATTCTTGACTTGGAGATTTCCTTCTTGGCAAGAATTCTTTTATGTTTTCCAAACACTTCAATGTATAATTTAAATCAAGACCGGCTTCTAAATTTTCAACCTTCATATAGTTACGAAGAGTTTCAACATCTTGTGGTGAAAATTTTTCTAATATAGCTTCTACCCTATCACTTGGCAATATTTTTAATACCAAAGCTATTGATATTAATTTAACTGATTTGTCCAAAGATGAAGGTGGCATAACAGGAGCTGGAGCAGCTTGAGGAGAAGGAGTATTTGGAACTACAGGAGGAGGAGCGTCTGGTTGAATACTCTCCATAGCAGCTTTTTGTTCTGCTTCTGCTTGAGCAGCTTGAGCAGCCATATCATCTATGTTCGATTGACTCATTGCTTTTTGAGATATTTCTGATGATATTACTCCTCGTTTTTCTAAATTATCAATCGCTTCTTTATAACTTTTATTTACATGATGTTCTATTAACTGCAATATCTGATCTTGAGGGATATTCTTCTTAATTGCTTGTTTAGCAACTTCAAATATTGTAAATGCAATTTTTTGCATTATGCCATCCCAATGCTCTGGCATAATTCCAGAATGAACTAAGTCTATTGATTTATGGAATGCCCACTCTGCAATAATTTGAGTTACAAATATTGCTTGTTCTGCATTAAATCCTAATGCTTCATCATTATATATTGCTTCTCCTGCTAAAAGAGTAAAATTTGATAATGTTTTAACGACATAATTCTTTTGCATATCGTTAAAATCTTTGGGAATTAAATCACCTGCTTGTGATGACATTAATTCTGCAAACTCTTTATAATCAAACCCTTCTATTGCCATTACCGTTTCCCTTATCAATTTAATGAGAGGAAATTATTATATTCCTCTCATTTTATAAACTTAACCTTGTTCAATCCAACTCTTAATTTTTTCACCAGCCATATCTTCATCTGCAATTTCGAAATCATTCTTAATCTCAGCTAAAGCATTTTTTAGAGGTGTATAATCTACAGGCATTCTTGCTTGTTGGATTTGAAGCATTGTTTGTTCTCTTTGTTCTACCAAACCTTGTTGTAACTGTTGTTGTTGTTGAACAAGTGCTTCTGCTTTTTGGCTTACATCTCTTAGTTGTTGTTCTTGAGCAACTGTTTTTTCTCGTAATACTTCCATTTCGCTTTCTTGGTTTTCTCTCATTTTCTTTAATCTGTGAGTTACGGCTCTATGACCTAAGAATAAACTTGCTGCTACCATTGCTATTGCTAACCACCATGGGTTACCTGTTTCATCAGGTTTTGGAAGTTTTTCTGGATTATCTGATGCTAAATATGGATCATTTGAATCATTAAATGCAATTGATACATTTTCTGGACTTGCCTTTGGACTTGCAGCATGTGCAATTAATTCTTTTAAATCATCAATTGTTATGTCTGGTGGTAATGCTGCTTTATCCATTGTAACTGCAATTGATATATCTTCTATTACACCTGGATTCATATATTCATTTGTTTGAATCTTAGATACGCCATATTGTGTTTCTTTTGCAGTTCTTGAATAATTTCTATTTTGACTTGAATCTCCGCCACCACCTGGTAAACCATTTGGTAGATATACACTTACTGCGTTTGTATTTTTATTTTTATCACTTGTTTGATCGCCTAAGCCTTCTGAGAAAGTTTGTTCTGTTATTGAAGCCTTTTGATTTGGATCATACCAAGTTGTAAACTTCTCTGTTGGAGATTGTTTTAAGAATGTACTTACTGTTGCTGTATAGTTACCTTTACCCACCAATCTATCTAATTGAGTATTAACTTTTTGCAACATATATTTATCTTTTTCATGAAGCTTTTCTTCATCTTGAGATGTTGCATCTAAAATATTGTTATATACATTACCATTTGTATCTGTTATTGATAAATTTTCTGGAGTAAGACCTGATACTGAACCAACTAACAAGTTAGTAATTGCTTTTACTTTAAAGTTATCAAGTTTTTCACCTGAAGGCATATCAAGTTGAACTGTTGCTGTAACAGGTTTTTGATCTTGAGAGAACATTGTTTGCTCTGGAATTGATACAAAAACTGATGCATTTTGAATTGGAGGAATTTTTCTTATTAATCTTGCTAATTCCCCATCTATTGCACGAATTAAACGTATTCTTTTATCTTCTTTTGTAGAAGTAAAATCGCCCTTATCAAACATTTCTAACCCAACGTTTTGATCCATTAAGCCACTTTTTACAATAGCTAATAAAGCTCTATCACGTTGAGTTTGTGTGTAATCTTTTAAAAATATTGTTGATTTTGTACCATCTAATTTTCTATTAGCTGTTATACCTTCTCTTGCTAATAATGCTTGTATCTCAATAGCTTTTCCTAGATTGTCTGTTGTTAATAAATCAAGAGGTTCTTTTATCACCTTTTCTTGAACAACTTTACCACCAGCTCCTCTATTAGAACCTGATACAATCGCAACAGTTACTATCAAAGCAACAAGAACTACTGCAACAACCGCCGCTCCTATTAAGAAATTTTTATTTTGTAATAACTGTTTGAAATCCATATCGATAGCACCCTAACGCAAATTTTATTAGTTTTATACACACTACTATGTCACTATACTATACTATACTTGAAGTTGCATAATTTTATCATATGTTTGGATGATTTTACCAGTAAATTGTGTTGCAACATTCACATTTATTTCTGCTTTTGCCATCGCAGTCATTACATCGTGAATATCTACATCATCATTACCCATCATTACATCTTTTAACATACCATCCGGTGCATTCAAGTCATCATTGAATTTTTCTACTAAACCTGACATTACAGATTGAAAATCAGCGGTTTCCGGAGTTTCAACACGACTCATTCTTGCACTTGGAAGTCCACCAAACCAAGGATCCATTTTTGTATGTTGGATTCGAGCTTGTAAATCATATCTCGGATAAAATCCATGTCCATTTGATAACATACTTATACCTCACTCTTTTAGTTAAACTCGTTTACATTTTTGTTTATAGTAATCGGATAAAATCCTTAAAAAATTAATTAAATACATAACAAATCCTTCATTTGTGTTAGTTAAAACTCTAGTTTGACTGTATTTGTTTTAAGGATTTGATTTAAAAAGTCAACAAAAAAGTAAGGCTATGACATGATTTCAGTCCATTTTGTAATATTTCTTAACACTTATAAAATATATAAATTACTTATTTAAAAATTTTAATTTATCCTAATCAACAGAGAAGATATCTCTAATATCATCCATTGTTAAGGACTTAGTAATATTTCTATCTACAGAAATTACGCTATCAACAAGGTCACGTTTCCTTGTTTTAAGTTTTTGGATTTTTTCTTCAACAGTATTTTTAGTAATAATTCTGTATACAAATACCTTCTTAGTTTGACCAATACGATATGCTCTATCTGTTGCCTGATCCTCAACTGCAGGGTTCCACCAAGGGTCATAGTGGATAACATAATCTGCACCTGTTAAGTTCAAACCTGTACCACCTGCTTTTAAACTGATTAAGAATACTTTTACATTTGGATTATTATTGAAGTTTTCAACTGCTTTTTGTCTGTCTTTTGTCTTACCTGTTAAGTATTCATATTCGATACCAACTCTATCCATCCAACCTTTAATAATATCTAACATATCAACAAATTGGCTGAATAATAGAACTCTATGACCTTCATCAACAATTTGTTCAAGCATTCCTTTAAGGTATTCAAATTTACCTGATTGCATAACACCTTTAACATGTTCTTTGTCATAAAGTTTAGGGTGACAACAGATTTGACGTAATCTCAATAACGCAGAGAAGATAGACATTCTGCTCTTTTCTAAACCATTCATTTCGATGCTCTTGAATAGTTCTTCCTTCGTGCTGTCTAATACTTCTAAATAGAAATCTCTTTGTTCCGGAGTTAATTCACAGTATGCCATATTTTCAACTTTATCAGGTAAATCTTTTGCAACATCACGTTTCATACGGCGTAAGATGAATGGATAAATTTGAAGTTTAAGACGCTTTTCAACAGTTTTGTCTTGTCGTTCCATAATTGGAGTAACATAACGTGAGTTAAATTCTGCCATTGAAAACAAGAAACCGTTCATCAAGAAATCAAATACTGACCATAATTCTTCAAGTTTATTTTCAATTGGTGTACCTGATAATGCTAATCTGTGTTTTGAATTCAATGTCTTAACAGCTTGAGCTGTTTGAGAAATAGCATTTTTAATATTTTGAGATTCATCAAGAATAATATATCTAAAATTATATTTTCTAAATTTCTCAATATCACGTCTTATTAAAGCATAACTTGTGATAACAATATCATAATTAGGTATCTCATCAAATAATTTTGCTCTATCTACACCTGATAATTTTAAACAACTTAAGCCAGGAGTAAATTTTTCAATTTCAGCTTCCCAGTTAAATACAACTGTAGTTGGTGCAATAACTAATGTTGGCTCAGGTCCATCTACTTCTTTTGCTTTTTGAAGTAAAGCTAAAGCTTGAAGGGTTTTACCTAATCCCATATCATCAGCAAGAATACCATTCAAACCATACTTATACATAAACCATAACCAACTGAAACCTTTAACCTGATAATCACGGAATGTTGCATTAATATCTTTTGGCAATTCTGTATGTTCAGTTGTTGAAAAAGATGAAATCTGTTCCCAAAATACTCTAAACTCATCACTCAAAACTAATTCAAAATCTAAGTTTTTAAGTTCTTGAATTAAACCTGCACGATATGTTTTAACTCGATATTTGTTTTCATTGTTTCTATATGCATCAAAAGAGTTAAATGATTTCATCATTTGATAAATATTTTGAGCAGGATATTCAACAAATCCTAAACTTCTAACTCTTGCATATTTTTCACCACTTTGAATTGTGTCATATATATCATCAAAATTGATAATCTCATCACCAACTTGACCATATAATTGAACTTCGAATTCATCTGGAGCATCTTCACAGAAATCTATTTTTGCACACATTCTGAATGGATTTTCCATAAGTTTAAAGAAATTCATATCATCTTTTTCTTCAAACTTCCATCCATCACCTGCTTGTTTTATATAATAGTTATAAAAATCTATCGCAACTTCTTTTTCTAAAGCTAAGTTATTGGTTTGCATTGGAACAAATTTACAACCTAATAACATTTGATAAGCAAGTTGTTCATGTTGATAATTTCTCTTTAACCAATAAACATAATCTTCGCCATCTTTTTTAGTTGTAATAGTAACATATGGTGACTTATCTTTATTTTTTGAATATGGAACTCTAACACCATCATAATCAAATTCTAAAGATGCCTTCAATGACTGATCATAATCTATCCCTAATGTTACTACATTTAATGGTGGTCTTTCTTCAAGCATCAAATTACTTATTTGTTCAGATACGGTTACATCAATAACTGATTGAATTTGAGGAAGTTCTTCATAAATAAATTTACCACCTTCTGAATCTTTTAAATCAGTAAATGTTGCTTTAATAATATTTTGAGGTAATTCATTCATTGCAACATTTATTGGAAATATAATATTTTTATATCTACCCCATTTTAATTGACGAGAGAAATATTTTACTTCTTCAAACGGATAAACATTATCATCATTTGGTCTATTCCAGTATAATGCAAGCATTATACTACCATTTGGAGATGATGAAACATCCATTGACAACTTCCATTCTTCATCAACAAATTTTATTCTTTGTTTTGTTTTTTCATCTAAAACTTCATCAACTTGAGCTAATAATGGAAACATTGGTTGGAATTTTGTAATTGGGATATCATACCAACCAGCCTTCTTATCTTGACGAGCTATTTTAAAAATTGTTTGGAATATTGCAACTTCTGCTTTTTGAGAATCATTCAAGGTAAAATTAGGTTGTTCTCTTTGAATTTCTATTAATGCTCTAAGAACATTTTCTATTGAACGAATAATTTTACCTGTTTTTCTGTCCCTAATAAGAACTGAAAAGAAATTTTGTTTTCTTTTAGGATTAAAATGGAAAATATAACTTCCTTGAGGAATATCCATTAAATCTGTATTTTCATCAGGGAAATCATGTTCTACTCCATATTTTGTTTCTAACCAATCTTCATAAGCATGCTCATTGATAGCCTTCAGAGCAACTGCAACAGAATGTTTACACCATTCTTCTTTTAATGGGCAATTACAACGTGCTTCAACGGCATTCTTTTTAAAAATTAAATCTGTAGTGTAAGCATCTTGATAATTCCCTTTTACTTTTGCCTTGTAAAAGTTTTTTTCAGGTTCTGAGCTCATTATCATATCTTTTTGATAATACTCATAACCTCTGCGCCAACTACCTGCAGAAGCTACTTCTTTTATATACTTATAGTTAAATTCAAAAACTTTACTCATTTAATAGAGTTTCACATCCTTCTCGGGCTTTGATAAATAAAAAATCACACAAAAAATCGATAAAAGATAACGTTATATATAAAGCTTCCTAACTGCTATCTTATCAATTCTGCAATTTGTCAAAACAAAAATCTAAATTGCATAATTTTATTGTACATGAAATCTAAAAAAAAACAAGAGCTATACACATTGTAAAATATAGAAGAATCCTATATAATTTAAAGTATGCTAAAAAAGTATGAAAAATTTTTAAAAGAGTTTGACAAAAAACTAAAAAAATACTTTGATTCTCAATCAAAACACATATGTTGCAAAGAAGGTTGTTCTGCATGTTGCGAAGTTGGAGATTATCCATTTTCCCAACTTGAAATGATGTATTTAATGACAGGATTTAGAAAATTACCTGTTGAAAAACAGAAAATTATCAAAGAAAACATGGATAATTTAAAAAAGAGCAGATTGTTTAAACACTTTTTCCACCAATGTCCATTCTTAATTGATAAAAAATGTTCTGTTTACAAATATAGAGGTATTACTTGTAGAACTTTTGGACTTGCATACTTAGTTAATGATAAAACTAAAACTGTAAAAATTCCTGAATGCACAAAAGAAGGTTTAAATTTTAGTAATGTTTACGATGGAAAAGAAATTACTATTGAACCGATTAAAGAAAATCTCGATTTACCTTATGTTATTGAATCAAAACTTGCTAAAAGTCATAAACTTGAATTTGGAGAAATTCGTTCTATGATTGATTGGTTCCCTGATAATTAATTTTCTTCTTATTTGTAGTAAAATAAAGCTATGGAAGATATTTTAAAAGAACTTGAAGAACTTAAATCTAATAATATGTTTAGACAAATTTCACCGATTGAAAAAAAAGAAGGTGAGTTTGTTTTTATTAACGGGAAAAAGATGATTAATTTTTCATCTAATGATTATTTAGGTTTAAGCACTGATAAAGCATTAGTTGATGAATTTTGTAATAAGTATATGAATTCATCTGAGTTTGTATTTTCATCAGCTTCTGCAAGATTATTAAGTGGGACATCAAGTATTTATAACACTTTAGAAAATACACTTGCTAAACTATTTAAAAAAGATGCAGCTTTGATTTTTAACACAGGTTTTCAATGTAATTTAGGTGTTATATCTTCTATTGTAGGGCAAGGTGATGTTATTTTTTCTGACAAACTAAATCATGCCAGCATCATTGATGGAATGAGATTATCAGGTGCGACTTTTTACAGGTACAAACATCTTGATTACAAAAACTTAGAAGAATTGTTAAAAAAACATCGTTCAAAATTTAAAAGAGCTATCATTATCTCTGAATCAGTGTTTTCAATGGATGGAGATATTGCTGATATTGATAAATTAATCAAACTAAAAAAACAATACAATACATTATTAATGATAGATGAAGCTCATGCCTTTTGTGCAATAGATGATAAATGTGCAGGAATATCTAATTATAAAAATGTTGATATAATAACAGCAACATTTGGAAAAGCATTAGCTTCATTTGGAGCTTTTGCTGTTGCGAGTAAACCAATTATTGAATATTTAACAAACAAAGCTCGTTCATTTATATTCTCAACATCTATTCCACCTGTTAATATTATGTGGACAAATTGGTTATTAACAGAAAAAATGGATTACATTAATAAAAAAAGAGAGAATTTGGCAGAATTAATAATAAGAACTCACAAATTATTAAATGATTATAATATTAATACTGTTTCAGAATCTCAAATAATTCCTGTTTTATTAAAAACACCAGATAAAGCAGGAGAAATTGCAGAGAAGCTAAAAAATGAAGGATATTTTATACTACCAATAAGACCTCCTTCTGTTCCTATAGGAACATCAAGATTAAGATTATCTTTAACTGCTAATATAAAATTTAAAGATGTAAGAAAATTATTTGAGTTAATAAAAAATGAGATATAAATTTTTCCAAGAATACAATAAAAACTTGATTATTTTCTTTAATGGCTGGGGTATGGACGAATTAATAATATCTCACCTTAAGAAAGACAACTTTGATTTATTAGTTTTATATGATTATAACGATTTAGATATAGAATTTCCTAACTTAGATAATTATGAGAAAAAATACATTGTAAGTTGGTCAATGGGAGTTATGATATCAACATTATTCTATGATTGTTTTGGAAAAATTGATAAATATATAGCAATAAACGGAACACCAAAACCCATCGATGATAAATATGGGATTCCTGAAAAAATTTACAAAATAACACTTAGAGGATTCAATGAAACATCTTGCCAAAAATTTATGGAAAGAATGTTTGATTGCACCCCACCAATTAGTAAATTTTCAAATAGAGAATTTGAATCTCAAAAAACAGAACTTGCTAATCTTATGGGAATTGAAGGAAAAATTATTTCTTTTGATAAAGTTATTGTTTCAAATAATGATAATATTATTCCTACAAAAAACCAGTTGAATTATTGGAAAAATCCTGAGATTATAGAAAGTGGACATTGTCCATTCTTTAAATATGAAAGCTGGTCAGAAATTATATGATAGATAAAACACTAGTCAAAGAACGATTTAAAAAAAATCTAAAAACATATAAGGATAATTCTGTCATTCAAAACAAAATGGCAGATAAACTTATTTCTATGATTTCAAACAATCCAAAATCTATTTTAGAACTTGGTTGTGGAACAGGAGTTTTGACAGAAAAATTAATCAATAAATATAATTTTATAAAATATAATGCATCAGATATTGTACTTGAATGTGAACCATATATAAGAAAAATCTCAGATAAAATAAACTTTATTCAATCTGATATAGAAGAATTTGAATTCAAAGAAAAATACGACTTAATAATATCAAATGCAACTTTTCAATGGATAGAAAATTTAGAACCATTCATAGAAAAGCTGAAAAAACAACTAAACCCAAATGGAGAACTTATATTTTCAACATTTGGAGAAGATAATTTAAAAGAAATAACAAATATAACAAATGTAGGTTTAAATTATTATTCATTAGAAAACCTAAAAAAAATATTTACCCCCTCTGAAATTATAGAAGAAAAACTTTCTCTAGAATTTAATTCGGCTAAAGATGTTCTAAAACATCTAAAACTAACAGGAGTAAATTCAATAAAACCAAGACATTGGACAAAATCAGATTTAATAAATTTTGAGAACAAATATAACGAAATTTGCCCTAAAAAAATCCAACTTACATATCATCCAATATATATAAAATTGTAATTTATACACTTATTATTAAAAAATGTTACAGTTTTTTGACAAACACAAAAAAAAACACTATTATTAACACAACTTTTTAAAAAGTTAGTGTGTAGTTAAATAGGAGATTTATTATGGCAGTAAAAGCAGTAGGAGTAAATTTTAAAGCTAAAGCACCTAATCTAAAAGCACTTAAAAATGCTGTTAAAGAAGCACCTCAACCAACACCCCCAACAACTGTTACAACACCTCAAAATCCATTAACAGGAGTTGTTAAAAATGCAGGTGCTAAACTTAACAAAATAGGTTAAATCTCAATTTTTCTAACTGACAAACAAGCGGGATAAAACCTTTAATAACCTGTTTAAATGTTAACCTTCATTGTTTTCCCGCTTGATGTCCGTTAGGATTGAATATGTATATTAAGAATATGAGATGTATGTTCTAAAAACCTCTTTGAAGTAAAATATTATTTTCCGGAGTGTTCATAAATAATTGATTTAAAACATAAGCTTTTGTTTCATAAATAATATTTTCTGTTTGCTTTCTTTTTAAGTCACATAAACCGATAACTGTTGACTCATTGTTAAATAAATTTTTAATAAAACCCATCTTTCAAAACCTCTCTTTTTGTTGTACAATTTATTTAATGATATTTTTTGTTTTGTCAATTTTTTTGATAAAAAATTAATAAAAAATTTTCATCAATATAAGGAGCAAATTATGGAAAAAAAAGTTACAAAAGAAATGGGAATTATGGATATAGTTCAACAATATCCTGAAAGTTTAGAAGTTTTTGCTAAATACGGATTAGGTTGTATTGGTTGTGCTGCAGCTCGTTTCGAAAATTTAGAAGCAGGTGCTAAAGTTCACGGATTTGATCCTGACGAAATGGTTAATGATATTAACGAACTTATCAATAAATAGTTAACCGTTGTTTTTGTTTACGACCAATATTAAGGTATTTTTATGGTTATATGGCAATTATTAGTTATTATAGGGTTAGCATTTCTTGTTTTTGAAATGTTCACTCCTGTAATGTTTTTTCTAAATTTTGCGATTGCAGCTTTTATTACTGCAATCGCTTCTATATTTATTAATGATATTAATGTGCTTTTCATTAGCTTTGTTATTATTGCACTTATTCTATTGGTATTCTTAAGACCTATGCTTATGAATAGAAAAACGTCTAAAGAACAAACTACCGGCATGGGAAATAAATATATTGGAAAAACTGCAAAAGTTATTGAAACTATTACTCAAACATCAGGTGCAATTTCTATTTATGATGAAAGATGGGAAGCTAGAATCCTTGATAATAATGAAATCTCTGTGGGAGAAAACGTTAAAATCATTAAACACGATAGTCTTATTATGTTTGTTGAAAGGAATTAAATTATGTTTTTAGTAACTGTATTATTGATTGCAACTGCGATTCTTTTTGTAACCAAAGGTGTAATTATTGTTAAACAAGCAGAAGTTGTTATAATTGAAAGACTCGGGAAATTTGAAAGGGTTTTAGAATCAGGATTAAATCTTATATTCCCAATCCTTGAAACCCCAAGACCTATTGCATGGAAAGTTACACAAAAAGGAATTGATGGAAAAACTTATTCTTATATAAAAGAAAAAGAAAGAATTGATTTGAGAGAAACTGTTTATGATTTTCCAAGACAAAATGTTATTACAAAAGATAATGTTTCAATAAGCATAAATGCATTATTATATTTCCAAATTGTTGACCCTAAATCAGCAGTTTATGAAATCCAAAACCTACCTGAAGCTATTGAAAAATTAACTCAAACAACATTAAGAAACTTAGTAGGTCAAATTGACTTAGATGAAACATTAGTTTCAAGAGATAAAATAAATCAAGAATTAAGAGCAATTTTAGATGAAGCAACAAACAAATGGGGGGTAAAAGTTAATAGGGTTGAGCTTCAAGATATTATTCCTCCTGTTGATATTCAAACAGCTATGGAAAAACAAATGAAAGCAGAAAGAGACAGACGTGCTGCAATCTTAGAAGCAGAAGGACTTAAAAAAGCTGCAATATTAAAAGCTGAAGGGGAAAAAGAGGCAGCAATTAATAAAGCAGAAGGTGACAAACAAGCATCTATCCTAAGAGCCGATGGTATTGCACAAGCAAGAATTTTAGAAGCTGATGGTGAAAAACAAGCTATTCAAAAAATTATTGATGCATTAGCTGATAAAGGACAACCTGACAAATACTTAATTGCAATGAAATATTTAGAAACAATGACAAGTATTACATCAGGTAAAGACAACAAAATTGTTTATATGCCTTATGAAGCAACAGGAATTTTAAGTTCAGTTGACGGTATAAAAGAAATGTTTAAAGGAACTAAAATAAATGGATAAACTAAATTTTTCTAATTTAGAAAACGCATATAACACATTAAATAAATCGTATCAAGATTATTTAAAAAATCAGGACTCAATTTTACTTGAATATATTTGTGATTCATGCGTTAAGCGCTTTGAATATACACTTGAAACTGCTTGGAAGTTTATGAAAAAATTGTTTATTCAAAAATATGGAAAAACTGATCAAGAACTAACAATGAATAACATTTTCAGATTTATGGAAGGGTATGGTTTCGCAAATGATTGGTTAAAATGGAAATCATACTATCAAAAACGTAATGAAACAGCTCATGAATATAATATTGAAAAGTCTAGACAACTATTAGATATAATTCCTGATTTCTTAGAAGATGCAAAATATTTAATAGATAAATTAAAAGAAAAGGATAACAATGAATATTAAAGGTGTATCTGATAATGAATACAAAATAATAAAAAATATTTTATATCCTTTTAAAGAAAAATATGATTTTTTCTTATATGGTTCTAGAACTAAGGATAATTTTAGAAAATTATCCGATTTAGATATATTAGTCAAAAGCGATAAAGAAATTAATTTAGATGATATTGAGACTATAAAAAACTTATTTGATAATAGTAATATTCCATACATTATAAATTTAACAAATTTCAATAATATATCCAAGGATTTTTATGAATTAATTGAAAAAGACTTAAAAAAGATTGAATTTTAAAATTCAATCTTTTTTAATTTTAAGTTGATTTAGAAATTCTCTTTGTGTTATGATGATAACACAAGGTTAAAGGATTATGGAATTAGAGAATATTTTAAAAAGTAAAATTGGCGTAAAATTGGTTAGGGTAGGAAAGCTAAGCCGAACATTTGCAATGCAAAAATTTAGTGAAGCAAACCATGAAATTACACCTGAACAATTTACAATACTTGCGGTTCTATCAGAAAATGATGGAATGTATCAAAGGCAAATTGCCAATATTACATTAAAAGACAGACCAAATATTACAAGATTACTCAAAATTCTTGAAAAAATGGAATTAATAACAAAAAAAGCAGATGTTAATAAAAGAAAAATATACAAAATTTTCTTAACTGACAAAGGGCGACAATATTATGAAAATATTCTCCCAACTGTACTAGATATATGGAAAACAAGTGTTACAGGAGTAAGCAAAGAAGAACTTGAAATTTGTTCTAGAGCATTGGATATATTCCGTAGAAACCTTGAACAAGAAGTAAAAATTCAATGTTAGAGGTTAATTATGACAGAAACAAATAACGAAAAAATAAATAGCAATAATAAAAATAAACAAAATGATGATAGACCTGAATATTTTAAAAAACGAGTATTAGTACCTTCTATTCTTGCAGGAATATTGCTTTTACTTGGAATTTTTGCAGCAATTCATTCTACATTTTATCAATCAACAGATGACGCATTTGTTGAAGGAAGATTAATTTCAGTTGCACCACGTGTATCAGGTCCTGTTGTTAAATTACTTGTAGATGATAACTATGATGTAAAAGAAGGGGATTTACTTTTAGAGATTGACCCAAATGATTATGAAGTAAAACTTCATCAAGCAGAAGCAAAACTTGCAGAGGCAAAAGCCCAATTAAAAGTTTCACAAAAAGATGTAGAAATGAAAAGTTCTAATTTGAAAGAATCTTATGAAGATATTACATCAACAAGTTCAAAATTAGATTTTGCTCAAAAAGATTACAAAAGATATGATGAGATGTACAAATCAGGAATTGCATCTAAACAAGAATATGACAACAGTAAAACTCATTTAACAGTTGCAAAAGCTAATTACAAAGGAGCGACTGAAAAAACTAAATCATTAAAATCTGCTCTTGAATCTCATCAGGCTAAAATTGATGCAGTTGAAGCAGAAATCCAAAGGTTAGAAGCAGAAGTTGAGCAAGCAAAACTTGATTTATCATATACAAAAATATATGCACCTCAATCAGGTAAAGTTTCTGCAAGAAGTGTTGAAAAAGGAAACTATGTTCAAATTGGACAACCTTTAATGCAAATCGTACCTAAAAAAGTTTGGGTTGTTGCAAACTTCAAAGAAATTCAATTAACACACATGAATCCGGGACAACCTGTATCAATTAAAATTGATACCTATCCAAGCAAAAGATTTAAAGGAAGGATAGAAAGTATTCAAAGAGCAACAGGAGCTAAATCAAGTTTATTCCCTCCTGAAAATGCAGTTGGGAGTTATGTAAAAATTGTTCAGCGTGTACCTGTAAAAATTGTATTTGAAGAAGATATTTCTAAATACAATATTGTTCCAGGAATGTCTGTTGTTCCAAAAGTTAAGGTTAAATAATAATGGAAACAGCTCAACGAAAACTTAATCCATATATTATTGCACTTGTAGTATTGTTGCCTGCATTTTTATCATTAGCAGCATCTTCTGCAACAAATGTTTGCCAACCTGATATTGCAGGTTACTTTGGAGCAACACAATATGAAGCAAACACTGTCGTAACTTGCTATATCATTGCAGGTGGGGTAATGTTACCTGTTACAACATATCTTGCAAACTTTTTTGGGCAAAAACAATATTTAATATACTGTATCATTGTTTTTACCTTGGGTTGTTTATTTTGTATATTAGCAAAAGACTTACATATGTTAATTCTTGCAAGACTTGTTCAAGGAATTGGAAGTGGAAGTATATTACCAATATGTCAAGCTATCCTATTAGAAGCATTCCCTCCTAACCAAAGAGGAGTTGCAATGGGACTATTCGGTGTTGCTGCAATGTTTTCTCCACTTGTAGGACCGTATATGGGAGGTTTCTTAACTGATAATTTTTCTTGGAAATGGGTATTTATTATAAATATACCATTATGTATTTTATCAATTATACTTATTAAATTTATGCTGCCGAATACTAAACCTGTTCCGAAAGAACAAAGAAGACCTTTTGATATTGTTGGTTTTTGTGCAATATGTTTAGCAATGGGATGTATGCAAATAGTCCTTGATAAAGGAGAACAATTCAACTGGTTTGATACAACTTGGGTATGTTGGCTTACAGGAATTAGCGTTTGTTCTTTTGTTTTCTTCTATGTTTGGGAACTGGAAACGCATAATCCAGTAATTGATATTAGAGTATTTAAAGACCGAAATTTTTTATATGGAACAATGATTAGTTCTTTTATTAATATGATTTTATATTCAACACTTTTACTCATTCCGATGTTTGTAAGAGCTTTATTAGGTTATAGTTCTTCTATGGCAGGATTTGTTATGTTTCCTAGAGCCATTGTATGTTTAGTTGGTTTAATTGTTTTTGGTGAATTATCAAAATATATTGAACCTAGACTTTTAACAGCTACAGGATTTACTATTATGGCTGCTTCCCTTTTGTGGATGAGTCAATTAAGTACAACAGCATCATTGAGCGCAATTATAATTCCTAATTTACTATTATGCGTTGGGGTTTCTGCAGCATTTGTACCTATTACGGCATTATCGTTTTTAACTTTACCAGGAGATAAAAGAGTTGATGCAGCATCATTACATGCTTTATTTAAAAATATAATAACAGCAATATCAACTGCTATGGCATCTACATTCATTACAAGGGTTTCACAAGTTCATCAAAATTATCTTGTTGAACATTTAAGTTGGCATAACCCTATGTTTAGAATACATTTATCCAACCTTCAACATAAATTTATGACATATTATGCGCCTGTGTATGCAAATAAAAAAGCGTATGGTGCGATGTATAGAGAAATGTTAGGGCAAGCTAAATTATGTGCTTTTTATGATGTATTTTTACTTATCGCATTTTTAGCAATAATGATTATTCCACTAATCTTTATGTTAAAAACAAGCAGAATGCTTGCAGCTAAAAAAGCTAAAGAGATTCCAGATAATTTATTACATCACCCAATGCATTAGCACGATGTGAGATTTTATTTTTTTCTGCTTCGCTCATCTCAGCCATTGTACAGCCCATGCCAGCAACTTCGAATATTGGATCATACCCAAATCCATTAATCCCTTTTGCTTCTTTTATAATTGAGCCATTGCAAACCCCTGTTGTCTGATAAATCATTTCGCCTTTATCATTCAATAGAGTCATACAACAAACAAACTTAGCAGAGCGATTTTCAACACCTTTAAGCTCCCCTAAAAGTTTTTCAATTTTTTCTTTTTGGCTTCCTGCATACCTTGCAGAATATAGCCCTGGAGCACCATCGAGTGCATCTACGCATAATCCTGTATCATCGGCTAAACACATCATGCCGGAAACTCGATATGCTTCTTTTGCTTTGATTAAAGAATTTTCTTCAAAGGTTGAGCCATTTTCTATAGGATTAAAACCTTCATTAGGCAAAACAAATTCAATGCCTGAACCTTTAACTATATCATTAACCTCTTGTAATTTATGAGGATTTCCTGTTGCAAATACTATTTTCATAAAACAATTATAATATAAAATTAGTCATCTAATGCTTTAACAATTTTATACAATCTTCTCAAATCACTACTGCTAAGATTTGGGATTATACTGAATAATTCTGCTTTTATTTCATCATCAGATTTATCTAAAATTGTTTTTAATTGAAAAAATTCCTCTTCAGAAACTCCTAAAGAATCTATCAATAATTGTAACGTTTTCATAGACATTGAATGTCCATTTTCACTATGGCTTATTGTTCTTTGGTCTAATCCAGCAATTTCAGCCAAAGTTTCTTGAGTCAAATTTTTATCAACTCGTAATTCTTTTATTCTATTCCCAAACATTTTCTTTATTTTTGACATAAATACAATGTAACATCATCCATAAAAAATACTAATGCACATAAAGAGAATAACTACTTGATTTATGATTTTTACTGAGTAAAATACTCATGAATTATCATATTTTATACAATTTACTACTTTTTATACATAAAGGGAATAAAAATGGAAGATATTGTACTTACAAATTTAGAAGATAACATCCTCTCTTTATTAGCTCTTGGAGCAAAACAAAAAGATATTATAAAAGGTTTAGAAATTACTCGTTGGAAATATTCACAAACTATTAAAAATATCCAAAATAAACTAAAAACTAATACTCTTGTAGAAACAGTTGTAAAAGCAGTTAAACAAAAATATATTGCAGTATAAAAAATAGTCAACTGAGCGATAGACACCCTACTACATTTTTCAGATTATTATATTTATGAAAAATTTGTTGATTTTAATGCTTATAATATTCACCTCTTGTGAAATTGTTTGTTCAAAAGTTTGTCTTGATAATATAAAAATAACCAAAATAACTGACGGTGATACTGTAAAAGGAATAGTAAACGGAAAAGAAATCAGTATAAGACTATCAGGCATCGATTGTTACGAGACATCTAAAAGAGATAAAGCATACAAACAAGCATACCTCAATAAAATAACAATAGAAGAAGTTGTAGAAAAAGGTAAAGAATCTAAAACCATACTAGCCAACCTATTACAAAACCAAAACAATGTTACTGTAAAATTTACTGATGTAGATAATAGGTACAATAGAAATGTAGGAATTCTCTATATCAACAACATAAACGTTAATGAATACATGATAAAAAATGGTGGTTGTATGGCTTTTGAATATAAAAATTAATTACTTTGAATATCGCTTTAAATGTAGCTTTTACACTTAATAGTGATTTTTGTAACAATTTATTTCAATTTTTCGAGAACATATTCCCAATTCAGAAAAAATAATATATAATTCAGAAACTATTATATTTTATGTGTTAAGAAGAACTATTACATATATGAAAAAGATTAGGCCAGAATAATCCTTTAATTTGAAGGACAGGGCAGCCTACACACCTGCCCTGTTTTCTTTTTTGTATAATAATTATTATATGATTCAAAATTATATTGCTTTTTTAGAATACCTAAATAATAAATTGGAAGGATTTTTTGATTCACAAAAAGATTATATTTTTTGCAAAAAAGGATGTGCCAAGTGCTGCAAAAATGCTCAATTCCCTTATTCTTTTCTTGAGGTTCAATATCTATTAAAAGGCTACCTTCAACTAGATAAAGAAACTAGAGATATAATCTCTCAAAAAGTTGATAAAATTAAAGAAGACAAAATTAAATCTAAAGAAGATTTGTTCAGATATGAATGTCCGTTTTTAATCAATAATGAATGCTCTGTATATAATTATAGAGGTATTGTATGTAGAACATTTGGGCTTATGGAAAATGCTGATAACAATATTATTAAAACACCTTTTTGTTGTTACGAAGGATTAAATTATTCAAATGTAATGGATAACAATGAAATATCAGAAGAAAAAGTAAACAAAATCAATCCTAAAAACAAACCTCTTGCATTTAATATTAATCATAATTTATTAACAAGTGAAGATTTTGAAAGAGGATTTAATATCAAATTTGGAGAAAAAAAGCCACTAATCGATTGGTTAACTAATGAGGGGATAAAATAATAGAAATATTAAATCATAATATTTATATGCAAAATATGGATTGGTATCATAGTTTAAATCAACCGTTATTAAGTCCACCTGATTGGATTTTTACTCCTGTATGGATATTTTTATATATTACTATTTTAATATCACTAATATTATTCCTTAGAACAGGTGATTTAAAAAATAAACTAACTCCGCTTACTTTTTGGGGATTACAATTATTTTTTAACTTATTATGGAGTCCTACATTCTTCATTAACAAAAATATAAAACTAGCTCTTATAATATGCGGATTATTAGTTTATTTTATTTATAAAACAATAAAATGTTTTTATAAATATTCTAAACTATCAGCATACTTACTCATACCATATCTCTTTTGGGTATTGTTCGCCTTCTATCTAAACTTTGAAATTTGGAGATTAAATTGATTTAAAAATAAAATTTTCTGCATATAATTATGAATGTTCCGGAGTAATTATTATGGAAAATTTTAATAATAAAATTAATCTTTTAAAAGCACTTGCTATATTAATTGTTATTTCTGGGCATTTGGAATTTTCTCTTATTCCAATGTTTCCACCATATTCGTTTCAAGTTGTATTATTTTTCTTTATAGCAGGAATGTTATTTAAAGAAAATTATTCATTTATTGAATTTGTAAAACGCAGATTCAATAGTCTTATGAAACCATACATAATTTATTCCATAATATATCTTGGAATAACTATCTTAATAACTCCAATTGTTGGTAAATTTTGGGGAATGCCGATTACTTTGAAAAATGAATTATTAATCCCATTTTTAACAGGACATCAAATTGATTTAACATCTCCATTATGGTTTGTTCCTCAATTATTTACATCTTTAATTGTTTATAAAATTTTGAATAAAACTAAACTTAATACAATTTTTTATTTTGTTATAGCATTGTTAGCTATACAACTTGAAAGATTTAATCAAAACCTTTATATTTTATATCTTCTAAGAACAATGTTCTCATTATTATTCATACACTTAGGACATATTTATACGACAAAAATTGAAGGAAAATATAACATATTCACTCCACAAATTTTCTTTTCTGTAATAGGAATACAAAGCCTACTTTGGTTGACAAATGCTGACTATACACCAATGGATGGAATAGGATTGAGTTATATTCTAGTTTGGGGTCAATTTGATAATTGGATAGTCCCAATTATTACAAGCTTAACAGGTATTTGGATGAGCTTATTTATAATTAATCTTGTATATGAACATATTAAAAATTGGGATTTCCTACATAAAATAGGAATAAATACTTATCATATTATGGCAAACCATTTATTAGTATTTAATCTGATAACTTATACAGCATTAGCAATAAAAGGTATCCCATTTAATATTAAAAACAATTCAGATATTTATTGGTTTTATTGTCCAATGAAATCGACTTATTTTTATTTTGTAATAGGAATTATTGCAACTACTTATTTAGGTGAATTGATTAAATTTTTGAGGAATAAATTATGCAAAATCAAAAAATCTTAAATGAAATGGTAAATGATTACAAACAATTTGATGAAGTAGAAGCTATAGTTCTAGGAGGATCTTCTGCAGTAAAAAGTGATGATAATAAATCTGATTTTGACTTATATATTTACTGCACAAAAGAACCTGATATAAATAAACGAAAAGAAATTGCGAAAAAATATTCAGTTAATCCAGAAATTGATAATCATTATTTTGAAACAGGAGATGTATATTATTTAAAAAATACAGGTAAACCAATAGATATTATGTACCGTTCACTTGAAAGCATTGAAAATAATATCAAATGGGTTTGGCAAAAATATAATTCATCTTTAGGCTATACAACATGTTTTGTAGATAATGTAAATAAATCGAAAATTCTATATGATAAAAATGGGTGGTTTAAAAATTTACAAGATATAACAAGAACCCCATACCCTGAAAAACTAGCACAAAATATAATCAAAAAAAATTTTAATTATCTAAAGGATGTTATGTTTTCATACTATGAACAAATAGAATCTGCGATTGAAAGAAAAGATTGGATAAGTGTTAACCATAGAACATCTGCATTTATTGCTAGTTATTTTGATATTATTTTTGCAAAAAACAAAATTTTACACCCTGGAGAGAAAAGACTAGTTGAATTTGCAAAAAACAATTGCAAAATACTTCCTGAAAACTTTGAACAAGACATTAATAACTTAGCTATTGGAGAACCTTGTAATCGAGCTCATATAGCAAACAACTTAGTAGAAAACCTTAGAAAAATATTATAATTTCCCTTTTTCTAATTTCTTTGATGCCTTTTCAAATGAAAGTTTCTTTGGTGTCTCTTTCATAAATTTTTCAACATTATGACGGATTTCAAAGAAATTACAGTTTTTCTTTGCAACCTTAATTAATTTATCAAAATGCTTACCTGAAAATAAATATAATGCAGTCTTATCAGGCTTCTTCTTTACTGCTAAAGTCAAATATTTATCAGGAATATTATTACGAATTTGTTTAATTTGATTTGGTGTCCCAACTATCTTTTTAAAACCACCAAAATGTGGACTTGTTGTATTCTTAATATCCATTATATTCTCCATAATTATTTACTATGTAGAATATAAAACATCTCAAAATATTTTTTGCTAGTTATGAGTATGTTTAGGACGAAGTAATAACATTTTTGTATCTTCAACAGCTTTCAATCCATGCAAAACCCTTGCAGGCATTACAATCATCTCACCAGCTCTTAATCGATAAACATTCTCACCTACTGTTACATCTGCTATACCCTCTATTATCTGAGCTACTTCATCTTTTTCATCACAATGCAAGCTACGCTCAACTCCTGCTCTAAATGAGAGCAGAGTTAAAGAACTCTGCTCATTATCGAATACTAATTTCTTATTTATACTATCTTGATATTCTATATCTGTTAAATTAATTATTCCTGTCATTTCCTAATATTTCCTTTATATCAGCTTCTGCTGTTGTTATTGGTTTAATTTTATATTTATCAACTAAAATATTCAAGACATTTTCTGAAACAAATGCAGGTAATGTTGGACCTAAGCGTATATTTTCTATTCCTAAATATAAAAGAGTCAACAAAATACATACTGCCTTTTGTTCATACCAAGATAACACAAGAGATAACGGTAATTCATTTACTGAACAATTAAATGCTTTTGATAATTCTACCGCAACTTTTATTGCTGAATATGCATCATTACATTGTCCCATATCTAATAATCTTGGAATACCATTAATTTCTCCTAAGTCCAAATCATTAAATCGATATTTACCACAAGCTAATGTTAATACTAATGTGTCTTTAGGAGCTAGTTTCACAAAATCAGTATAATAATTTCTACCAGGTCTTGCACCATCACAACCACCTACTAAAAAAATATGTTTTATATCTCCTGATTTTACTGATTCAATAACCTTGTCTGCTACAGATAAAACTGTATTATGTCCAAAACCAACAGTTAAAACATGCCCACCATTGATACCTGTCATTTGCTTATCTTCTTTATATCCACCAAGTTCTAGAGCCTTTTCTATTAAAGGAGTAAAATCTTTATCATCTCCTATATGTACCATTTCAGGATAACCAACTACTGATGTTGTAAATACTCTATCTTTATAACTATCTTTTACTGGCATTATGCAATTTGTTGTAAACAGAATTGGAGCAGGAACATCTGCAAATTCTTTTTGTTGGTTTTGCCAAGCTGTACCAAAATTCCCTTTCAAATGTTGATATTTATTCAATTTGGGATAACTATGACAAGGTAACATCTCACCATGAGTGTAAATATTTATACCCTTATCCTTGGTTTGTTCTAATAATAATTCTAAATCTTTTAAATCATGACCTGTTACAATAATAAAAGGTCCTTTTTTAATATTTGTTGTAACTTTTCTTGGCTCTGGATTTCCATAAGTTTCAGTGTTTGCCTTATCTAAAAGTTCCATACATTTTAAATTTATTTCACCCGTCTTTAAGACTAAAGGCAACAATTCATCTACGGAATAATTTTTAGATATTGCTTGCAATCCTTCATAAAAGAAATTATCAACATCTGCATCTTTATAACCCAAAACTCTCGCATGATGGGCATATGCTGCCATACCTTTTAGACCAAACAATATCAATGATTTTAAACTTCTTACATCTTCATCACAATCCCATACTGCTTTGATATCAAAATTAGAATCACAATTAATATGGCGTTTTACTTTTTCTATATACTTTTTGATAGATTCATCATCAAAATTAACATTTGTAATTGTTGTAAATAAACCATTTATCAAAATATCAGTATGGAAACCATTTTTCTCAGCACAATTTGCCATCTCTATTAATGCGCTTGTTAATTCATCTTGTAAATTTGCAGTATCAGCTTTTTTACCGCATACACCTTGAACCATGCAACCCTTACCATGAGCTGTCTGTTCACACTGAAAACAAAACATATTCATATAATTTTTCTCCTTACCACCAAATAGTAAAAAATAAAAATAATATAAACATAGTTAATTGAACTATTTTTAATAACTAATATATTGACTGAGAGTAACTATCAAGTTTTATAATTTTATTTATAAAGGAGAATAGTATGACAAATAAAATTATTTTAGAATTACCAAACAACGAAGAAGTTATTAAAAATAACGTAGAATTTATTCACCTAACAGGTGAAAATAATACTGTAAAAATTAAAGCAGATAGCGAGGAAAAGTTTGATAAATTAAAAGGTTTAAATATTTATGTTTTTGGAAACAACAACTCAATAAACCTTGGAAAATTATTATTTCCAGTAAACGAATCAATAGGCCTAACAGGTCTAATGATTAATGTTGGAAACCCTCCGGAAGATACAATAGATCCAGGGGTTAATCGTTATGCAAATAACTGTAAAATAGATATTGGAGATAATACTATATTTTGTGGAGTTAGATTATTTTTACAAGATAGCAACACCTCAATTTCTATTGGAAATGACTGTATGTTCTCTTGGGGAATTGATGTTTGGTGTACAGATGTTCACACCGTAACAGATTTAGATGGAAACCCTCTAAACTTTAGTGAAAGTATTGAAATAGGAAACCATGTTTGGGTCGGAAAAGATGTTAAAATAGGTAAAAATACAAAAATTTCAGCAGATAGCATTGTTGGATGGGGTTCAATTGTTACTAAAAAATTCGATGAAACAAATGTTGTAATTGCAGGCAACCCTGCTAAAATAGTTAAAAGAAACATTAATTGGAATTTTAGAGATTTAGGAAATTATCAAATATATAGAGAGGGTTTAAAAAATGTTTAAAAAGATTTTTGCAATATTAATAACATTAATGTTTGCGCAGAATGGCTTTGCAAATACACTTGATAAAATAAATTCTCCACAGGATTTAAAAAAATTATCAAATAAACAAATGGAATCACTAGCTCAAGATATCCGAGAAGGAATACTAAACAGAGTTAACAAAGTTGGTGGTCACTTAGGACCAGATTTAGGAATAGTAGAAGCAACTATTGCAATGCACTATGTTTTTAATTCTCCTCAAGATAAATTTGTGTTTGATGTTTCTCACCAAACATACCCTCATAAAATGCTTACCGGAAGAAAAGAGGCTTTTACGGATCCAATTAACCACCCAGAAATTTCTGGTTACTCAAATCCAAAAGAAAGTAAACACGACCATTTTATTTTAGGTCATACTTCTACATCTATTAGTCTTGCAACTGGCATGGCAAAAGCTAGAGATATTAAAGGTGATAAATATAATATAATTGCACTTATTGGAGATGGTTCTCTATCAGGAGGAGAAGCATACGAAGGGCTTAATAATGCAGCTGTTTTAAATAGTAATTTTATAATAATCGTAAACGATAATGAAATGTCTATCGCTGAAAATCAAGGCGGACTTTATAAAAACTTAAGAGAGCTTAGAGCAACAAAAGGACAAGCTCAAAATAACATATTCAAAGCTCTTGGATATGATTACTATTATGTCGAAGAAGGCAATAATATTAACGAATTAATAAAAGCGTTCCAAAAGGTTAAAGATACAAATAAACCAACAGTTGTTCATATTCATACTCTAAAAGGTAAAGGCTACAAACCTGCAGAAGAAAATAAAGAAATGTACCACTGGCAATTAGCTGGATTTATGGATAAGAAAAAAACAGAAAACAAAGAAACGTATAACTCAATTACAACAGATTATATCCTTAAAAATAAATCAATAATTGCAATCAACCCTGCAACTCCAGGAAGTTTTAATTTTACACCAGATTTTAGGAGTAAATTAGGAGACAGATATGTAGATGTAGGAATTGCAGAACAACATTCAGTAGCCTACGCATCAGGAATTGCAACAAATGGAGAAAAACCTATCCTTTGTGTTGCAAGTTCATTTATTCAAAGAGCATATGATCAATTATCTCAAGATTTAGCATTAAATAATTCTCCTGCAACAATTCTTGTTTATAGAGCAGGAATAACTGATACAGATATGACACATTTAGGGATTTTTGACATTCCGTTAATAAGCAATATCCCAAATATTGTTTATTTATCACCAACTAATAAAGAAGAATATTTAGCAATGCTTGATTGGTCTGTTAATCAAACAAAATACCCTGTTGCAATAAGAGTCCCTACCGGTGATTTAGTTTCAACAGGAATAAAAGATAAAACTGATTATTCTATTTTAAATAAATTCAAAGTAATTGAAAAAGGTGACAAAGTAGCAATAATTGCAGCGGGTAATTTCTTTAGTTTAGGTAAAGATGTAAAAGAAGAACTCAAAAAACAAGGAATAAACGCAACATTAATAAATCCTTGCTATTTAACAGGAGTTGATGAAAAGTTATTAAATGAACTTAAGCAAAATCATAAACTTGTAATAACTCTAGAAGACGGTTGTCTTGATGGCGGTTTTGGAGAAAAAATCTCAAGATTTTACTCAAATTCTGATATAAAAGTTATAAACTTTGGAGCGAAAAAAGAATTTACTGACAGAATACCTCTTAAAGAACTCTACCAAAGATATCACTTAACAAAAGAACTTATAACTCAAGATATTATGAATAATTTATAAATAAAAAAGAAGCCCTATAATTGGGCTTCTTTTTTCTACTTATTAACCATATTTTTAATATCAGTAAGCAAATCTGATAACTCTTCTTTATTATTTTCACCTTGCAATTCAAAATATTTCATATCAACTAAATTAGATAATTTTTTATCCATTTGATTATTATATTTAATTATTTTTTGAGAATCTAACATTTTTAAATATGAATTAAAATCAAATTGACTAACATCTAAACAAGGTTCCTGAGATGGTTTAAATTCTTCTAATGCTGCATTTAAAATACTTTTTGCTATTCTTTCTTTATGCTCAGTAGTCGAATACTTATTTGTAGAGGTTAAATACATTAATTGCAACGGATTCAATTCTTCAAAAGTTAACCCTGAATTATCAATAAAATCAATTACTGTAATTGTTTTATCATTTTTATCAATAATAACATTATGGTTAAATGGATCAAACATCATTCCATTATTATGGGCATCAGCAATCTGTTTTAAAAAACCTTTATAAGACGTAAGAGGAAGAGCTGCAACATCCTTTGCGACTTTTTTAGCAGATTTAACATCCATACCAGTTTTCCAAACAGGAGTCCCTTCTATTCTTTTCATAATAACAGCCCCATCACCTAATCTTGCAACTATATGATTAATCTTATCTTTTTCTGAAACTTCTTTTGTAAAATCCGATTTGTAATTAATCTTCTTTGAAAATAACTTATTAGAAGGAATTTTGACACAATATTCACTATCTTCTATTTTATAAACCTTTCCTTCACAGCCCTGACCTAAAAAATTAGATTTATTCTTTATTGATTTATCAATCCTAGAAAAAATTGTCTTCTCTGACAAATCAAGTAAATCTCTTTTCCCTTGAAAAGAGACAGTATCGAAAGAAAATTGTGGGTTAAATAATAACCCACAATTTCTTGAGTAATTATAATTAGTTTTATGTATTGTTCCAAAAGTTTGTGTTGAAATAATATTCATACTAATTTAAAACACGCAAAAAATATTTTTGCCTATTAAAATATCTACTAATTATTTGGTTGTCGTTTCATAGAATCTGATGTAGCCTGACGTAATAATGCTAAGGCCTCTTCATCATTCCCTGATTTTAATAGTTCAATAAATTTTGCAGAATTTGGATCCTCTGGATTTGCCTTCAATTTAGAATATCCTTTTTTATCAGGTAAAATCTGTTTCTTTAATTGTTTAAAATCATTGTAAACATAACCCTCGACATCACCCATTGTAACATCTGTATTTATTTCACCTTCTAATGTTTGTAATGTTCTTGGTTCATCAAATGCAACAGCATTTACAATAGCTTTTGGATCTTTATGAACCATAAAGCCTGACCAATTTACCATATCAGAATCTGAAATTTTTTCACCATCTGAATGTACATATGATTTATTCAAGATTTTAGTATTTTTTGCATTTGCAACGACAGCAACATTATCAACTTGTCCATTTTCATCGGCATTTTGTTTAGCCCAATCCTGATCAATATAAGGGTCATTTGCATCAAGTTTTTCATATTTCATACCAACAGAATCTCTATCAATATTAAAATACTGTCCTTTATCCCATACATTTTTTATACCTAAATGATATTCATTATTTTTATCAGGATATAATTCAATATTTAAACCATCACGTTTACCAATTCTTATCATCTCTTCAACTGTTCTAGCATTAGTAAATATTGGCACAGCTTTATAAGTATTCTTTTCTATAAATTCTTTATCATCTTCTGGAATATTCTGACAGAATGAAATCCCTAAACCCTTGATATTATCAGCTGGTTTTGGAGCAAAAATTTCTGATGGTTTACTAAATAAAACTTCTTCCTTGTTTGTTTTATCTAATGGACATTTCTTTTTTAATTCATCAATTTGAGATCTCAAACGATCTAAAGCAATATTATAATAACCCCAATCCGTTGCATCTCTATTTTGTGGAGGATTCATTAAAATATCATTTAATCTTTTTTCTAACTCTTGAATTTGCTTTTTAGTATCAATATTAGAAACTCCCTGACTTGAATTTGTTTTAACATTACTATCCCCTCTATTTTTGGGAGAAACACCTTTAAACATAATAGTTGGATTTACAGATGAAAAATTTACCATAAAAACTCCTTTCACACACACATAGTTATTAAAAGGATTTTTTTTACATTTTTTGCTTTAAAAACTATTTTTTTTTACATTTATTAAAATTCTTTCAAATTCTACACGAAAAAACTCTAATAAAAAAGTTTTATAAATTAGAATTATAAATACTTTCAATAGATAAAACCTTCCTTTTTTATTTTTTCTTAAATGCTAAAAAAACTTTCTTGCGAAAGTCTTTTTAAATCTGGGGCGGAAGCTCTTGCTCGGTCGCGTTTAACGGCATTACGAGTTATGCTTCAAGATTTCATCTCTTGCAAAACTCTTCAGCCTCAGCTCCCTCGCGCGATTCGAACCTCCTTCTCCGGTTCGAAACCTTCCTTTTTTATTTTTTCTTAATTGCTTAAAAAGACTTTGGTGCAATTGTCTTGTTAGAGGTGGGGCGGTAGCTCTTGCTCGGTCGCGTGTAACG